>CAZGSW010000005.1:15542-43122 GCA_964528635.1 uncultured Rhodoplanes sp. | reverse complement strand
GCTGCCGAAAAGGCCGCTCAGGAGAACGCGGCACGCGAAAAAGCTGCACATGAGAAGGCAGCCGCCGAGAGGCGCGCCGCCGAGGAAGCGGCCGCACGCAAGGCCGCGCAGCAAAAGGCCGCCGCGGACCGCCGAGCCGCCGAGCAGGCCGCGGAAAAAGCCGCTGCCGACAAGGCGCTCGCGGACAAGGCCGCCGAGGAACGGGCAGTCCGGGACACCGCCGCCGCAGCCAGACCACCCGTCATGCGAACCGCTGCGGTTCAGGCAGGGCCCGAACCCGCGCCCGCCGCCGTGACGGACTCGCCGGCGTCGGCCCACGAGTCGGCACGACAGGACGGCACGGATCCGTCCGGCGATCTCGCCGGACAAACGGCCTATGCGCACGCGGTCTCGGAAATGCGGATGAGCTTTGTGTACGGCCTGCTCAGCGGCCCGGTCATCTTCTGCCTGGGCGGCTTCGCGTTCCTGTTCCTGGTGCGCCGCAGCGCCGCCCCGACCCTCGACCGCGAGGCGTTCGACAGCGTGGTCGACGCCGTGCTGATCGAGCTGCGTCAACACGATCACCGGTCCGACGTGCGGCAGCAAGACCATCGGCCGATCGAGCCGAACACCCGGCCGCGCGAGTTGCGGACCACGGACAGAAGTCTTTACCCCTCGACGTGACGCCGCAGCGCGCAGTCAACCTGCGAGAACGAAACGCACCCGTGTGCCCCACGGGTCGGCGGTGACAAAACCACCGGGGATCGGCTCGACTGGCGCACCGAACGCGGCGACCCGCTGCTTCAACGTGTTGAGCGTTGCGATGTCGTTCACTTCGAGCGTGAAGAAGTCGAGTCCGGCGCGCCGTGCGTCGCGTACGCCCGCGCCCGGGCTGTGCCAGACGTTGGCTCCGACATGATGGTGGTATCCAGCCGACGAGATGAAGGTGGCGCCGGTGCGCCGGCGCGTCACGTCGAGGCCGAGCGCCTCGGAATAAAACGCCTCGGCGCGAGCCGTGCCCCCGACGCGCAAATGGATATGGCCGACGCGCAACCCGCCGGGCGCGGCGTCATAGGTGGCCGTCGCCGGATCGATCTCGGCGATGATGGCTTCGATATCCAGCGGATCGGTCTTCTGGAAGATGGTCTTGCCGTCGCGCCGCCATCGCTCCGGCGGCCGGTCGGAATAGACCTCGACACCATTGCCCTCCGGATCGTCGAGGTAGATCGCCTCGCTGACATCGTGGTCGGAGGCGCCCGTGACCGGCACGCGATGCTTCGCCACATGAAGGATCCAGCGCGCGAGGTCGGCGCGCGTCGGCATCAGGAATGCAGTGTGATAGAGCCCGGCTTCGCGCTGATCGTCCGGCAGCGCATCGGGTCTGTGGTTCAGTTCCAGCAGCGCGACATTGCCTGCGCCCAGCACCACCCGCTGCGGCGCGCGCTCCAGCTCGCCGAGCTTGAGGAGGTCGCGATAGTAGGCCGTCATCCGGTCGAGATCGCGGACCACGAGACCGACGGCGCCGTTGTGGATCGGCGTTCGGTTCGCCGCGGTCGGGACCGAGGAAGGGTTTGGTGCGTCCATGCCCTTATATGAGGGATTTGGCGGAGCGGCACAATCGCACCGGACCGACCGCATCACGGCACGGCGAGAAACGGGCCAATCTTTCGAAATGAAAGCGCGGGCCGGAGACCAGCCCGCGCTTGTTTGCTTTCGTGCTGTGCCGGAAGACGGTCCGGCCTAGCCTTTCGCCTTCGTATACGGCTCGATCAGATTGCCCGACTTCAGATCGCTCGGGTGCAGGATCACCGCCCTGCCCGCCTGCTTGAACTGGTTCACATCGCCGGCCTTGATGCCCTGGAACTGGATGGTCAGCGTGCGGTTCTTCTGCCACTCGCCACCGGGGCCGTACTTGATCTCGCCGACGATGGTGCCGAACGTGCCCTTGCGCAGGGCATCCGCGATCTTGGCGTGATCGATCGCACCGGCCGTGGTCACGGCCTGCGCCAGCACCTGCATCTGCGCGTAGGCGAACGGCGGCAAGAAGAAGCCGTGCAGGTCGACACCGGCCGCAGGAGCCCGCTCCTGATAGGTTTTGAGGAACGCATCGACGCCCGGGAACTGCATGGTCGGCTCGGGCACGTAGGTATCGTAATTGACGATGCCGTTGAGCAGCGGTCCGAGTTGCGCCTTGATCGGCGTGAAGCCGGGTCCGATCATCGCGCCGCCGAAGATGCGCGGCTTGATGCCGATCTCGTTGGAGGCGCGGATCAGGCCGACCGAATCCGGCGGATAGGACGCGATGCAGATGATCTCCGGGTTGGCCGCATTCATGGCGCGCACGATCGGGCTGTAGTCGACCGTGCTCGGCGGATAGCTGCGGTCATAGACAGTCTTGAAGCCGAGCCGCTTGACGGTCTCGCGCGCGCCCGCGATCACGGTCTGGGCGTATTCGGCGTCGGCTGCGACCAGCGCGATGGTCTGCGGCTTCGGTGTCATGCTGGCTGCGACCTCGAGGAAGCCGAGCGTCGGGGCGCGCCGGCCGTCCGGGCCGTTGGGGATGGTCGCGAAGTAGCGGTCGTAGTTGAACTTGGAGTTCACGTCGGTGGCGAACAGGCCCATGAAGACCATGTTCTTCTGCATCACCACCGGCATGGCTGGCGTGACCTGGTTGGTCGCGTAAGGCGACACCACGAGGTCGACCTTGTCCACGTCGATCAGCTTGGCGTAGAGGCCGGGCACGTTCGCGGGCGTGCTCTGGTCGTCGTAGTGGATGAGTTGCACCGGACGGCCCAGCAGGCCGCCCTTGGCGTTGATCTCGTCGCGCCAGATCTCGAACGCGAGCAGCGACTGCTTGCCGCCGCCAGCCAGACCTCCGGTCAGCGACATCGCAAAGCCGATCTTGATCGGGTTGCCTTGCGCGATGGCGGACGGCGAGACCAGTGCAGCCGCGCCGGCGGCGGCGGCGCCCTTCACGACGGCACGGCGATTTAGATCGAAGCGGGCCATGGAACGTGATCCTTGAGTGTGTTGTGCCGGCGAATGCTACCGAACTTCGTTGCCGCAAGCCAGTAGCAGGAGTCCGGCGCCGCGCCGCCGGCATCGGCGACCGCCCAAGAGCCGATCAAGACACGTTGATTTAGGCCTTGCGCTCGGCGACGAACCGCGCGGCCTCGGCCAGCACCGCGGCTTTCGAGCCGAAAGGCCTGAGCGCGGCCTCGGCGTCGGCCACCAGCGTCTTCAGCCGCGCCTTGGCGGCGTCGATGCCGAGCACCGCGACCAGCGTAGCCTTGCCGGCCTCGGCATCCTTGCCGGCCGCCTTGCCGAGCGTGGCGGTGTCGCCCTCGACGTCGAGCAGATCGTCGGCGATCTGGAACGCCTTGCCGACGATGTCACCGTAGCGGTCGAGCGCCGCACGCTGCTCCGGACTGGCCTGCGCCAGAATGCCGCCGGCGACACAGCCGAACCGCAGCAGCGCCCCGGTCTTCATCGCCTGCAGCGTCGCAACGCCGTTTTCGTTCAGCGACTGACGCTTGCCGCCATCGAACCGGCCTTCCGCGGCAAGATCGAGCATCTGGCCGCCGACCATGCCGCCGAGCCCGGCGTGGCGGGCGAGCGCCAGCACCAGTTCGATCCGCACCGCCGGATCCGGATGCACGTCCGGCCTCGCCAGAATGTCGAACGCAAAGGTGAGCAGCCCGTCACCGGCCAGGATGGCGGTGGCCTCGTCGAATTTCCTGTGGGCGGTCGGCTGGCCGCGGCGCAGGTCGTCGTCGTCCATGGCCGGAAGGTCGTCGTGCACCAGCGAATAGCAGTGCACGCATTCCAGCGCGGCGCCGGCCAGCAGCGCCCGCGGGCGGGGCACATCGAACAGGGCCGCCGAAGCCACCACCAGAAACGGCCGGAACCGCTTGCCGCCGTTCAGGGTGGCATAGCGCATCGCTTCGATCAGGCGATTCGGACGCGCCAGCTCCAGCATCTCGGGCTTGTCGGCCAGCAGACGGCCCAGCAGGCTCTCGGTCTCTGCGGCAACGGACGTGAGCTGCGATTGAAAGGTCTCGCTGGACAACGTGTTCCCCACTGTTTCTTGACTTGCCTGGCCCCGGCGGGTCCCGGAGCCACCCTCCCGCGGCGCATTTAATGGCATCAACAGGCCCGGCGCGATAGGCCCCGGCGGATTATGGCTAACCGCCCCATTTCCGCTTGCGGACGACCATCCGCCCGCGATTTCAGCCGGATCGGGCCGATTTCAAGGTCCCAGGCACACGATCCGATATGGCCTTTGGGCGCCAGTTTGATATCAAAATAACCTTCGAGCCGCGGCCATCGCGGCACAGCATTCGGACCGCCGGACCAGCATGACGAGCGCGCAAGAGCTGCGATCGGGGAAAGGGCATCGCGACGAGAACTTTCCCGTCGCATCGCGCCTTATCAGCGCCCGCCACCGGGCGCCAATCATGGCGTTCTACGAGTTCGTCCGCACCGCCGACGACATCGCCGACCATTCCTCGCTGACGCCGGCACGGAAAATCGAGATGCTGGATGAGCTGGAGGCCGACCTGATCGGCACCGGCCCCGGCGATCCGGTCGCGGTCCGGTTGCGCGAGGCGCTTGCCGCACGCGGACTGTCGCCGCGCCACGCCCAGGATCTGCTCGAGGCGTTCCGGCTCGACGCCACCAAGCTGCGCTACCGGGACTGGAACGACCTGATCGGCTACTGCACCTACTCGGCGATGCCGGTCGGGCGCTATGTGCTCGACGTGCACGGCGAGAGCCGGGACACCTGGCCCACCTCCGACGCGATCTGCGCAGCGCTGCAGATCAACAACCACCTGCAGGACTGCGGCAAGGACTATCGCGACCTCGACCGCGTCTATATCCCGCTCGATGCCATGGCCGCAGCCGGAACGAACGTGGAGGCGCTCGGCGCCGGCCAGGCAACGCCGGAGCTTCGTCGCTGCCTCGCCGGCCTCGCCCGCCGCACCCGTGCGCTGCTGCACGAGGGCGACGCGCTGTCCGTCATGGTCGAGGACCGCCGCCTCGCCTGCGAGATCGCCCTGATCCAGCGGTTCGCCGACCGGATCGCCGGCATGCTCGAAACGCGCGATCCTCTCTCGGAGCGCGTCCATCTCGGCAAGGCCGAGACCGCAGGGATCGCGCTCGCGGCCATCGTCAGCACCGCTTTTCGCCGGCTCGGACCGCGTCCGGCGGCGGCAACGCAGCCGGGTGAATGACGTGAGCGCGCAAACCGCCAGCGATGCCGGCCAGCGGGCCTCGGGAAGCTCGTTCTACGCAGCGATGCGGATCATGCCGCGCGAGCAGCGCGAGGCGATGTTCGAAATCTATTCGTTCTGCCGCGCGGTGGACGACGTCGCCGACGAGGACGGCGACAGGGATGCGCGGCTGAAGGAGTTGCAGCGCTGGCGCGACAACCTCACCGCGCTCTACGCCGGGAATCCGCCGCCGCACCTGCAGAATCTGGCGAAGGCGGTGCGCACCTTCGATCTCGCACTTGGCGATTTCCTTGCCGTGGTCGACGGCATGGAGATGGACGTCGTCGCCACCATCCGTGCGCCGGATTTCGAAACGCTCGACCTTTATTGCGACCGGGTGGCGAGCGCAGTGGGCCGGCTCAGCGTGCGCGTGTTCGGCATGCAGCGCGAACCGGGACTGGAGCTGGCGCATCACCTCGGCCGCGCGTTGCAGTTGACCAACATCCTGCGCGATCTCGACGAGGACGCGAGCATCGGCCGGCTCTACCTGCCGCGCGAGGCGCTGACCGAAGCCGGGATCGCGACATCCGATCCGCACCAAGCACTGGCCAGCCCCGCAATCGGTCAGGTCTGCAGCCGGATCGTCCAGCGGGCCGAGCACCATTTCGCCGCGGCCGAGAAGATCATGGCCGCGGCACCGCGCCGCGCCGTCAAGGCGCCACGCATCATGGGCGCGGCCTATCACCTCATCCTGGAGCGCATGGTGGCCCGCGGCTGGAGTGCGCCGCGCGAGCGCGTCAGCGTCAGCCGCGCGCACTTCCTCTGGATCCTGCTGCGCTACGCCATCGTGTGATGCCAAAAACCGTTCACATCATCGGCGCCGGACTGGCCGGCCTTTCCGCTGCCGTGCGGTCGATCGAGGGCGGCGCCCGCGTTCACGTTCACGAGGCGACGGCGCAGGCTGGCGGTCGCTGCCGCTCCTACCACGACCTGACCATCGGCATGACCATCGACAACGGCAATCATCTGCTGCTGTCTGGCAACCGCGCGGCGCTTTCCTATCTCGACTCGATCGGCGGAAAGCATCTGCTGACCGGTCCAGGCAGCGCCAGCGTGCCATTCTTCGATCTGGCGAGCGGACAGCGCTGGACGCTGCGCGCCAACGACGGCCCGTTCCCGTGGTGGATATTCGATTCCAGCCGCCGTGTGCCGGGCACGCGCCCGCGCGACTATCTGTCGTTGCTCAGGCTGATACGTGCCGCGCCCGGCGCGACGGTCGGCGACGTGATGAACTGCACCGGCACGCTTTACAACCGGCTGGTCGGACCGTTTCTACTTGCCGCGCTCAATATCGAGCCGCCGCTGGGATCGGCAGCGCTGGCCGCCGGCGTGGTCCGCGAAACGCTGCTGGCCGGGGGGCGCAACTACCATCCCCTGGTCGCGCGGGACGGGCTGTCCAGCGCGTTTGTCGATCCCGGTCTTGCCTATATCCAGCAGCATGGCGGGACCGTTGCGCTCGAACGGCAGCTTCGCGGGATGACGTTCGACAGCGGCCGCGTGACCGCGCTCGACTTCGGCTCCGACCGGATCACACTTGGTCCCGACGATACGGTCATCCTCGCGGTGCCGCCGTGGGCTGCAGCGTCCCTGGTTCCAGGCCTGCAAACGCCGAATGCCTTCCATGCGATCCTCAACGCGCACTTCAAGATCGATCCGCCGCACAGCCTGCCCCCGATCACCGGAGCGGTCGGCGGCACCGTGGAATGGTTGTTTGCCTTTTCCGGCAGGCTCTCGATCACCATCAGCTTCGCCGACCGCCTGATCGACCTGCCGCGCGACGAGCTTGCCGCCACCATCTGGCGCGACGTGGCGAAGATCGCAGGCATTGCGGCGGAGCTTCCTCCATGGCAGATCGTGCGGGAGCGGCGGGCAACCTTCGCCGCCACACCGCAACAGGACGCGAGACGCCCCGGCGCGGCCACCGAATTCGCCAACCTGGCCCTCGCCGGAGATTGGACCGCGACGGGGCTGCCGGCGACCATCGAAGGAGCGATCCGCTCGGGCCAGCGCGCCGCGGCGCTCATTGCGGACCGTGGATGAGAGACAGAGCCGAAGAGACCATCTGCCGTGAATTCATCTGCCGCGACACCCTCCACAGATAACATGGCCGCGCCTGCCGCTCTCGATCGGGCGATCAAGGCGGCAAGCGACGCACTCCTGGCGTGCCAGCAACGCGACGGGCACTGGGTGTTCGAGCTCGAAGCGGACGCCACCATTCCCTCGGAATACGTGCTGATGCGGCACTATTTCGGCGAGCCGGTGGACGCCGAGCTGGAGCGCAAGATCGCCGTGTACCTGCGGCGCATCCAGGGTGAGCACGGCGGCTGGCCGCTCTTCCATGGCGGCGAATTCGACATCAGCGCCAGCGTGAAAGCCTACTTCGCGCTCAAGATGATCGGCGACGATATCGATGCGCCGCACATGAAGCGCGCTCGCGAAGCCATCCGGGCGCGCGGAGGCGCCGAGCAGAGCAACGTCTTCACCCGCGTGCTCCTCGCGCTCTACGGCGTGGTCGGCTGGAGCGCCGTGCCGGTCATGCCGGTCGAAATCATGCTGCTGCCGAAGTGGTCTCCGTTCCACCTCGACAAGGTGTCCTACTGGGCTCGCACGGTGATCGTGCCGATGCTGGTGCTTCAGGTCCACAAGCCGAAAGCGAAGAACCCGAAGGGCGTCGGCATCGACGAATTGTTCCTCGGCGATCCGCGCACTCTCGGACCGCGGTCCAAGGCTCCGCACCAGAGTTGGTTCTGGTTCCTGCTGTTCAACGGCATCGACAGGGTGCTGCGTCTCCTCGAACGCTTCTTCCCGAAACGGTCGCGTCAGGTCGCGATCGACAAGGCTGTGGAGTTCGTCACCGAACGCCTGAACGGCGAGGACGGTCTTGGCGCGATTTACCCGGCGATGGCGAACTCGGCGATGATGTACCAGGTGCTGGGCTACCCCAGCCAGCATCCCGATTTCGTCGCCGCCCGCAGCTCGATGGAAAAGCTGCTGGTGGTGCATGAGGACTACGCCTACTGCCAGCCCTGTGTGTCGCCGGTCTGGGATACCGCGCTGGTCGCGCACACGCTGCTGGAGGTCGGCAACGAGCGCACGATCGGGAGTGCCGTCGCAGGCCTCGACTGGCTGGTGCCGCGTCAGGTGCTCGACGTGCGCGGCGACTGGATCGCACGGCGTCCCGATGTGCGGCCCGGCGGCTGGGCGTTCCAGTATGCTAACGCGCACTACCCGGACCTCGACGACACCGCGGTGGTGGTGATGGCGATGGACCGCGTTCAGGGTGTTCGCAGCGATGCCGACTACCGCGCTCCCATCAGCCGCGGCCGCGAGTGGATCGTGGGACTGCAGAGCAAGAGCGGCGGCTGGGGCGCGTTCGACGCCGACAACGAATACCTCTACCTCAACAACATCCCGTTCTCCGACCACGGCGCCCTGCTCGATCCGCCGACCGAGGACGTGACCGGCCGATGCGTCTCGATGCTGGCCCAGATGGGAGAGGCGGACAGCCGCGCGGTGCAGGACGGCCTCGCGTATCTGCGTCAGACGCAGCTTGCCGACGGCAGTTGGTACGGCCGCTGGGGCATGAACTACATCTACGGAACCTGGTCGGTGCTGTGCGCCCTGAAGGTCGCAGGATTGAGACCGGACGCACCCGAGATGCGCAAGGCTCACGACTGGCTCATTTCGATACAAAATCCGGACGGTGGCTGGGGTGAGGACGGCACCAGCTACAAGCTCGAATACCGCGGCTATGAGCCGGCAGCGAGCACGGCCTCACAAACCGCCTGGGCGCTGATCGGGCTGATGTCGGCAGGCGCCGCCGCCAACCATCCCGCAGTCGAAAAGGGCGTCGCGTATCTGCTGCGGACGCAAGGCGCGGACGGCTTCTGGCAGGAAGACCACTACACCGCGACGGGTTTTCCACGCGTCTTTTATTTGCGCTATCACGGCTACTCAAAATTCTTTCCGCTTTGGGCGCTCGCGCGCTACAATAACTTGATGGTCGGTCACCCCGACAGATTCGGGATGTAATGCTGCAAGATTCACTGCTCCCCGTCGTTGCTGTGACCGGCATGAGCTTCGAGGCGCGGATCGCCTCGGGTCCTGGTGTGCACACGATCTGTGCAACGCGCGCGGATACCCTGCGGGCCGCGCTGCTCGAAACCATCTCCAAGGGATGCCGTGGCATCGTTTCGTTCGGCATCGCCGGCGGCCTGGCTCCGAACGTGCAACCGGGCACCTGCATTGTGGCGCGCTCGATCGTGACGCCGCACCAGCGCATCAACACCCATCTCGAGTGGGCCAGCCAGATCCTGCAGTCCATTCCGGGTGCGATCCACGCCGACCTCGCGGGATCGCGTCGGCTTGTTGCCCTGTCGGCCGACAAGCTGGCGCTGGGCCAAGCCACCGGCGCCCTGGCGGTCGACATGGAATCGATTGTGGCGGTGCAGATTGCGGCAGCCCACGGGCTGCCTTTCGCGGCGGTGCGGGTCGTCGCGGACGCCTGCCACCGGGAGTTGCCGCCGGCCGCGCAGATCGGCCTGACCGAGGGCGGATCCCCCGACCTCGCCAAGGTGATGCTTTCCATCCTGTCCCAGCCCGGGCAGATCGGCGCGTTGGCGCGGGTCGGGCTCGACACGCGAATGGCGCGCGCCGCGCTGGTTCACGCGCGCCGCAGTCTCGGGGCCGGCTTCGGCTTGCATGGAGCGGGCGAGCCCGTGGTGGCGCAGGCCCCCGCGATCGAGGCCGCCGAATAGACCCGCCACAGACTACGCCCTGGCGCGATCTTCCAACTCATTGAACTTTAAGCGAAACCGCTTCATCCTCGGCGCGTTGCCGGGATGTCACCCACGTCGGGGCCGATCATGCGATAGTTCCGGCACGCGGGGGGTCTTGAAGTCAGGAGAGCCGTCCATTGCGAACTCCGGTCCAGCCTCAAAACATCCGCAGGATTCTGTGCGTGTTCCCTGCCTACACTCCCGCGTTCGGAACTTTTGCGCACGCATTCCCCCTGCTCTACGACGTGAAGGCGTTCATGCCGCCGCAGGGGCTTCTGGTGCTGGCGGCTTACCTGCCGGAGGAATGGCCGGTCCGCTTTATCGACGAGAACATCGCCCGCGCGAAGCCTGAGGACTTCGCCTGGGCGGACGCGGTGATGTGCAGCGGCATGCATGTCCAGGCCGCCCAGATCCGCGACATCCATGACCGCGCACGCGCGGCAGGCAAGCCGATGGTCCTTGGAGGCCCCTCGGTGTCCGCCGCTCCGGAGATGTACCCGGCGGTCGACTACCTTCACATCGGCGAACTCGGCGACGCCACCGATCAGGTGATCGAAAGGCTCGATACGGACGTCTCCATGCCGTCCGCGCAGGTGACGTTCGAGACACGCGAACGCCTCCCGCTCAGCAGCTTCCCGATCCCGGCTTACGAGAAGATCACGATCGGGCAGTACCTGATCGGCAGCATCCAGTTCTCTAGCGGCTGCCCCTATCAGTGCGAGTTCTGCGACATCCCCGGATTGTACGGCCGGGTCCCCCGGCTGAAGTCGCCGGAGCAGATCATCGCCGAGCTTGACGCGATGCTGGAGCAACCGCGGCGGCCGATGACGGTCTACTTCGTCGACGACAATTTCATCGGCAACAAGAAGGCCGCCCGCGATCTGCTGCCGCATCTGGTGGAGTGGCAGAAACGCCGCGGCTATCCGATCGCGTTCGCATGCGAGGCCACGCTCAACATCGCCAAGCAGCCCGAGATCCTGAAGCTGATGCGGGAGGCGCTGTTCCACGGCATGTTCGCCGGCATCGAGACCCCCGACATCGGCGCGTTGAAGTTCATGCGCAAGGACCAGAACGCCAACCTGCCGATGATGGACTCGATCGAGACCATCAACAGCTACGGCATCGAGGTGACGTCCGGCATCATCATGGGGCTCGACACCGACACCGACAGCTCGGCCGACCAACTCCTGCAATTCATCGACAGCTCCAACATCCCGATCCTGACGATCAACCTCCTGCACGCGCTGCCCAAGACGCCGCTGTACGATCGTCTCAAGCGCGCCGACCGGATCGATGAGAGCCCGCACCTGGAATCGAACGTACGGTTTCTGCGGCCCTACAACGTGGTGGTGGACTCGTGGAAGCGCTGCATGGGCTACGCATACGAGCCCGAGCGGCTGTTCCGGCGATTCTGGCATCAGGTCGAGACAACGTACGCAAACCGGATCAAGCCGCCGGCCCGTGCGCGGTTCACGCTCGCCAACCTCCGGATGGGCTCGGTGCTGGCGTGGCGCCTGTTCTGGCAGGTCGGCGTCAGATCGGATTACCGCCGACACTTCTGGCAGGCGGCGCTGCATGCGCTGCGACGCGGCCAGGTCGACGCGGTGATGGGGATGGGCTTCATCTCCTATCACATGATCAAGTTCACGCGCGAAGCGATACGCGGCGAACAGAACGCCTCGTTCTATTCCACGCACGAGCGCGGCCCGAACATGCAAACGCCGGCCGGGGAGCAATCCCGTCAGCCGGCGGCTGCGTAACGTTCAAATCCGACCGATCGTCAGCGCTGCTGGTTGCCGCGCGGCGGAGGACGCATCGTTCCCGGCGGCGGATTGGGCTGCTGCAGCTCGGCCATCGCGCTTTCCGGTAGCCGCTTCCAGGTCTGCGTCTGCCCGAACAGCTCGATGCCGAGATAGCCGCGGAGATTCAAACGCTGCCCGTCCCGGCTTACATCCATCCGGGCGTTGTAGACGTTGCCGTCGCGCGGATCGAGGATCGATCCGTTCACGTAGCTGCTGCCTCCCTGCGGGGTCATGTTCTTGATCATGACGAGACCAAGCGAGGGCTTGCCGCGCTGATCGCCGGGGCAGCGGCTGCAGACCGGATTGGTCGGTTCGCCCGGCTTGGGAAAGATCTTCACGAGCTTGCCTTCGTAAACGCCGTCGCCGCGATCGTAGATGTGAAACCAGGCGCCGACTCTTCCGTTGTCGTCGGCCTGCTCCCACAGTCCGGCCGCACTCGGAGGTCCGGCAGGCGCGCGTTGCGGCTGCGCCGCAACCGGCGAAGCCGACGCGATGACAGCCGCAGCAATCAATCCAAAACTTGCAGACACGAAATCCCGCTTCATGGGCTGCTCCGGGACCAAAGTTGTTTCCGCCTCAAATCCGGCTTCGCTCCGCAATATGTCGATTTCACGGACCTACTGGCCGTGACTCTCGAGCAGATTGCGGCAGGACTTGCTCAATTTCGCCCGATTCTGTCTCAGGCAGTTGAGAATTCCGAACGTACCCTGGTCGGGATCGACCGCCCGGCAGAACCGACGGGTGTCGCCACGGCACGCGGCCTGCTGCTCTCGCGTGCCCTGCTGTGGCGCCGCCGCTGCCGGCAAAGCCGGCAGGCCGGCAGCGAGCGCCGCACCAAGCAAGACGGCAAAACGAACCTGCATCAGATCGTCTCCACTGCTCTAGCGCTTGCGTTGCGGAGAGGCCTTGGCCCGCCGGTTCGCGCCGGCGCGCGACCCTCGCGCGGAGGACTGTGCGGCCGGTTTCATCGCGGACTTAACCTCCGCATCACCGCTGTCAATATCTCTGGTCGTTGACACGGCCGTGTCCGGCCGCGACGCATCGGGCAAGCCGCCCGCCTCGGGTTCCGCAGGACCTGACAGTTGAGCCGAGGCAAGCCGTGCCTTCGGGTTCGAGACGGCTGGCCCGGCCGGAACCGGCACGCTGCCATCGTCGGGGGATGGACCGCCGGCGGTCACCTCACGCGGGCGTCCCATCAGCACCGGCTGGAACAGCACCGCAGCCGCCAGTGTGCAGATCAGCGACATCGCCAGCAATTGTCCCATGCTCGACGTGCCGGGGTGGCTCGAGAAGCAGAGGCTGGCGAACGCCGTGGCGGTTGCCAGCGCGCTGTAGAACACCGCGCGCGTCAGGCTGGTTTGCAGCAGGTTGGTCTGACCGGACCGCCACGCCATGATGTAGTAGATCTTGAACGCGACGCCGACGCCCAGCAACAGCGGCAAGGCGATGATGTTGGCGAAGTTGAGCGGCATGCCGACGATGACGCAGAGCTGAAGCGTCACCACCGCCGCCAGCACCAACGGCACAAGCGTCAGCAGCACGTCGGTGAAGCGCCGCAGCACGATCCAGAGGATGATGCCGATCGAGAGCAGCGCCCAGAATCCGGCCTCGAAGAAAGCGCGGACAATGGTGTTGCCGGCTTCGAGCACCGAGATCGACCCCTCGGTGGCATTCGGCTCAACCGCCAGCACCGCGCGCGCGAAGTTGCGCATTTCGTCGTTGTTGGTCGGATCGCCGCTCGGGGTCGCCGACACACGGGCCTGTCCGTCAGGCCCGACCCACTCGCGGCGCAGGTCCGCAGGCAGACTGTCAGGCGTCACCGGTTGTGCATTGAGCGCGGACGACAGGCCTTCGAGGGTCTGACGCAGCGGCGGCAGGAACACGCCCTTGACCTTGTTGCGAAGCTCCTGGCTGCCTTCGGCTACGGCGGTGAGTGCCTTGGCCAGACGGCGCGACGCCTCCGCGCCGGGCGAAGTCTGGGTGCCGGCGAACTTGGTGAGCAGTTCGGCCGTGCCCTGCACGTACTCGATCTCCTCCTTGTCGCTTGGCGCCTCCATCGGCTCCTTGGGATGGACGGCGGGCTCCAGCACCTTCTGGGCCTCGCGTATCATCTGCAACTTCTGGTCCTGCTGATCCGGCACCAGGCTGGACGCGGTCATCACCTGCGAGACTTCCGGCAGTTTTCGCAGCCGATCCGCGGTCGCGTCCGCGTCCTTCAGCGAAGGCGACAGCACCGACACGGTATTGGTGCGTGCATCAGGGTCGCGGTTGAGCTCGAGGTAGGTCGCGACCGACTCCACCTTCGGGCTGCGCAGGTTGACGGGGTTGAAGTCGAACTGCAGCCAGTAGAGCAGAGGCATCGCACCGATCACGCACACGGCAGTGCCGATGATGATCGGAATCCGGTTACGCTCCATAAAAGAATCGACCGGCGCCAGCGAGGCGTAGCCGAGCGGCTCCGGCTCGCCGGGCGGATTGAGCAAGCGGATCATCGCAGGCAACAGCGTGATCGTGCTCAGGAACGCGATCAGCATGCCGCTGCCGGAGATCAGGCCAAGCTCCGAGATGCCCCGGTAGTGGGTCGGCAGGAACGACAGGAAGCCCGCAGCGGTTGCCGCCGCGGCCAGCGTCAGCGGCGAGCCGACATACTTGCCGGCGTTGTGGATCGCCCCCCGCAGGTTGTCGAACTCGTGGCGTTCATGGCGGTAGCGCACCGCATGCTGGATGCCGAAATCGACACCGATGCCGACGAACAGAACCGCGAACGAAACCGAAATCAGATTGAACGCGCCGACCAGCCACAGACCGAACGCCGCCGTCAGTGACAGACCTACGAACAGGTTGATCGCGACGGCAAGAATCAGGCGCTTGGAGCGCAATGCCAGCCAGAGAATGAACAGCACCACGGCGATCGTCAGGATCCCGTTGATCTCCGCATTCTCCTTCAGCGTGGCGAACTCCTCGTCCGCCATCGGCACCGGGCCGGTCAGCCGCACTCTCGCCTGGTACTGCGGCAGCACCTCCGCTCCGGCGTCGCGGATCGCCTTGATGGCCGCGTGACCGGGCTCGAGCGCATGATAGTCAAGCACCGGACGGATCTCGATGAACCCGCGCAGATCCTTCGGCTCGGCCGATCGGTTCTGCGCCAGCAACCGCCATGAGAAGCTGGCGGGCTCGCCTGCGATGATGCGATCGAGGGTATCGGAAACGGTGTTGAACGGCGTCGCGAGCTGGTCGAGCGCGATATGCTTCGTGCGCACGCCGTGCAGCGCGTTGTCGATCGCGCTGGTCAATCCGCGCAGGCTCGGATCCGACGCGAGGTCACGGATCATCGGCTCCGCCTTGACGAGCCCGTCGAGGCTGTTCTTCAACTCGTCGGGAGGCAGGAAAAGCAAGCCGTTGCGCTGGAAGAACTCTCCACCGCCGGCATGCGTGACCGACTTGAAGCGATCCTTGTTCTGCGACAGCTTCGCGGCCAAGGCGGCAGTGGCTGCCTCGGTCTGCTCCGGCGTCGGAGCGTTCACCACGGCAATGATGATCTCGAACCGCGGGAACACGGCCTCAAACGCGCGCTCGCGCTGACGCCACTCCAGATCGGGCGAAAGCATCGCGTTGATGTCGGAGTTGATGGCGAAATTGCGGACGGCATAGGTTCCCGACAGAACGGTCAGAACCATGGCGGCGACGACGACCTGCCAAGCGTAGCGCGTGCAAAGGTCGATGATCTTGACGACAGCGGAGGTCAGCATTGGGTTGCGGAATTGTCCTGATTATTACGGCAGACGCGCCCCACCGTTCGGAACGGAACACACCTAGGCAAAAACAACGACGACCTTACGGCGTTCCATCACGACGCAGATCGGCACTCAATTCGAGCGAAACGGCGGGGATCAACCCGCAGCGGCAGTCACCTTGGCTTGCGGTCTGTCGCTCTTGGCCGCCACCGGCGGCTTGGTTGCGTGAATCCGGCCCATCATGTCCTGGACGTGCCGCGAGAACACATACTGTGCAGGCCGCTGGTGATCGAGGACGATTTCAGGCGCCATCGGCCCGTCGGTGCGGATGCCGCGCACCGCCGTCACCAGAGCCCTGATCGGGTTGGCGATGGCGGCGTGGGCCGCAGTCGGCTCGTAGCCGCAGTGGGCCATGCAGTTGGCACACTTCTCGTAGCGGCCGGTCCCATAGGAATCCCAGTCCGTGGTCTCCATGAGCTCCTTGAAGGTCTTCACGTAGCCTTCGCCGATGAGGTAGCAGGGCTTCTGCCAACCGAAGATATTGCGGGTGGGCATGCCCCATGGCGTGCAGTGGTATTCCTGATTGCCGGCGAGGAAGTCGAGGAACAGGCCGGAGTGCATGAACTTCCACTTCTTGCCCTTGCCGGCCGCAAACACCTGGCGGAACAGTTCCTTGGTCTTGCGGCGGTTGAGGAAGTGTTCCTGGTCGGGCGCGCGCTCGTAGGCGTAGCCCGGCGAGATCGAAACGCCGACGCCCATCTCGGTGGCAAGATCGAGAAACTTCGCGATGTCCTCGGCGGGATGACCGTCGAAGATCGTCGCATTGACGTTGACGGCGAAGCCCTTGTCCTGTGCGGCCTTGATGCCCGCGATGGCGCGCTCGAAGCCGCCCTCCATGCAGACCGACTTGTCGTGGTGATGCTTCAGTCCGTCGAGGTGGACCGAGAAGAACAGATACGGCGACGGCTCGAACAGATCGAGCTTCTTCTCGAGCAGCAGCGCATTGGTGCAGAGCGAGACGAATTTCTTGCGCGCCACGATGCCCTTGACGATTTCACCGATCTCCTTGTGGATCAGCGGCTCGCCGCCCGGGATCGCGACCATCGGCGCGCCGCACTCGTCGACCGCGTCGAGGCATTCCTGCGCGGACAGGCGCTGGTTCAGGATCGGCGCCGGATAATCGATCTTGCCGCAGCCGGAGCAAGCCAGGTTGCAGCGGAACAGCGGCTCCAGCATCAGCACCAGCGGATACTTGTCGCGGCCCATCAGCCGCTGCTTGATCAGGTAGGCCCCGATCTTCAACTCTTTAAGAAACGGAATTGCCATCGCTTCCCAATCTCTCTCAACGGGCTGACCGCGCACCCAACGCGCAATTCGTGCCCGGATACTTCCTTCCCGGCCAACAGGCCGAACGCAGCGGCGAACGAACCTTCACATAGTGCAGCAACTTCGACAGGACCGTGGCGGCCTGCCGTTTCAATCACGCCATCGTCATCCGCAGCCGGCAAAAAATGCGCCGGCGCCGGAGCCGATGGTATGGGAATTTATGACCCATCGCGGATTGGATTTGGCACCCGCAACGAGGCGGCCCGGAATTCCCGATTCCAGGCCGGTAACAGACGCTCCCCGCAACGCCACCAAGGGCGGCATCGCGAATCTGCGTGGCATAGCAGATATTTCGTGGCGCCGGGCAACAGTTCCCCGTTCCGCGTAGGCACGGCGATAACCGGTTCTGGCCGGCGCGGCGGCCCTGTCAGACGATTGCGGAGACCCATGCCTAACCCAGCTTGGCCGTCTCCGTGCGGACGTCCCGGCCCAGCGCGTCGAAAACCTTCGCCACGATACCGGCGCTATCCAGACCCGCCTTGGCATACATCGCCGCCGGGCTGTCCTGATCGATGAAGATATCCGGCAGCACCATCGAGCGGATCTTCAGTCCGCTGTCCAGCGCACCGTGGTCGGCCAGCGCGTGAAACACGTAGGAGCCGAAGCCGCCGATCGAGCCCTCTTCGATGGTGATGAGAACCTCGTGTTCGCGGGCCAGCCGCAGCACCAGGTCGACATCGAGCGGCTTGGCAAAGCGCGCGTCGGCCACCGTGGTCGACAGACCATACGACGCCAGTTCCTTGGCTGCCCTGGTGCACTCCTCAAGCCGCGTACCGAAAGACAGCAGCGCGACCTTGGTGCCCTCCTGAACGATGCGGCCCTTGCCGATCTCCAGCGGCACGCCGAACTCCGGCATCTCGACGCCGACACCGTCGCCGCGCGGATAGCGCAACGCGCTCGGCCGGTCGTCGATCTGGACGGCGGTCGCAACCATGTGAGCCAGTTCGGCCTCATCTGCCGCCGCCATGATGACGAACCCGGGCAGACAGCCGAGATAGGCCACGTCGAACGATCCAGCGTGGGTCGGGCCGTCGGCGCCGACAAGACCGGCACGGTCCATGGCGAAGCGGACCGGCAGCGACTGGATGGCCACGTCGTGCACCACCTGATCGTAGCCGCGCTGCAAGAACGTCGAGTAGATCGCACAGAACGGCTTGAAGCCCTCGGTGGCGAGACCCGCCGCGAAGGTCACAGCATGCTGCTCGGCGATGCCGACGTCGAACGTGCGATGCGGGAACGACTTCTCGAAAATGTCGACGCCCGTGCCCGACGGCATCGCCGCGGTGATGGCGACGATCTTGTCGTCCTTCTTCGCCTCCTTGACGAGGCTTTCGCCGAATACCTTGGTGTAGGACGGCGCGTTCGCCTTGGCCTTGGCCTGGACGCCGGTCACGACGTCGAACTTGACGACGCCGTGATACTTGTCGGCCGACTTCTCGGCCGGCTCGTAACCCTTGCCCTTCTGGGTCACGACGTGAATCAGGATCGGTCCTTCCTTTGCATCGCGCACGTTCTTGAGGACCGGGATCAGGTGATCGAGGTTGTGACCGTCGATCGGACCGACGTAGTAGAAGCCCAGCTCCTCGAACATGGTGCCGCCGGTCAGCATGCCGCGCGCGTATTCCTCGGCGCGCAGCGCCTTCTCTTCCAGAGACTTCGGCAGGTGCTGGGCGAGCTGCTTGCCGAAATCGCGAAGCTTCAGATACGAGCCGCCAGACAGCAGACGGGACAGATAAGCCGACAGCGCGCCGACGGGTGGCGCGATCGACATGTCGTTGTCGTTGAGAATGACGATCAGACGCGAGTTCATGCCGCCGGCGTTGTTCATCGCCTCATAGGCCATGCCGGCCGACATCGAACCGTCACCGATCACTGCGATGACGTTGTTGTCGCCGCCCATCAGGTCGCGCGCCACGGCCATGCCGAGACCGGCTGAAATCGAGGTCGAGGCGTGCGCGGCGCCGAACGGGTCATATTCGCTCTCGGCGCGCTTGGTGAAGCCGGACAGTCCTCCGCCCTGGCGGAGCGTGCGGATGCGGTCGCGCCGTCCGGTCAGGATCTTGTGCGGATAAGCCTGATGGCCGACGTCCCAGATCAGGCGGTCGCGAGGTGTGTCGAACACATAGTGCAGCGCGACCGTAAGCTCGACCACACCCAGCCCGGCGCCGAGATGGCCGCCGGTGACCGACACGGCGCTGATGGTCTCCTGACGCAGCTCGTCGGCGATTTGCCGAAGATCGGACGGACTATACCGACGCAAGTCACTCGGTTCTTTGATGGCATCAAGCATTTCACATCCAGTCTTGCTGTAAGCAGCTCAGTTCGCGGCCGACCGAGTGCGATCAAAGGAACGCTTCAGCCCAGTCCTTGAATTCGAGGCGCGCAGACAAATGCCGCCGGACGCGGCATCCAAGCCCACATCGCAGACGGTCCGGCAATTGTGGCACAGGACGGACCCTCGATTCCATGGTGTTTATGGCCTTTTTATTGAGGTTGTCAAAGATCGCTGTTAGGAATTTCAAGGACTTAGCCAATCTACCGGCCCAGAGATAGCGATCTGAAGCGATGCCGCAAGCCGTCAGACGCTTCGAACGCGGCAACCGTTACACTGCTGCAACGGTCGTTCCCGATCTCGACAAATCCTTCAAAAGGTCCGGGTCAACGCGTATCTGCGCCTTTTCAGGCCAACCGTGCCCGCTAAACTCGCCAACCGCGACCATAATTGTTCGCGGATCAGGAACCTGCTGTTGGACAAGTGCATCCGGTCGCCACGAGTTCCGTTTGGCAAAGGTGTTTCCTTCATGCGTCCCTCAAATTTGTCCGGCGCGGTGGCGACTGGCGCAATTGTTTTGTCCACAATCGTTGTTCCCGGTTCCGCCGGAGCCGCCGATGGGCCGTTCACTTCGATGGCAGGAAACTGGGCCGGCAGCGGCACCATCACGGTGAACAACAACAAGGAGCGGCTGCGCTGCCGCGCCAACTATACGACCAAGAACTCGGGTTCGACCGTCGACCTCGACATCACCTGCGCCGGCGACAGCTACAAGTTCAATCTGTCGGGCGGCGTGAACTATGTGAACGGCTCCATCAGCGGCAACTGGAGCGAGTCCGCGCATGGTGCGGCCGGCACGATTTCCGGACGCGCGTCGGCCGGGTCGATCAATGCCAGCGCCACCGGGCCCTATTTCTCCGCGCTGCTGAATATGCGGACCACCGGAAACACCCAGTCGGTGTCGCTGAACTCGCCGGGAAGCCAGATTTCATCGGTGACCATCAGCCTCGCGCGCAGGAAATAACCGCCAACAGCTGCCGGCGTCATGGCACGGCCGGCTGCCTGGAGCGCAGCGCAAGCGCGCGCACAAGCCGTCCGATCACCCACCACAGCAGACACGCCAGCGCCGACAGCGCGACCGCCAGCAGCGTCAGCGCATCGACCGATTGCCAACCGGCTGAGGTGAGATACAGGTCGAACAGTTCGAGATCGGGACCGAGCAGTCCGAACAGCGCGCCCGCGGCGATTGCCGTCAAAAAGCCCGCGCCGCTCCTTCGCACCAGAAGCGCGATGGCGACGCCGGCCAGTCCGACGCTCCATGCCAGGAACGAGGCGACGAAGAGAGGCAGCACGTCCATGCGCGTCATCTCGCAGATTCGCCGCGGCAATGGAACGGATCAGCGCAGCGAGAAACGCACCGGCACGGAAAGGCTGATGCGGCCCTGGTTCATGCCGGGCGGGAACGGTGGAAACGGTTGTGCGCGCATCACCATCTCCAGCACCTCGCGATCGAGCTCCGCGTTGCCGGACGAGCGGGCGATGCTGCGGCCGAGCACCGTGCCGCCACGCGAGAGGGTGAAAGCCAGCACCACAACGCCCTGCTCACGGCGCGACTGCGCGCCGGACGGATAACGCTTGGCGCGCTGAAGTTGCGACACGACCCTGTCGCGCCATGAGGCAGTGGCGGCGGCCTGGCTGGCGCCGGCGCTCGGCGCCGCAGGACGTTCCGCAGTTCTCTGGTTGGAGCGAGGTGCGGCAGTCGTGCGCGGAGCCGGCTTGTTCTTTTTGTCGACCTTCTTCGGCTCCGGCGGCTTCTCGGGCGACGGCTCCTCCTTCACCTCCGGCGGCTCCGGAGGCGGTGGCTCCGGAAGTGAGACCAGCGGGGTCACCGGCGGCGGAGGGGGCAATTCGACGATCGGCTCCGGAGGCGGCGGCTCCTTGATCTGCGGCTCGGGCGGCGGCGCCGCCTCCATCATCTCCGGTCCCGGCGCAACATCGAACTCCGACGCCGGAGCCACCGGCGCAGGCGCCATGTCGATGATGACCGGCGGCGCCTCGCGGGCGCCCTGCGGCGCCTGCTTGAAGAACAGGAAATAGCCCGCGACCAGCCCGGCATACGCGGTCAATACAACCGCACCGGCCACGAGCCAGCGCAGCACATCGTGACTGTCACGCTCCAGCAGGACGATGGCACGCGCCGTCATTGAGCGTCCCGGCTCTCCAGCCCGACCAGCGCGACCTTGAGGTAACCCGCGTCGCGCATGATGTTCATCACCTCCATGACGTCGCCGTAGCTGACCGCACGATCCGCACGCAGGAAGATGCGCTCCTCCTTGTTGTTCTTGGTTGCCGTCGCAAGCGCGGCGGCCAGGGCCTCGCGCGCCACCGTCTCCTCCCCGAGCGCGATGGAGAGGTCGCTCTTGATCGACAAGAACACCGGCTTGTCCGGACGCTGGGTCTGGTCGGCAGTGGACGACGGCAGATCGACAGGAACGTCAACGGTCGCAAGCGGGGCTGCAATCATGAAGATGATGAGCAGCACCAGGATAACGTCGATGAACGGCGTGACGTTGATTTCGTGGGTCTCGGCGAAGTCGTCGTCTTCGCCGGCGAGCTTGATCGACATGCGCCCTACTCCGCAGCCCGTGCCAGCGGGGTCGCGATGCCTTCACTGTCACGGCTCACCAGCCGCATGACGAGAGCTGACGCGTCGGCAACGAGAATCCGGTAGCCGCCCACCGAACGGGTGAACATGTTGTAGATGACGACAGCCGGAATTGCCGCCGCCAGCCCGAGCGCGGTGGCAAGCAATGCCTCGGCGATGCCAGGCGCGACCACCGCGAGATTGGTGGTCTGCGCGTTCGAAATGCCGATGAAGCTGTTCATGATGCCCCACACGGTGCCGAACAGGCCGACGAACGGCGCGATGGCGCCGATGCTCGCCAGCATGCCCATGCCGCGTGTGATACGCCGGCCGGCCGCAACCTCGATCCGGTGCAGGAGCCAGGACACGCGTTCTTTCAAGGCGTCGCTGCTGGAGTTGGGGGACAGTGCGACCTCGGCGCTCGCGGTCCGGACCAGCCGTGCGACCACATCCTTCGACCCTTCGAAACGCCGATCCACATCGGCAAGCGAACGCGCCTGCTGCAGGGAACTGACGCCGCGACGGACACGGCGCTTCGCCGCAGCGAGTTCGACGGTCTTCGCCAGCCATACGGTCCATGTGACCAGCGACGCCAATGCCAGGCCGACCATGATCGACTGAACGACGATATCGGCGGCGACGAACATGCCCCACGGCGAAAGGTCGCGCGGCAGTGCAGCGTGACCCATGGTCGGTGCAGGACCGACGTCGGCTGCCTCCTGCGGAGGCGCATCGGCCGGCAACGTGGCCGCAGCGGGATCGGACACCGCACCGGGCTGAGCCTGGTTGCCGGAGTCGGTCGAAGCCGGCACGCCACCATCCGGTGGGGCCTGCAGGTTCATCGGCGGCGCCGACGGCTCGGCCAACGGTCCGGATGCCGAACCCGCGGGAGTGCCGGACGATGCAGCAGGCTCAGCGGGCGTTACCGCCGGTGCCTGCGGCGATGGCGACTGGGTTTGCGGCTGGGTGCCTTGTGCCAGCAGCGCAACCGGTTGCAGGAGCAGCGCAAGAGTTACCGCCCATGCCGTAACCGCCGGAATGGCGCGGCACCGCGTCCATGCAAACCGAGACCGATACGAGAGCAACGTCGGAATTCCGATCATTCGTACAGCGTCCTTATACTTGGCCTCGTCCCTCAACGGCAGCCCCGGCACCGAAGTGCAGCCGTCATGGAACCCGTCTAGCCGCAGGCGAACCAGGTCAGCGATCCGTGCTGTCTTGAAACCTCCTGCAAGGCCCCGCCAGCACCCGGAAAGTTCTTTGCATCGGCGCGCGCGATCCACAACCTCCCGGCTGCCGGATCGGCAGGACCGCCGTGTCCAAAAGCAAGCGCCCTGCCATAGGCAAAGAGGTCACCCGGCTCATCCGATTCCGCTGCGCGTGCCAGCGCCGCGCGTCCGATCGACTGGAACTCGGGTTCGGGCGCGGCAAGCAGTACGGCGGCGGCCTCGCGGCAGAAGTCAGGTGGCGCACGGCCGATCGACTCGCGGAACCGGCCGGCCGCTTCGGCGATGCGCCCTTCTGTGGCCAGAAAACGCGCCAGATGATAGCTGCCGCGGAAGCAGCCGCGGTCCGCTGCACGCCGGTACCAGCGAATGGCCGATGCAAGTTTCACGGCGCCGGCCCAGCCGAGTTCCCGGCCGCGCCCGATCATGTTCATCGCTTTGGGATTGCCGCGCCGCGCGGAGCGGACCAGCAGCGACAGCGCGCCACGTACATCGTGCCGGACGCCCTCGCCCCTCAGCATCAGCGTGGCGAGATTGAACTGCGCCCAATGATGACCCTTGTCTGCAACCTTGCGGAACCATTGTGCAGCCTCGGCCGGATCGGCTTCGACGCCCCAGCCGTTTTCGTAGCAGCGGCCGACCATATTGATGCCGTCGGCATCGCCGGACAACGCAGCGATCCGGAACCAGCGCGCCGCCGCCGCCGGATCGCGCGCAACACCGCGGCCGTCGAGCAGCACCTGGCCCCACAACACCTGCGCACGGGCCGAGCCGCCCTGTGCCGCCGCGTAGAGCCACCGCGCCGCCTCCTGCGGCTCCGCCGAAAGCTTGTCCTCGATCTCCGGTGCGGTCATCCGCTTCAGCGTGGTCGGATAGATGGTCTGCTCCTGCATGGCGTCAAAGCTCCGCCCAGCGCCGCAGCAGATTGTGATAGTGGCTGGCCAGCACGACCGAGGCCGGATCGTTATCAGTCAGCTTCTGGCGAACCTGGATGATCGCCATGTCCAGTTCGTAGAGCTGGGTCCGCATACTGTCGTCGCGCACCATGGATTGCGTCCAGAAGAAAGACGACCAGCGGCTGCCGCGGGTGATCGGCGAGACGTGATGCAGGCTGGTAGCCGGATAGACGATGATGTCGCCGGCCGGCAGCTTCGCGCTGTGTGCACCGTAGGTATCCTGCACGACCAGTTCACCGCCGTCGTATTCGCCGGGTTCGGTCAGGAACAGCGTCGACGATACGTCGGCGCGCATCCGTATTCCCGCACCGGGAACGGCGCGGATCGCGCCGTCGACGTGGGCCTCGAACTTCATCCCCGCGTCATATCGATTGAACATCGGGGGCAGTACGCGCAACGGCAGCGCGGCCGACGTGAAGGCGGCCGCGCGTCCCAGCGCACGGAGGATGATGTCGCCGGCTTCCCGCGCGGCCGGCGATCCTTCGGGGATCTGCAGGTTGAACTTGGCGCTGGCTGCCTGCTCGCCGGCGGTGGACTTGCCGTCAACCCACGGCGATGACTCAAGGACGGCGCGGCAACGGGCCACTTCGTCCTTGGTCAGAAGGCCGGGGATGTGAATCAACATGTGTCACGCACGTTCCTGAAACGATTGAGGCCGGAGGGGCTCGTTTGGAAGCCCCTCCGGCGATCACGCAGCCGCAAGTCAGATGGTGGAAACCCCGGCTGCGCGATGTCACCACTTGACGCCGCCGGTGACCGTCACCGTCCGGCCAGCGGCAAGCACGGCACGGTTGCCGAATCCTGCGTCGTAGTAGACCTCGTCGGTCAGATTGTAGACGTTCACGGCCATCCGGTATTTCTCGAACTCGTAGGAAACGAGTGCATTCAGCACCGTGCTCGCGGGAATGATCGCAGTGTTGGCACTGTTGACGAAATATTCGTCCGTGTAGAACACGCCGCCGCCCACCAGCAGTTTGCCTGGGATCCGGACATGCGGCGCGACGTCATACGTGGTCCAGAGCGAGACCGCATGTTCGGGAACGAACGAGACGCGGTTGCCGATGTTGGCGACCTGGGCCGGCGGAGCGGACCGGATCTCGCTGTCCATGAACGCGTAGGCGAACTGCACCGTCCACTGGTCGGTCACCTTTCCGGTCACGCCGAGTTCGACGCCCTGCACGCGCTGCTTTTCGTTGGTCTGAACCAGATCGCCGGTGGTCGGATCGGTCTGTATCGAATTGCCCTTGTCGACGCGGAACAGCGCGCCGGTGAGCCCGAGCCTGCCGTTGAGCAGACTGATCTTGGCGCCGAACTCGAAGAGGTCGTTCTCTTCCGGTTCGAGCGTCGCGTTGGCGATCGGGTTGAGCGCGTTGGTCACGAACTCGCCGGCCAGATTCGAGTACGAGCGGGCGTAGGTGGCGTAGTAGGTCTGCCAGTTCACGGGTTCCCAGATCAAGCTCGCCTTTGGGCTCGCCAGATAGTTGGTGCTCGACAGCGTCGGGTTGGGAATGCCCGTCGTGGTGTTGGTCGAGGTGAACTCAGAGGTGTACTTGTCGAGCCGCACGCCGCCCAGAACGGAGATCTGGTCGGTGAACCAGACTCGGTCGCTCGCGAACACTGCGAGATTGAGACCGTCCGAGGACCGCTTGTCGAGCGGATTGAGCACAACCGCGTAACTCGGGAAGAAGTTCGGATTCGCGATGGTGCCCGGGACCTTCGCAGACGTGTTGAGCAGCGCCTGACGATCGTTGCGCACCATGTAGATGTCGGAGCCTGCGATCAGCTCGTGCCGAATCGGTCCGGTGTTGAACTTCATCACCGCGGTGGTGATGTTCTGGCCACCGAATGTCTCCTGCTGATAGCCCGCAGGACCGCCGAAGCCGTAAGCGACGTTGAAATTGCCGCCCGCGACACCGTCGACGCAGGCCGGCGCTGGGCAGTTCACCACGGTCTGCGCGAAGTAGCGGTCGTAGTGCGCGATGCGGGTGTCGTTGGAGATCGTGAAGCCCGGAGCCACTTCGCTCTTGAAGCGCATGGTGAACATGTTGACGGAGGTGTCGTCGAGGTCGGTCGACTTGCCGTAATAATTCCTGCGGTCGACACCGAATTCGCTGATCGGGCGGCCGATCTGCCCCGCCGGCGTGATGATCGGCTGTCCCATGTCGGGCAGGCGCCGACCGTCCTGGTGCAGGTAGTTGAGCGTCAGCGTGGTGTTGGTGCCCAGACCGACAGCGGCCGAACCCAGGAAGCCCCAGCGATCGTTGAACAGGTGATCGCGATCGACGATGTCCTGCTTGTGTCCCATCGCGACGAAACGCACAGCCGTGTTGGGCGCGATTTCGCGGTTGACGTCGACAACGCCGCGGAACAGCGGCCCCATGCCGAGGGTGCCTTCGATGTCCATGAAGTTGCCGAGCTTGGCGTTCTTCATCACCGTGTTGATGGCGCCGCCGGTGGTGCCGAAGCCAAAGCTTTCGGACGACGGCCCCTTGAGCACCTGGACCGACTCATAGGCGAAGCTGTCGCGCGTATAGACGCCGAAGTCGCGCAGGCCGTCGGTGTAGATGTCGCCCTTGGCCTGGAAGCCGCGGATGCGGAACTGGTCGCCGTTGAGCCCACCGCCGCCTTCACCGATCGCCACGGTGACGCCCGGCACGTTGCGCAGCGCCTGATCGAGGGTGGTGACGCCCTGCTGCTGCAGGGTCTGCTGGTTGATGACGTTGACGGTCTGCGGAATGTCCTGCACGCGGCCGAGCCGCGATACGCCGGTCTCCGCCTGAAGCGTGTTGTCCGGGCTGGTACCGGTGCCCTGAACATCGATGGTGGGAAGCTGTTGCGATTGCGCGAAGGCGTCGGTTGCGACACCCGTCATCATCACTGTTACGAGGCCGGCCGCCACATGACCGAGAGACAGCCTCTCATCAAAACCGCCCGCCGCGAACCTGCTGCCTGCACCGGACACTGACGCTGCACCAACCCCCACCGGACCCATAGCCACCTCTTATGCTCTCGACTTCCAATACTTCTGCAGCACCCCATTTGGAGTCGTTCAAACGACTGATGCTGCAGTGATATTTTGGTAGCATCGACAAAATACTGCCTCAATACCCGAGAGCTTGGAATAACAAGAGGTTATCTCTTACGAATTGGAGTAATTGCAAAGTATTCAGTTTGGACTTGGTCCAATCGAAGCGTGCAAGCCGAAGTCGGCCATTGAACCCGTTGACGGATTCAGTCCGGTGAGACCGCTTCTAACTTTCGGCTGAAATTTCCGGGCCGGTCGCGCCGTCCCGGTCCCGTGTTAGATATGCAACATGATCGAAAAACCTGTGATTATCGTCGGAGCCGGCATCGGCGGATTGACGCTCGGACTTCGCCTGCACCAAGCCGGAATCCCATGCCGGATCTATGAAGCGGCGCAGGAGATCAAACCGCTTGGCGTCGGCATCAACCTGCTGCCGCACGCCAGCAAGGAACTGACCGAACTCGGCCTGCAGGAAGCGCTTGCGAAGGTCGCCATCAGGACGACC
>CAZGSW010000005.1:11361-15442 GCA_964528635.1 uncultured Rhodoplanes sp. | reverse complement strand
GGCGTGACGCGGTGGAAGCCGTTTCTCGACGGCGCGACATTCGTGCGGATCGGCTGGCACAAGCCGGCCAAGGTGCTGATCTATCCAATCCGCGACAACATCGACGGCGAAGGCCGCCAGTTGATCAACTGGGTGTGCGATATCGAGCAGGAAAAACCGATCGAACAGCGCGACTGGAACCGGCAGGGCAAGCTCGACGATTTCATCGGCGCGATCGAGGACTGGACTTTCCCGTGGCTCGACGTGCCTGCGATGTGCCGCGCCGCCGACCAGATCCTCGAATATCCGATGGTCGATCAGGATCCGCTGCCACGGTGGTCTCACGGCCGCGTCACGCTGCTCGGCGACGCCGCACATCCGATGCTGCCGCGCGGCGCCAATGGCGGCGCACAGGCCATTCTCGACTGTTCGGCGCTGGCTCGTTGTCTGGCCGACCATCGCGACGTGAGTGCCGCTCTGGCCGCCTACGAGGATGAGCGGCGGCCCGCCACGAGCAAGGTGGTGCTGACCAACCGCAAACAGCCGCCCGACGCCGTGCTGCAGGAGGTCTATCGGCGAACGGGCGACCGGCCGTTTTCGAGCATCGACGACGTGATCAGCCAGAGCGAACTGGCCGGGTTGCTGCAGCGCTACCAGCGCGTGGCCGGCTTCGACCGAGAACGGCTCGCGGCCGGCGACTGACTCAGGCGGCCTGCCCGGCCGCCGTCACTGGCTGCTTGAGGGCGTCGACGAACCGCTCGCCCCAGAACCTGATGTCGTTGTCGGCCAAAACCCGGATCAGCTCGGCATGGCGGCCGCGACGCTCTTCCAGCGGCATGGCGAGCGCCTGCGCAATGGCATTGCCCACCCCTTCCGCGTCATACGGATTGACCAGCAGCGCGGTTGCGCACTCCGTGGCGGCGCCGGCAAAGCGCGACAGGATGAGCACACCGGGATTCTCGGGATCCTGGGCCGCAATAAATTCCTTGGCGACAAGATTCATGCCGTCGCGCAACGGCGTGACAAGGGCCGCACGCGACGATCGATAGAGGCCCGCCAGCACGGAGCGGCTGTACGCCTTGTTCACATAGCGGATCGGCGTCCATGACGGTTCGCCGTACTCGCCGTTGATTTCCCCGACGGTCTGTGAAATGCGGCGCTCCATGTCGGAATATTCTTTCACCTCGGACCGGCTGCGCGGCGTGATCTGCAGATACGTCACCGCACCCCGCGAGGGCGGATGGTCGGCAAGAAAGCGTCCGAACGCCCTCATCCGCATGCCAATGCCCTTGGAATAGTCGAGCCGGTCGACACCGATGATGAGGTCGCGGCCGGCCAGACTGTCGATCACCTCGCGCACGAAGGATGACCTCACGGTCCGGCGCGCCAGCCGTTCGAATTCCGACGTTTCGACACCCACCGGGAACGCACCCAGGCGGACGGTCCGCTTGCCGGCAGTGAACGTGCGGTTGTCCCGGCTCGGCATCCGGCACTCGTCCTTGAGATAGCTGGCGAAATTGTCGGCGTCGCTGTCGGTCTGGAAGCCGATCAGATCGTAGTGGCAAAGCGCGAGGATCACGCGCTCGTGCTTGGGGAGCGCGGTGATCAGTTGCGGTGGCGGAAACGGCACATGGAGAAAGAACCCGATCCGGTTTTCATGGCCGCGGTCCCGCAGCGCCTTGGCGAGCGGCAAAAGGTGATAATCGTGAATCCAGATGACGTCGTCGGGCCTGAGCACGCCGTGCAGGCGCTCGGCGAAGTGCTCGTTGACACGCATGTACCCGGACAGATCCTGGCTCGAGTATTCTGCAAGGTCGAGCCGGTAGTGCAGGATCGGCCACAGCATGCGGTTGGCGAAGCCGTTGTAGTATTCCTGATAGTCAGCGCGCGTCAGATCCGTGGTGATGTAGGTGACCTCGCCGTCGACGACCTCGCGGGTCGTCACCTCGGCCTTCGCCGCCGTCTTGCCGCTCCAGCCGAACCACAGTCCGTGATTGCGCTTGAGGAAGGCCCGGATCGCGACCTCGAGGCCGCCGGCGCGCGCGCCGCCATCGCCGGTCGGCACGGCAACGCGGTTTGAAACAACGACTACCCTGGACAATGTCGGCCCTCCGTCTCTATCGACCGCACCGGTGCCTCAAGTCGGCACCGCTGCCTTTCCCGACAACCGCTCCAGCCACCTGCGGACGTCGGTCGGACGATCGAACACGGCATCGATTCCGGGCAACGTGCGCCCGACCGAAACCGACACGCCGCCGAACTCCGGCATGACGGCAAACACCGCCTCGTCCGTGACGTCATCTCCGACGAATACGGGAGTCCGTCCCGCGAAAGGCGGATGTGTCATCAGTTCGCGCACGGCGGTTCCCTTGCTGAAGCCCGTTGTCTTGACCTCGATCACCGCCTTGCCGTGCAGCAGCTCGTAACTGCGCGCCGGATAGCTGGCGCAGAGCCGGACCACCTCGCCGACCACGTCGACAGCGCGATCCGCCGCCAGCCGGTAATGCAGAGCAACCGAGAAGCCCTTGTCCTCGGTCGCAACCCCTGCGTAGCGATTGGCGATCGCCAGCAAGCTCTGCTTGAGCCCGCGGTCGAGCGTCGCGGCACGCTGCTCATGGACGGTCTGGGCCGGGTCGAACCTGATCTCCGCGCCGTGCCCGCCGATCGCGGAGAGGCGAAGCGGTTCGAACAGCAGATCGAGGTCGGCCACCGTGCGGCCGCTCACCAGCGCAAGCGCGCCGCCTGACCGGTCCCGGACATTTTTCAGAATACGCAACAGCCCGTCCGAAACGAGTACGGAGTGTGGCGTGGGGGCGATATCAAGAATGGTCCCGTCCACATCAAGAAGTACGGCGCAATTCCGAAGGTCCAAAGCGTTCACAGGCACGCGAAGCGTCCAAATCGTTGCTAATGATTTCGAAGGGAACTCGGCGCCGAACCTTGCGTTCGCCGGGCAGACGCCAAGCATATCGCCCCGGTTGATAACGCTCGACGCGTCAATTGGTTGCATACGCGGATCACGCACCCATGGAGGGCGGGAACCTCCTCTGCGGCGCAGCGTTGGCCTTCAATCCACGAAGGACGCAAATCATGAGCTGGCAACACGTTTTCCGACGCAGGGAACCCACCAAAGACACTGTCACCGCAGTCGAGGCTCGCGCCGGCTTTCTCGACCGACCGGTCCTTGTCGTGCTGACGGTCAGCACCGTGCTGATCGTCGCAGTGTTCGGAACAATCCTGCTCGGCATCTGGTGAGGGAACAAACATCGGTCTGCTTCGTTCTTCAGACAGACGCGGCCGCTCCCGTCGGCCGCGGCGGCGCCGGACGGTATTCCCCCTCCCCCCGACAGAAGCCGTCCGGCGCACAAATTCCAGAAGCGGTCGCCCAGCCAGGCGGCCGCTTCTTTATTCGCTGCGACGGACAATGCTTCCGGTCTATTCCGGATGCCTCATCAGTTCCCGCACCGCGCCCGGTAACGCATCTAGAAACGGCCCCATGAAATAGGTCTCCCCGGCACCCTCACCGAACAGACGGTCGTGGGCATCGATGAGCGCCCTTATCGAGGCCAGACATGACGGGACGGATTGGACGATCAACTCGTTCACGTCGGCGCCTGCGCTGCGAAATCGCGGATCCGCTGAAACGTGGCCCGCGGTGCAACGGTTGGCCGTGATCTCAAGCGCTGAAACCACCGCCTTCTTCTACCGGATCGACATATGGCGAAGGGCATCGCCGACAAGCGGCCAGACCACCCCTGGATCGGCGGACGCCGGCACCACCAGCGCAGCGGCCACGAGAACTGCTACGATCATTTCCTGTCCCCCGCGCCCGACTGCAAATCCTATGCGTGGCGATGCAAAGAGACGAGACCCGGAACTTCAGTGCATTTGAGGACGTCGATCCTGACATCACGCAACCATTGAAGGAAGCGTCCGTTGGTATTCATCGCTGAAGCGACATCACCGGCCTTGCAAGGCTCACACAACGCGGAACGGCGTGTTCAGCCCGGGGAATTGGAATACCGCGTTCCCAATTGCGGGAAAAACCCATGACGCTCGGAACCATTCTTCTCATTATTCTGATCCTCGCCCTGATCGGCGC
>CAZGSW010000005.1:0-11261 GCA_964528635.1 uncultured Rhodoplanes sp. | reverse complement strand
CCCGCCGGAGTCACCGGCTTGCGATCCCGGGCCTGGTCCTGTTCGTGCAACGTCTTGACCGGCATGGGCTTCACAGAACTGCTGCTGTGCTGACGGACGGTCACCTCAGGCAGTTGCAATCCCTTGGTCACCAGCGTGACGTTGTTTACCGGGTCGGTGCGGTAAAGCTCGCGGCCATCGCGATCGCGGTACACGATCGCTGCGTCGCGCAGTCCCACCACCTCCACAGTGGCAATCTGCGATGCGCCACCGGCGGTCCGCAGGGCCGCACCCCGATCGCCCTTGGCGGCGCGGTTGACGCTGGTGTCCGGCGTGCCGAGCACCGCTCGATCCGCGCGCGCAGCGACGCCAAAATGCTGGGCCGCCGATGGAAGCGCTATGAAGTCCGAAACAAGAAGCACGGTCAGGCCGCCCAGCAGGTAGGGAACCACATGCGTCATAGGATTTCTCCCCTCGCATTCCCGATCTTCGGGTTCCCGACACCGTGTTCCGAATGGTCCACGGCTCGATCAGCCATTTAACGTCCATCGAGGTCAGCGGTTCCTCTCCTGTTCGGCTGTCTTTACTAGCCAGCAGCGAGGTTTTCGGCCGGAATGATCATCCGGCAGCGCGCACCCTCCGGCAGATATTCCAGCAAAACGTCGGCATCGAGCGAACGTGCGAGGTTGCGCTCGATAACCATGCTGCCGAAACCGCGATGTTCCGGAACATCCACTTTGGGCCCTCCGGACTCCAGCCAGATGATCTCGATGCCGCTTCCTTCTCCGTCCGTCAGCAGCTTCCAGTCGATCGACACGCGGCCGGCCGGGACAGACAGCCCGCCATACTTGGCCGCATTCGTCGCAAGCTCGTGCAACGCGAGGCCGAGGCTTTGCGCCGCCTCCGGCTTGAGCAGGATGGCGGGCCCCTGGATCGCCACCTGCGACCGATCGCGGTCGATGTAGTGACCAAGATAGGAGTGGATCAGTTCGGACAGCGACGCGCCGTACCAGCCCTCCTGAACGAGCAGATCGTGCGAGTTCGCCAGCGCCTGCAGCCGCGCGCTGAACTGATCGAGAAACACCTCGGTCGATCCGGCGTGGCGGGCGGTCTGCCGCGCCATTGCCTGGATCACGGCGAGAAGATTTTTCGAACGGTGAGTCAGTTCGCGCATGATCTCGCGAAGATGGGCCTCTCCGGCCTTCCGCGCGGTCACATCCACGGACGCGCAGGTGATGCCGACCGTTTCGCCGTCGACATCACGCAGCGGTTCGATATGGACGTCGTACCAATGCCTTTCGCCATCGTGCTCGACATCAAGTTCGATATCCGCGGGCTGTCCGGTTTCGATCACGCGCCGCTTCGAGGCGATGGCCGGGCCGACCGGCAAAATCTCATCGTCGAGCCGACCGACGATTTCCCTCGGCGGACGTCCGAGCATGGCATTGCTGATGCTGGTGTAGCGAAGATCGCGATCCTGCGTGTAAACGGTCACGCTGGAACCCCGCAGTGCCGTCTCGTAGCGTTGCAACGCGCTGCCCAGTTCGCTGGCCAGACGGCGCTGTTCGCTTTCAAGTGCGCGGATCCGGCTGATGTCGATGGCAGCACAAGTCACTCCATCGATCGCACCATCCGTATCGAAACAGGGGTCGACGTGCAGGGCGAACAACCCGCGATGGCCGGGCCATATGGTCGTTATCTCGCCGTCGGCGGACTGACCGGTTTTCAGCACTCCGCGCTTGAGCGCGACGACTGCATCGCGCTCAGGCTGCGCCAGGAGTTCCTCGTCGTCGCGTCCCAACATCGTGTCGACGATGGCCTGATCGCGCAAACCGTAAATCCAGGTGTACCGAAGACCTCGATCCTGAGAAAAGACGTGGATTTTCGCGCCGTGCAGCGCCGTTTCGAACCGCGCCTTGGCCAGACTGAGCTCTCGGGTCCGCTCCTCGACGCGAGACTCCAGTTCGCGGCGCGATTGCTCGAGCTCACGCAAGGTTGCCTCGTGCGCATGGGCCTCACGGCGCAAGCGTTCGTTGACTTCGCCAAGATCGCGCGACGATGGCATGCGTGCGAGCGCCGGCAGCAAAGGCCAGATCAGGATCACCGCTCCGAGGGCAAAGAGTGCGGTCGCCGCGCTTGCCACACCTTGCAGAACATGGATCGGGTACCAGATCGCGGCCACCTCGATCAGATGATTCAGGCCCGCAGCCAGAATGAATCCGCAGAACAACCACGCGACGAACCGATATTCGCGCAACATCCCGAAGCGATGGCGCGTGTACCAGACGATCCCCGCCACGATGAGAAAAAAGCTCAGTGCTATCGCCAGACTGGAAAGGCCATGCAGCGCCAGCAGTTCGGTACGCCATTGCATGGCCTCGCCGAACGGGATCGCTCCAGCAAGCGACACCGACGGCGGATTCATAGTGGCCCGCGGTATCCGGGCGTTCCTTGCCCAAAAATGTGGAGCTCTGGCTGAACCTGCGAAGTCATAGCTTTATCTTGTTATGTCGTACGTAACGCACACCGAAGTCGTGTTTATGCAACGCGGACACTCACGGAATGTTTCCATTGTGGACTTTCGGCAATCTCGGCGGCCGCTGGAACGAACCGGCCGCAAACGCATTTACGCGCCGACCGGCCGCGATTCCCCTCCCCTCGTGCTCGGCCGGTAGAAAGCGGGCGCAGCCGGCGTTGCTGGCTGCGCCCCTTTCGCGCGAACCGGTGACGTCTGAAACGAGGCCTCATGTGAAACGGGCGTCATGGAACTGAAACGAGTCTCATGGAACCCGAGGGAACTTAGGTGTCGGTTCTGCGTTGGAGGACAAGTTTTGCGGCTGAATTTGATCGCCGCACCTGTACCGCACAAGCACGAGGAACCGTCATGGCTCGCAAGTCCCGAAGTCCTTCCGACGATATCGCCGACATCGAACGCGAGATCGCCGGGCTGATGCGCGATCTGGAATCCCGCGTCAGCCGCCTCAACAATCTGGGCCGGAGCGGCGCCGGCAACGCTGCTGCTGTGGCCTCCGACTACGTTTCCGACACCCTGTCCGACACTGCGGATCGGCTGCGCAACGGTGCCAGCATGGTGACAGACGAGGCCACCAAGCTGGGCGGCGATGCAATTCGGCGGATCGAGGAGGAGGTCGAACAGCGGCCGTTACTGACCTTGGCGATCGCAGCGGGGATCGGGTTCCTGGCCGGGATGGCCGGCCGGCGGCACTGAGGCTCTCAGCCATGCGTCTCAACGATATTGTGGCGACGGCCCTCAGCGGGGCCGCCGCCAAAGTCGCGGGCGCCACGGTCAAGCTCAAGCGCAATGCCATCCTTTACGCCGTGTGCGCATTCTTCGGAATCGCGGCTGTGATCTACGCGGCATCGGCGTCGGTTCTGGCACTCGAACCCGAGGTCGGCGCGGTCTATGCCCGTCTGATCCTCGCGGGCGCCTTTGCCTTCGTAGTGTTGGCGATCCTTCTGGGCATGTGGCTCGCCCGACCGTCTTCCACACCGGCTCCGGCCCGCATGCCGCTTCAGGCGGAGCTCCATGCGGAGGCACAGGCGCAGGCTGCGCAACGCTCGGCGCAGTTCGCGCAACTGGCGATGATCATCGAAGCTGCGATGCTGGGCTACTCGATGGCCCGCCGCCGCTGAGCCGCCTGCCACACACGACAAAACGAAAGTCCGAAAACGCGAAAGCCCGGTCCGCGCAAGACCGGGCTTTCGTTGTTTCCGTTCCGCTGACGCGCCGTCAGGCGCTGGCGCGGCGCTCCGGCCGGCGCGCCTTGCGTTCGAAGAACAGGGCCTGGCTGATCACCGCGGACACGGTGGCCGGCTGGAACGGCTTGGCGATGAGGAACGCAGGCTCGGGCCGCTCGCCGGTGAGGAACCGCTCCGGATAAGCGGTGATGAAGATCACCGGTACCTCGAACGACTTCAGCAGTTCGTTGACGGCGTCGAGCCCCGAACTGCCGTCCGCGAGCTGAATGTCGGCCAGGATCAGACCCGGACGCTTCGCTTTGGCAAGCGTCACCGCTGCCGCATGCGTGCGAGCCACCCCGATCACGCGGTGACCAAGCCCTTCGACCAGGCCTTCCAGATCCATGGCGATAAACGTCTCGTCCTCGATGATGAGGACATCGGTTGCGATCTCCGCTGCGAGTTCGCGGCCGGATTCCTCGACCAGGCTCCGCAGCGTGGGCACCTCCACGCCAAGGATGGACGCGGCGTCCTCCTCCGAGAATCCTTCGAGAGCCACCAGCAGGAAGGCCTGCCGGGGCTGCGCCGTGATCTGGCTGAGACGCTGCTCCACCGGCATCTTGCTGCCGGAGACAGGATCGGTACCCTCGTTCACATCGAGCGAATTCCAGATCTTTGTAAAGAGCTTGTAGAGCGCGACCCGGGGACCGCCGGCGCCTTCCAGCACGGACTGATCCTCGATCAGGGCCTCGAGGGCAGCAGCCACGTAGGCGTCGCCCGAATGCTGACTCCCGGTCAAGGCGCGCGCATAGCGCCGCAGAAACGGAAGATGCTGGGCAACCGCTTGAGATGTCGACACTTTTACCCCTCCGATAAGTCCAGTGGATGTGTCAGTTGTGTTTCGACAATGCATCAGCGCAAAAAAAGTTCCATAGCACGGAACGATCGCCAAATCAGCGCGTTGCAAACCAACGTTGGGGGCGGAACCTCCGGGCCAAATCCGGCCGGAGTATGCCGAAAAGGGGAGCCGCGGGCTCGAAAAGGACGCGGAAACGAGACTGATGACAGAGCAGAAACCACCGGAAAAGCCCCAGGTCATGGAAACTTCGACAAAGACGACAGCCCCCAGGCGGGGAAAGGACGCCAGCCTGGGCCGCGAGGTTCAAGCCAAGATCGGCCAGCAACTCCGCGCCTACTACGACGGCCTTATCGAGCCGACGCCGGACCGCTTCGTCGATCTTCTTCAGCAACTCGACAAACCTGCGGGCAGCAAAGGGTCCTCCGAATGAGCATCGACCCCACGCTACGCGACACCATGCTGGCCGCAGTGCCCAGTCTGCGCGCGTTCGGCATTTCGCTTTGCGGCAACGTCGATCGCGCCGACGATCTGGTGCAGGAAACCTTGCTGCGCGCACTCGCAAACATCGATTCATTTCAGCCCGGCACCAACATGTCGGCCTGGCTGTTCACGATCCTGCGCAACCTGTTCCGCTCGGAATACCGCAAGCGCCGCCGCGAGGTGGAGGATGCCGACGGCAGCTATGCCGAGACTCTCAAGTCGCAGCCGGAGCAGACCAGCCGCGTCGAGTTCGAGGAGTTCCGGCAGGCGCTGTCGAAGCTCCCGGACGATCAGCGCGAAGCCTTGATCCTGGTCGGCGCATCCGGCTTCTCCTACGAGGAGGCGGCCGAGATCTGCGGCTGTGCGGTCGGCACCATCAAGAGCCGTGTCAACCGCGCGCGCACACGACTGAGCAATCTGCTCTCGATCGACAACGTGGACGATTTCGGTCCCGATATCGCGACCCGAAGCGTTCTGGCCGGCAACGATCGTCCCTAGGATGTCCTCCGTGCGAACGCCACGGCGATCCTGAAAAACGCCACGGCGATCCTGAAACGAGAAATACAAACGCCCGGCCGAAGCCGGGCGTTTGTATTTTCTTGGCCGGTGTTCGCCGCGTCAGGGCACGGTCGGCGAACGGCCCCGGATCAGCGCGACCACCGCAGAGATCGCGAATAGCACGATCGCCACGAAGAACACGATCTTGGCGAGATCAACGGCAAAGGTCGCAATCCCGCCGAAGCCGAGGAATGCTGCGACCAGCGCGACCAGCAGGAAGGTCAATGCCCAACCCAACATGATGAGCTCCTTGATCAAATTGGCGGCAAAAGCCGCAGGCCGTGATCAACGGCTGCGCCGCGGTTTCGTTCCGGCGGCGGGAACACGGGGCACGGCACGGCGTTCTTGCCCCATGCGCAAACGTCGCGGCACGGACCAGTCGAAATCGCCCAAGACGGCCAAGGCCAAGGTGGCGGCGATACGCTCCCACCACGACATCGCAGCCAATGGCGGCTGAAGGAGCGGCGGACCCGCCGCGCCGCCGCATGAGCCCCTCTATTGTGAACGGAACGTAAAGAAAGCTATTGGAGGCTGCGGAGCGACCGCCACCACGAGACCTGCTGCGACGAGACCTGCTGCGACGAGACTTGCCACGAAAAGACCTGCCGCATGCCACCCACCGTTCTGGTTTTCGATTCCGGGCTCGGCGGCCTGACCGTCCTGCGCGAGGTCGTCCGCGCCAGGCCCGACGCCCGCTACATCTACGCCGCCGACGACGCATTCTTCCCCTACGGCAAACAGCGCGAAGCCGACCTGGTCGAGCGGGTGGTCGTGGTCATGACCGATCTGGTCGCGAGCCATCGGCCCGACCTGGTGGTGATCGCCTGCAACACCGCCTCGACGGTCGCGCTGCCGCAACTCAGGGCACGCTTCGACGTGCCGTTTGTCGGCACGGTGCCCGCCATCAAGCCGGCCTGCGCTGCATCCAGGAGCCGCCTGGTCAGTGTGCTGGGAACGGAGGCCACGGTGCAGCGGGAATACACCCAGGCCCTGATCCGCGACTTCGCCGGCGACTGCGTCGTGAACCTGGTCGGCTCGCCCAGACTGGCAGAACTGGCGGAAGCCGCGCTCCATGGCGCCCCGGTCGACGACGCCGAAATCGGGCGCGAAATCGCCCCCTGCTTCGTCGAGGCCCACGGCAGCCGGACCGACACCGTCGTTCTGGCCTGCACCCATTATCCATTGCTTCTCGAGCGGTTGAGGCTCCTGGCCGCCTGGCCGGTCACATTCATGGACCCGGCTCCGGCCATCGCCCGGCGGGTGGCGGATCTCCTGTCCGGCGGCTTTGCGGCCCCCACGGAGCCGTCCGGAACCCCGGTCAGCCGGCTGGTTTTCAGCTCCGGGCGGGCCCCGAACGCGGTCCTGATCGGCGCGCTGGCGAGTTACGGCATTACCGACGCGGTCGCCGCCACGGTTTGACTTCGCACCCCATTCCCCCTAAATACGCCGCGTCTCGCGGGCCTTTGGGCCCGCGCGGCGTTTCGCGATCCGCGGTCTGGACCGACGCTTAGGTCCGGACCTGTCGGCCCCGGCAAGTCCGGAGCAGAGGAGGACGCGATCCTCAACCGGCGCATGATCCCGAAATTGGAAACCGATTTTCGGGCCAGATCATGCGTCAACGCAACGAAGTCATGAGGACGCGATGACCAAGCGCCACGAGGCGAAGTACAAGATCGATCGCCGCATGGGCAAGAATGTCTGGGGCCGCCCGAAGAGCCCCGTCAACAAGCGTGAATACGGCCCGGGCCAGCACGGCCAGCGCCGCAAGAGCAAGCTCTCCGACTACGGCGTGCAACTCAAGGCCAAGCAGCAGCTTCGCGGCTACTACGGCAATATCTCAGAGAAGCAGTTCCGCGGCCTCTATCAGGAGGCGATCCGGATGAAGGGCGACAGCGGCGCCAACCTGATCGGCCTGCTGGAGCGGCGTCTCGACGCGGTCGTATACCGCGCGAAATTCGTTCCGACCGTGTTTGCCGCGCGCCAGTTCGTCAACCACGGCCACGTCAAGGTGAACGGCCGGCGCGTCAACATTCCGAGCTATCGCGTCAAGGTCGGCGACACCATCGAGGTCAAGGACAAGTCGAAGCAGATGGCGCTGGTGCTTGAGGCCCGCGCGCTGGGCGAACGCGATGTTCCGGACTACATCGAGGTGAACGAAGGCCAGGTGAGCGCCAAGTTCACCCGCATTCCTGTGCTGACCGACGTTCCGTATGCGGTGATGATGGAGCCGCATCTGGTCGTCGAATACTACTCGCGCTGATCGTAGCGCTGCCGGCAAATGCAAAGGCCGCCCGGACCGGCGGCCTTTTTCATGTCTGTCCGGGATTTGATCTCAGGCGGTCGCGCCGGCGCGGACCGGCAACCCCTGATCCTTCATCAGCGTCTGCAACTCGCCAGCCTGGAACATCTCGCGGATGATGTCGCAACCGCCGACGAACTCGCCCTTGACGTAGAGCTGCGGAATGGTCGGCCAGTTGGAATAGACCTTGATGCCGTTGCGCAGCTCGTCCGACTCCAGAACGTTGAGCCCTTTGTAGGGTACGCCGAGATAGTCGAGGATCTGCACGACCTGGCCGGAAAAGCCGCACATCGGCGCCTGCGGGGTGCCCTTCATGAACAGCACCACGTCGTTGCCCTTCACTTCATTGTCGATGAACTGCTCGATGCTCATGGATGATGTCCCTTGCGGCTGCGCGCGGGCCGCGCCTGCGCTGCCACCGCATCAACCCTTCATATAAGGCAGATTCTGGCCCGTCCCAAGGGGCGGCATGACCGCACAACGGCTTGCCGGTCCCGATTTCGAGCCGGGATCGGTGCCTGCCGCGCCACTACGGGGTACCAGTCTGTAGCGCCAGCGCGTGCAACTCGCCGCCCATCTGGCCCTTGAGGGCGTCATAGACCAGCTTGTGCTGCTGGACCCGTGACTTGCCGCGGAAACTCTCGGCAATCACCGTGGCGGCATAGTGATCGCCGTCGCCGGCCAGATCCCGGATGGTCACCTCCGCGTCCGGGATGCTGCTCTTGATCAGCCGCTCGATCTCGATTGCATTCATCGGCATGGGACGCCGTCTCCACTCCGGCTGCCGGCCCGCAGGCCTCTCACGCGGCAGAGGCTTTATCAGAACCGGCCCGTCGGCGAAAAGGCCAATTCCGTCAAGGCGCCTCTTGCCACACCGCGCCATCGAACTGACGCCAACAATCCGTTACCATGCCACCATACGGATACAGAGTCGGAGGATCTTGTTATGTGGAGTTCCTGTCGTCGCGGCGCCGGGTTGGCAGCATTATGTGCGCTGGCCCTGATCGCGCATGCCGACCACGCGCTGGCGCAGCCGACCCAGGCGCAGCAGAGCGCCCTTCGCAGCAACTGCCGGTCAGACTTCATGTCGAACTGCTCGAGCGTGAAGCCCGGCGGCATGGAGGCTCTGCAATGCCTGCAGCGCAACATGGCCAAGCTCTCGTCGGCCTGCAAAGGCGCGGTGAGCGCAGTTTCACCGCCACCGGCGGCGGAGCCGGCCAAGGCAGCGGCTCCCGCAGCGCCGCCGCCCGCCGCCACGGCCGAGCCGGCCGCGCCGGAGGCTCCGGCGGCGCCCGCGGTTGCAGCCACTCCACCCGCCGCGGCAACGCCGCGGCCGCAGCAACCAGCAAGAGCCACCACGCCTGCGCCAGCCGCTGCGACGGCCAAGCCGACCTCGCAGCAGCAGGCCGCGATCAAGCGCTCCTGCCAGTCCGACTTCATGGCGAAATGCCGCGGCGTCCAGCCCGGCGGCGCCGATGCCCTGCATTGCCTGCAGCGGCACTCGTCACAGCTTTCAACCGGTTGCCGCAAGGCGCTGGCCGCGCTCGGTGGCGGCCGCGCGCCCGCCGCGGCCACGGCAACCAGGGCTACGCCTCCCGCGCCTGCCGCCACAGCGGCCGCGCCCGCGGATGCAGGTCCGCCGATGCCGACCCCCGAGCAGCAAAGCGCGATCCGGTTCACCTGCCGCGCAGATTTCCGGACACTGTGCCGCGGCGTGCCGCAGGGCGGTCCGGAGGCTCTCGCCTGCCTGCAAAGCAACGCGGCAAGGCTCACTCCCGGGTGCAGGACCTCGATCGCCGCACTCACCGATGACCAGGCTGCCACTGTGACGCCATCGCCTGCACTGGCGCCAGTTCCGAACCGCCCGTTCGAAGGACCGTTGCGGCGCGCAATCCGCGACCGGATGGAGGGCCGCTAGCAGCCCGTCAGGCGCTGGCGGCCATATAGGATGGCAGCCAGCCCTCGAACCGCGCGGTCAGGTCCGCGACCTTGATCGCGCGCTCGCCGCCGATATTGAGCGTCTCGCCGCCGGTCACACCGATACGGCTCACGGGAACGCTTGCGTCCGCCACGCGCCGCATCGCCGCCTCGGCACGATCGGCCGGAACAGTGACGACGTAGCGCGCCTGATCCTCACCGAACCAGAACGCATGCGCCGGCGTATCGGAGGGCGGCTCGTCGAGCCGGGCGCCGATTCCCGACGCCATCGCCATCTCGGCAATCGCCACCAGCAGCCCGCCGTCGGACAGGTCGTGCGCGGCGGTAACCAGCCCCTCCGCGATCAGACCGCGAACCACATCGCCGTTCTCGCGCTCCTCGATCAGGTCGACGGGGGGCGGCGCGCCCTCCTCGCGGCCGCACACGTCACGCAGATAGAGCGACTGGCCGAGCCAGCCCTGCGTCTCGCCGATCAGCAGGATCGCCTCGCCTGGCGCACCGAATCCTATCCGCGCCGACTTTGTAAAGTCATCGATCAGTCCGACGCCGCCGATGGTCGGAGTCGGCAGGATCGCCTTGCCGTTGGTCTCGTTGTAGAGCGAGACGTTGCCGGACACGACCGGGAAGTCGAGCACCTTGCAGGCCTCGGCAATGCCGCGGATGCAGCCGACAAACTGCCCCATGATTTCCGGACGCTCCGGATTGCCAAAGTTCAGATTGTCCGTGATGGCAAGCGGCTTGCCGCCAACCGCCGTGATGTTGCGCCAGGCCTCCGCCACCGCCTGCTTGCCGCCCTCGAACGGATCGGCCTCGCAATAGCGCGGCGTCACGTCGGCGGTCAGCGCCAGCGCCTTCGGCCCTTCCAGCACGCGCACCACCGCGGCGTCGCCGCCGGGCCGCTGCACGGTGTTGCCGAGGATGATGTGGTCGTACTGCTCCCACACCCAGCGCTTCGAGCACAGGTCCGGCGTGGCGAGCAGCTTTTCCAGCGCGTCGGCATTGGACATCGGCGGCTTGACGCTGGACGCCTTGATGATCGGGAACTTCTCGGCAATGACGAACGGCCGCTGATAGACCGGTGCCTCGTCGCCAAGTTCCTTGATCGGCAGGTCGGCCATCACGTCGCCGCCGTGCCTGACGACGAAGCGCTTGCTCGGCGTGGTATGACCGACGATGGCGAAATCGAGCCCCCACTTGCGGAAGATCGCTTCGGCTTCCTTTTCTTTCTCCGGCTTGAGCACCATGAGCATGCGCTCCTGGCTTTCGGAGAGCATCATCTCGTAGGCGCTCATGCCGGTTTCGCGGGTCGGCACCTTGTCGAGTTCGAGGTCGACACCGAGATCGCCCTTCGCACCCATCTCCACCGCCGAACAGGTCAGCCCCGCGGCGCCCATGTCCTGGATCGCGATGACGCAACCCTTGGCCATGATCTCGAGGCACGCCTCGAGC
>CAZGSW010000004.1:0-45364 GCA_964528635.1 uncultured Rhodoplanes sp. | reverse complement strand
CATTTTTTACTTCCATCCGTCGACGGCCAACGTGACCTACTTGTTCAGGGCGGTACCGATTTCGCCGGAGACGGTCGGGCGCGTCGCTGAGGTCTATGTTCAGATCAGCGATCGAGTGGAGCAAGGCAAACCGATCTATCGGCTGGACAGCTCGCGGCAGGAGGCGGCCGTGGAGACCGCGCGTCGCCGTATCGCCGAAACCGATGCGGCTATAGTCGGCGCACGGGCTGATCTCCTCGCGGCCGACGCCCAGCTTGAGCAGGCCAAAGCGTCTCACCAGCAGGCTCTCGACGAGTTGCAGACCAAGGAGGAACTGAACCGGCGCAATCAGGACATCGTCGCACGCCGCGAGATCGAGCGGCTGCAGGTTGTTGTGGCCGGCCGCAAGGCCGGGATCGATGCGGCCGACGCAGCGAAACAGGCTGTCAACGCCAGGCTCACGACATTGCTGCCGGCCCAGAAGGCCAGCGCTGAGGCTGCGTTGGCCCAGGCTCAGGTCGATCTCGACAGGACCGTTATTCGCGCCGGCGTGACCGGGCGGGTGGAGCAGTTCGCGTTGCGGGTCGGCGATATCGTCAACCCGATTTCCCGAACCGGCGGCGTCCTGATCCCGGAAGGCGCCGGAGGGAACACCTTGATCGCAGGCTTCGGACAGATCGAAGCGCAGGTCATGCGGCGCGGTATGATTGCCGAAGTGACCTGCGTGTCCGTGCCCTGGCAGGTCATTCCGATGGTCGTCGTCGACGTGCAGGACTTTATTGCCGCAGGCCAGTTCCGCGCCGGCGATCAGCTGGTCGACCCCCACTCGGTGACGCGCCCCGGCACGATTCTCACCTTCCTCGAACCGCTATACGCAGGCGGCCTCGACAGGGTGACGCGGGGCAGCAGTTGCATCGCCAACGCATACACCAGCAATCACGAACTGCTGGCCTCGAAGGATATGGGCTTCTTCCAGCGCTTCGTCCTGCACGCCGTCGACGCTGTCGGCCTCGTGCATGCCCTGCTGCTTCGCATTCAGGCGCTGGTGCTGCCAATAAAAACTCTCGTTTTCAGTGGTCATTGACGTTCGCGTAGAGCCTCCAGGCAGATTTTTGATGCTGCGGACGGCTCCTCCGCCCGGCGCGTGAATGCCAGCGATGCTAGAGCAATTTCCGATCTGACAGAGTCGGAGGTGATTCCCCAGAACGGCGAATCCTGATTCAAGATGTGGGCTGGCGAGGGAGGCCGGCCCACATGACCAAACCTCTTTCCAACGATCTTCGCCTGCGTCTTGTTGATTGTGTTGCGGCCGGCTTGAGCTGTCGCGCTGCGGCCGAGCGGTTCGGGGTTGCGGCCTCAACGGCGGTCAAATGGGTTCGCCGCTGGCGCGATACGGGCGCTGTGGCGCCGCGGCCTCAAGGGGGCGACAGGCGTTCGGGGCGGATCGAGAAGCACCGCGCAGAGATTCTCGGGCTCATCGCCGGCAAGGTCGACCTCACGCTTGCCGAGATCGCGGAGCATGTGGAGCGCAAGCACGGTGCACGCTTTGCGCCGAGTACGATCTGGCGTTTCCTCGATCGCCACGCGCAAACCTTCAAAAAAAACCGCGCACGCCAGCGAGCAAGAACGTCCGGACGTGGCGACCGAAAGGCTCATCTGGCGCGCCACGCAGCCTGATCTCGATCCTGCCCGTCTCGTCTTCATCGATGAGACTGGCGCCTCCACCAAGATGGCGCGGCTCTATGGGCGCTCGCGACGTGGCAGCCGTTGCGTGGCCGCGATCCCGCACGGCCACTGGAAGACGACGACCTTCGTCGGCGGACTGAGGCTCGCCGGCATGACCGCTCCGATGGTGCTCGATGGGCCGATGGACGGCCCGGCCTTCCTGGCTTATCTCGAGCAGGTGCTGGTCCCGACGCTTCAGCCCGGCGATATCGTGGTACTCGACAACCTGCCGGCACATAAGCCGGCGGAGGTTCGCCAGACGATAGAGGTGACGGGAGCCGAACTGCGCTACCTGCCACCTTACTCGCCAGACCTGAACCCGATCGAGATGGCCTTCTCCAAGCTCAAAGCCATGCTCAAGACGGTAGCCGCCCGAACCGTCCACGATCTCTGGCGTGCAATCGCCCAAGCCCTCTCCCGCTTCACAGCAGACGAATGCAGAAACTACTTCGTTGCCGCAGGATACAAAGCCGTATGATCGGAAATTGCTCTAATGATCGATTTGTGCACCCATTTCTGCCTCCGATGTTCACAGATGCGTTCAACGTCACTTCGAAGTCGAGTTTTGAGAAAAGTCAAAAGTTCCGATAAATGGACGGCTATTTGTGAGGCAGGAGAAGTCCCATGGCCTCATCTCTCTCGCGCCTTTTCGTGCTAGCTTTTCTTTTCCTATGTCCGCTCCCGGGGCATACGCAGACGTCGCAACCTCCGGCACCTTCCTCGCCGTCGCCTTCCTCGCAATTGCTCAAGGCTGAAGAGCTCGACCAGCTCATGGCGCCAATTGCGCTCTATCCCGATGCGCTGTTGGCGAATGTGTTGATGGCTTCGACTTATCCGCTTGAAGTGGTGGAGGCAGACCGTTGGGTCAAGGCCAACAAGAATCTCAAGGGCGAGCATCTCAAGGCGGAAGCCGACAAGCAACGCTGGGATGACAGCATCAAGCAGCTTGCAGCCACGCCCAGCGTCCTCGACGTGATGAGCGGCAAACTCGAATGGACGCAAAAGCTCGGTGACGCCGTGCTGGCTCAGCAGACCGATTTGATGGACTCGGTTCAACGCCTGCGCCTGCGGGCACAAGCCGAGAAGAAGTTGACCACCACCAAGGAGCAGACGGTCTCGGTCAAGACCGAGAACAACAAGCAGGTCGTGGTGATCGAACCGGCTAATCCGGATACGATCTACGTACCGTACTATGATCCGGCGACAGTTTATGGCGCGTGGCCCTATCCTGCCTATCCGCCATATTCGTATCCGCCATATGGTGGCTATCTGGCGAGCGGACTGATCGGGTTCGGTGTCGGATGGGCCGTTGGCGCTGCCTGGGGCGGCGGCTTTGGCTGGGGCAACAACAACATCAACATCAACCGTGGCGACATCAACGTCGGCAGTGGGAATAGGTGGACTCACCGTCCCGAGCATCGTGGCGGTGTTCGATATAACAATAGTGATGTGGCGCAGCGGTTTGGCAAAGGTGACCGGGCCGGAGCGCAACAGCGAATGGATTTTCGCGGCCGCGATGGTCAGCAGGTGGTCAAGCCCGGTGGGGATCGTGCAGGCGCCGGTGACCGGGAGCGGCCCGGCGGCGACCGAGCCGGTGCTGGAGACCGCAAGGGTGGCGACCGTGCCGGTGCCGGCGATCGCAAGAGTGGTGATCGTGCCGGTGCAGGCAATCGCCCAGGCGGCGGCGACCGAGCCGGTCAACGGCCAAGCGGACGCGAAGGCTTAGGGAATCCAGGCCAGGGCCGTTCCGCGATGGCACATGCGGATCGCGGACGCGCGAGCATGGGGGGCGGTCCCGGTGGCGGCCCGCGTGTCGGCGGTAGCCCCGGCGGCGGCGCCCGTATGGGCGGGGGGGGCGGTGGCGGATTCCGCGGCGGTGGTGGAGGTGGGGCGCGCGGCGGCGGTGGCCGACGCTCCGATATGGTGCTGAAGCACGACATTGTGCGGCTTGGCACACTGGATAACGGTCTCGGGCTCTATCGCTTTGCCTATGTCGGCAGCGACAGAGCCTATGTCGGCGTGATGGCCCAGGAGGTGCAGGCGGTCATGCCCGAAGCGGTTGTCAAAGGCCGCGATGGATATCTGCGAGTCCGCTACGAGAGACTTGGTTTGCCATTCCAGACTTATGACCAGTGGCTCTCTCGCGGCGCGCGTGTTCCCGTGGCGTCTGGCGCCGGCAGGTAGGGGAGGCGACGATGAAGCAGCATTCGTGGATATTGCTCGCGGGCTTTGTCGCCACCGCTCTTTTCGCGATCCCGGCGGAGACGGTCGCACAGCAAGCTTTCAAGTCGCCGAAAGAAGCGACAGATGCATTGATCGGTGCGATCCGTGCCGACGACGTCAAGGCGATCAATCGGGTGCTTGGGCCCGGCGGCAACGATCTTGCCTCGTCGGGCGACAAAGTGCAGGACGCGAACACACGCAAGTTGTTGCTGGCAGCCTATGACGTGAAACATTCGACTGTGAAAGATGCGACCGGGCGGACGTTCCTCGTTGTCGGATCCGACGATTATCCGCTCCCGATTCCACTGGTGGAGAAGAACGGAGTATGGCGCTTTGACACCGTCGCCGGTCGGCAGGAAATTCTCTATCGCCGCATCGGCCGCAATGAACTGGCCACCATCCAGGCGTGCCTTGCCTACGTTGATGCTCAGCATGATTATGCCGAGATGGCGCCCAACGGCGGGCTCGGAATTTTCGCGCAGCGAATCGTCAGCAATCCCGGCAAGAAGGATGGTCTTTACTGGCCCGCCGCTGAAGGCGAGAAGGAAAGCCCGCTCGGTGAAGCGGTCGCGGCCGCGACACTGCGAGGTTATCGCGCCGGCCGCCTTCGGGCGCCGTTCCACGGCTATTACTACAAGGTGCTCACCCGGCAAGGTCCGAATGCTCCGGGCGGCGCGATCAATTATGTTGCAAACGACAAGATGATCGGCGGTTTCGCGCTCGTTGCGTATCCGGCGCAGTATGGAAACTCCGGCGTGATGACATTCCTGGTCAACCACGCCGGCGACGTGTTCGAGAAGGATCTCGGCCCGCAAACCGCGAAGATTGCTGCGAAGATGGTGTCGTTCAATCCTGACCACACATGGAAGAAAGTCGTCGTGGAGAAATGAACGCATTGCGGCCTTCCATCGACTGTGATGCTCGCAAGAGGGCTACTTCGGCCGGAGGACGACCAATTTGAATTTTCAGGTGCCAAACAGTTCCATTTCCGGATTGGAGCGGGCGGGGTCCCGGCTGGGCTGTCGACGCCGCGCTGCGAAAAATTTCTGCGAGCTTGTGTCGGCCAACTAAAAGCAGAAGGCCGAACAAACGCGGACGATGGGCGTCTCAACGTCGAAGCCTCGATGGGCGGCATGTGGCTTGAACTTTTGAAAGAGGTCGCACCCCACATCACGCGCGCCGCAACGCTGGGCCGGCGCCTATGCAGGCCGGATTCTAAGGGCAACAAGCCTTCCGATCTGCCAGTGCTGCAGCCGACCCGCTTCGAGCTCATCATCAATCTCAAGGCCCCCAAGCAGCTCAACCTCGAAATCCCGCCAATCTTATCGCTCGTGCCGATGAGGTGATTGAATAAGCCGCGATGTCGCCTATGGCAATTAGCGGACATGGCAGCCCAGCAACCCGAGGTCCGCTTTCGGGGGTAAAGCAGACTTCTCCGCCGGACGTCATGCTTGACCCATGCCGGGCGTTCTGCAGGACCAGGCGAGGTACCCTGATCGTCGCAAAGACGCTCCCTGCTGCGGCAAGAAAATTCGCTGTTCTTCAACCTAGGGAATTTAGCTCCATGCCTTTGAAATTCGCGAGGCATTGGCCTCTCAAATTGCAACTATTGGCGCCGTTGCGCGAAATTCCTTGAAAAATTCCCTATTGGCAGAGAATATGGGCGGAGACTGGTCCGATCTGCACTGGCGCCCCAGTCAACCAGTCAGGTCTCTCAATTTCCCCTGGTAGAGTGCGCGAGTAAGCCCGCAAACGGGCGACATTTTGCGCGCCGGTCGGTTTCCGACGTTCCCGGATTCGAACCAAAACCCCTAGCTTCGCCGGAAAGTTTCTCGCGAGTTCCTGGGAAATGGCGGCTTTGCAGAGTCAAAAAGTGGAGAACCGTTCGATCATCCACTGAGCGGTGAGGGTAATCGCGTCGAAATTTCGTCGCATCTACGTGCCGGGCTATTCCGTAGGCGCACTCGTGCCACTTCATGGATCTCAGCTTTCCGGTGACAATCCTCCCGCCAAGTAGCTCACATACAGGCGCCGTTTACCTCGCCAACTGGCTGAAGATTTTGAGGGAGGGCAAGCGCGCGATCTTTACTACCGGAGCGGGCCATGCCTAGCGCGCGAGCGGAAGAGGCGTGAGTCTTTGCATCTACGCCAATCGCTCTGCTTTGGCGGCGATGCCCAATCTCATGTTGGTTTCAAAAGCCGAAGCTGGCCGCTAGTCCCAGCACGCACTAGATTCACATGATTCCGCACCGAGCTAGGATGAATTGCATGTTGGAGCCGGCGCACAATTTTTCTATAGCGAACACCCCGTTGCCTCACTGGACGCGCTGCCAGCCGGTTGATCCTGGCTGGCTATACATTCTAAAGAATGGCGACTTGTTCAAGGTCGGGAAAACAAAGCAGCCAAAACGCAGGCTTCGTGAGGCCACCACATGGCTTCCTGACGGTGAAGTGGTCGGCATCAAGCCATTCTGGAGCATTCACTCTTTCGAGCGCACGCTCCTTTGCGGCATCGCGAGTTGTTGGCACGAGGGCGAGTGGCACCGTTTTCCGGATGAAAGTTGGTCGAATGCGCTCACAGACGGCTTCTGTCTGTTCGATGACCACGACCGCAACAAGAATACCGCCGACTTCAATTATTGGATCGGAGGCTCGGGAATGGGCGAACTCGTGATGGAGCAAAATCGCCGCCGAAACTCACTGCGTCAGTGGCAGCGCGAGGCATAAGCGCGCAGCAACGGCCCGCTTGCTATCGTAGGTTGCGGGTCGCGCGCTTTCTATTATCATCGTCCTGCCGGGGGTGAAGATGCGGATAGCATTTGTTGAAATCAGTAATTTCCGGAAGCTGCGTGCTGTCCGCGTCGAGTTAACGGATAAGACCACGCTGTTTGTCGGTGCAAACAACAGCGGCAAGACGTCCGCTATGATCGCGATGCGCCATTTTCTGGTGGATCGCGGCAGGATCAATCCCCACGACTTCACGCTCTCGCTGTGGAGCAAGATCAACGCGGTCGGTGCCGCATGGGAGGCCGCGGCGGGGACGAGCCCAGCCGTGCCTCCAACACTTGCCGAGTGGGACAATCTCCTTCCGTCCCTCGACGTCTGGCTCGAAGTCGGCAACGAGGAGATTCACTACGTCAGCAAGCTGCTGCCAACCCTGGAGTGGGATGGCGGTCTCCTCGGCGTGCGCTTGCGGTTCGAGCCAAAGAATGTGGAAGAGCTGCATCAGAACTATCTGATGGCGTTAAACGAAGCCAAGAAAGCCAACAAGGGCGCCGCCGAAGAGCTCAAGGTAAAGCTGTGGCCGCAAGACATGATCTCCTTCCTTGAACGGCAGATGCGAAAGGAGTTTGTCGTCCGCGGGTATGCCCTCGATCCTTCGAAAGTCGCGCTTCCGGAAAACGGCATTGCCAAGCCCCAGGTTCTGGCGCCCGAGATCCAGCCGCTGGACGGCGATCCTTTCGATGGCCTTATTCAAATCGATGACATCAGCGCGCAGCGCGGCTTCAACGACAGCGCTGCCCGCGACCAGCCGGCCAGCGATGCGACGAAGAATATCGCGCGCAGGGCGAGCCGCCGCTTGTCGGAACAGTTGCGGGCCTACTACGCCGATCACCTCGATCCGCTGGACCGCCCGGATGCCTCCGATCTCGCCGCACTCAAGGCTATCGAGGCTGCGCAAGCCGCGTTTGACACACGCTTGGAAGCCGGCTTTGAGGCGGCGCTGCGCGAAGTGCAAACGCTCGGCTATCCTGGCGTCACCGACCCGCGCCTGAAAATATCGACGCGCATCCGTCCCGCCGACGGTCTCGATCATGACGCGGCCGTTCAGTATCTGATTGATGGCGTACCTGGAGCGGCGCCGGTACAGTCGCTTCTGTTGCCTGAGGATTACAACGGACTTGGCTATCAGAATCTCATTTCCATCATCTTCAGACTGATGGGCTTCCGCGACGCATGGATGCGGGTCGGAAAAGCCGGAAAGCCCAAGCCGGACAGTACCGAACCCGAAAAGCCGCTCCCGCCGCTGCATCTCGTTCTTGTCGAAGAGCCGGAGGCGCATCTTCACGCCCAGGTGCAGCAGGTCTTTATCCGCAAGGCCTACGCGATCCTACGAGAACATGCCGACCTTCGCGACAACAAGGAACTGGTTACCCAGCTCGTCGTCAGCACGCACTCAAGCCATGTGGCGCATGAGACGCCGTTCGAAAGCCTTCGCTATTTTCGTCGGCTCCCGGCGAGCGCCGCTGGCGACGTTCCTGTTTCGACCGTGGTCAACCTTTCGGAGGTTTTTGGCGCGCTGGACGAGACGCGGCAGTTTGTGACGCGCTACCTGCGCACGACACATTGCGACCTGTTCTTCGCGGATGCCGCCATTCTCGTCGAAGGGCCAGCCGAGCGCATCCTCGTACCGCAATTCATCCTCAAGCACTTTCCTGCGCTCCATCAATGCTACATCACGCTACTCGAAATCGGTGGGAGCCATGCCCACCGCCTTGAGCCGCTGATTCGGCATCTTGGTCTCCTCACGCTTGTCATCACCGATCTCGATGCGACCGACGTCGGAACCAAGAAGGCGGAACCTCCCACGCGCGGAAAAAATCAAGTCTCCGCCAATGCGACGCTGCGCGACTGGGCGCCCAAGCTTCGCGAGGTTGATAAGCTTTTGGACCTGGCGGAATCCGACAAAGTGCTTGTCTATAATGCGTTGTCATGCATCCGCGTGGCCTATCAGTGTCCGATCAAGGTAACGATTGGAGCGGCGGCCGACGTCGAAGTGACCGGAAGCACCTTCGAAGATGCGCTCGTATTCGAGAATCTTCCGCTCTTCGCCGCGCTTGCAGGCACTGGGTTGATCGCAAAATTCAGGGAGGGTATTGCGGCTCATGCCGATGGGCCCACATTGAGCCGAGAGGTGTTCAAAGCACTACGGGACGGCAAAAAGGCGGAATTTGCGCTCGATATGCTCGCACTAAACGAAACGGACACGCTGCGCGTCCCGACCTACATCAATCGCGGTCTGTCCTGGCTTGAGGATCAACTCAAGAAAAAACAGGACGTCGTCATCGTCAGCGCTCCTCCCCCGGGGGACCCAGCCGCAGAGAAGGCCGCATGAGCACGGCGGACGTGATAGACGACGATCACCTGGATGATGGCGTGGATGAAGAAATCCGTGCCTGTCTGAACCTAGTGACGCCCGTCAGCTTTTTCCTGTTCGCCGGCGCGGGCTCGGGCAAGACCCGGTCGCTTGTCAATGCTGTGGACAGGCTGCGCGAAACCTATGGACGGCGCCTCGTGCTCAAGGGACAGCGGTTCGGCGTCATCACCTATACCAACGCGGCATGCGATGAAATCAGGCAGCGGCTCAAGTTCGATCCGCTTGTTGATGTCGCGACTATCCATAGCTTCTCATGGCAGCTTATCAGCGGTTATCACAATGACATCCGTGAATGGATTCGAAAGAATCTGACGCGTGAAATCGCCGAACTCGAAGAAGCGCAGCAGAAAGGCCGCGCTTCAAAGGCTTCGCTCGACCGCGCCAAGAGTATCGAGAGCAAACGTGCGCGGTTATCAGCGCTGGCTACCGTCAAACGTTTTACCTATAGCCCGACGGGTGACAATCGTGGCCGCGACTCTCTCAACCATAGTGAGGTAATTGCGATCACGGCTGCGTTTCTGTCAGAAAAACCAGCCCTGCAGCGGATCTTCGTCAACAAGTATCCGTTCCTGCTAATCGACGAGAGCCAGGACACCAATCGGCACCTGATGGAAGCCTTCCTGACGGTGCAGCGCGTCCATGCGGCGCGGTTCGGCCTCGGCCTGTTTGGCGACACTATGCAGCGAATTTATGCGGATGGAAAAGTGGACTTGCCGTCTGGCTTGCCCGACGGTTGGCGCCGTCCCGCAAAAATCATGAACCACCGATGCCCAAGCCGTATCGTTCGCCTTATCAATAAAATCCGATCAGCCGTTGACGATCAGCAGCAACGCCCCCGCACCGACAAGCAAGGCGGCACCGTCCGGCTCTTTGTTCTTCCCGCTACGACGCCAGAAAAGTTCAAAGCCGAGGCTGCCGTCGCCGAACGCATGGCCGGGATTGCGAGCGACGCGGACTGGCACCCCGATACAGGCGCTTTCAAGACGCTCACGCTCGAACACCACATGGCGGCCCGGCGCATGGGCTTCCTGGAGTTCTTCATGCCGCTCTATCGGGTCGAGCGCGTGCGCACCGGGTTGCTCGACGGATCGCTCTCAGGAATCCCGCTCTTCGTCAATGAAGTCTTGCCTCTCGTGCAAGCCAAGCTGAAAGGCGACGCCTACGCGGTCGCCGCGATCGCGCGGAAAAGTTCGCCACTGCTCGCCAAGGACCATCTCAAAAAGGCGGGAGCAGGCCAGCTCGAAATTGTGCGCAAGGCCAACGAGGCAACGGCGCGTCTCCTCGCCCTATGGGATGGCGGCGCCGATCCAGCGATCATTGATGTGCTTCGGCAGGTCCATGCATCCGGCTTGTTTAGAGTTCCGGACGTCCTCCTGCCGATCGCGGCGAGGGTAGCGGCCGATCCTGTATCGACAGCCGCGCCAGCCCAATCAGGAGGCGTCGGCGAGGACAGTGCAGACGAGCTCATCGCGGCATGGGACCAAGCGCTCGCTGTCCCGTTTTCGCAGATTGAGGCCTATGCCCTTTACATTTCTGGAAAGGCCCCGTTCGACACGCATCAGGGCGTCAAAGGCCTCGAATTTCCACGCGTCATGGTGATCATCGACGACGAAGAATCGCGAGGCTTTCTTTTCAACTACGACAAGCTCCTCGGCGCCAAGGCCAAGAGCGAAACCGACCTGAAAAACGAAAATGAAGGCAAAGAAACCACCATCGACCGCACCCGGCGCTTGTTCTACGTGACCTGCAGCCGCGCGGAACGCAGCCTTGCAATCGTGCACTACACTCCTGAGCCACAAAGTGTCCGCGACTACGCCATTGCTGAAGGGTGGTTTGATCCTGAAGAAATCGTGGTCGGCTTACCGCAGCCCTAGCTCAGCTTCTTGCGGCACACTAAAGACGCGGATAGGGCGGCGCCCACGCTTCGCTACAATCGATCACCATGGCCGAGCTGTCGGTGCCATTCGGCGTGAATCGCTCAACGCGATAACCTCGCTCTGTTATCTATCAGGATTCATATCGTTCAGCGTGATCCACCAGTCCTTATTTCCGGTTGGCTTTACCGAATACACGAGGCGACCGACGATCACGCCGCTTACGTTGGCGTTCAGTTCTTCCAGTGACTTTTTGAGTGCGGGATCACTGACCCGCGATGAAGCGGCTTTGGCTTCCCGCCATAGCACAGAGTGGTCGAGCCTATAACGGGCGCTGCAGACGGCCGATTTCAGTGTGGGGTCCCACTGTTCAACGACAATTGCGTCCAGGGGGATGGCATTGCCTAGATCGATCGTCTCCGGAAGCTTTTGCGGAATTGAGATTGAGACAATGAATCCGGCGGCGAGGTTTCTGACTGTATGTACGACGGCGGATTCCGTGCAGGCTGGCTGGTTGCCGCAGGCGGTCAAGATGATGAGGGGCAACGCCGTCGCCGAAGCCCGAAGGAGTGTCATGGCTAGCCTTATTCGATTTTCGGAATTCGAAAGCGGTCGCGCCGCGGTGTTTTCTGGGCGCTTAGCTTGCGGCTAGGCCTCTGTTTCTTTCGGGTGTCGCAGCACAACGCGCCCGTCGAGCGGGAAAGCCTGAAGCGCGAGGGTAAATCCGCCGCCATCTCGATGGCTAAAGGCGGCTCCGATGTTGAGCCAAAAATCTTGCTGTCCTTCGCGTTTGATCACAGTGAAAGCGCGAAACGTCGGTTCATTGCTGGTGGTGCTCATAGTCTTCCTTTGTATGGATGAGAGGCGAAGGTGAAGCTGGAAACAGGGCGGTTTCGATCAGATGAAGCGATCGAGCCCAGCGAAGTCGACATACCGTTCGTATAAACGATCCGCGAGTTTCTTCGCGCCTACTGATCGGATCACGGCGATGATCTTTTCGAGAGCTATGGCTTCGAACGGAATGGGCGGATTGTCGGCGAGCTGTTTTCGATAGGTCTCTGCTGCCCGTTGGACCGGCGAGTTAGCGGCCGGTGCGATTAGGACAAAGCGGCCGCTTTTATAGAGATCATTCTGAACCATCGCCGCAGCGAGCATGTGTTCTCGCCAGAGCGATTGCAGGGGAACGGCTCTCAAGGCTGCGTTCCCCGGTTCCCGGTACAGGCCTGACGTACTGGAGAGTTCGTCGTACCGGGAACGCAGTCGCGCGGCCGGTTCGTACATCGTTTCGGAATACTTTACTTCGACGGCGACGAACGTGTTTTTGCCGTTGCGATCTTGGCACTGCAGCAAGACATCGAATGCGGTGCGATCATCGGTAAAAATCGGATCACGCCGGGAAGGCGAGTGTTCGAAAAGGACGTCAGTAACGCGGCTGACGGTGTCAGGCCATAACCGCTGCGCAACTTTGGTTGCCAGAGTGAGGTCGAGCTTCAAAGGCCCAAACAGGTTGAAGACAAGCGGGTGAGACGACAGCATATTCTGCCAAAGTCGAACTTGATCGACCATTGCCATGTCTTCTCGGTAGGCAATTTCTCGCCTAGCGAGGGCCGCGATCTCCCTTGTCAGGAAATTCGCGCCGGCGGCGGCATCGGACGGTTTGATAAGACTGCCCACGCTGCGCTTGGCGCCCTGGCCGCTTTCGATTTGGCCGGGGCGCCAGCCCTGTTTCTGGCGGAACAGTGCCTGATGAAATCGTGCGGCCGCCCGGAATCGTGAGTCCGTTGCCTCAAACACGCGGTGGCGGCGAAGCACGAGCGGATCGATAAAGGGCACTCGACTAGTGACAGTGCGATGCATCGAATTCTCCTGACCGGGCGGAGAATTCAGTCTTCATCCGGCGAAAATTACGATGGGGCTGCAAGGATTCGGACACGGGCCGTGGTCAGCCGAGCGTCCGACCGCCAGTCCTTGACGACTAAGGACCGCGTTTTCCAAGCGTGCCAAGACCTGCTCACTAAGCAGCCGCTAGCTCCGAATAGGCATCAATTAATAGCGTTCCACGGGAGAGCACCTACCAAATATTGAACGCCAAAAAATTATTTTCGATTCAGGTGCGAAGGTAGGCCTCCAAATCTCTATATGTATAGGAGCCGCTTTTACTGACCCGGCGGGTCGTGGCGCTCCATAACAGTGGAGGCCATTTTGGCAAAATCCAAACCATTACTTACAGACATTTTGCGTGAAATCGGCAGGCATGCCGATCCCGAGACCCGTGCCCGAGCTTGCTGTGAAGCCGATCTGATCGGCGACAACGCACGTTCGCGCGCGATGTTGGCGTCCTGCTGCGAAGGTGATGGCTTCTATCAGACCTTGGCCCGAGAGCGTCATGCGACGCTTGAGCGCCCTCGCAAGGTTCGCCGTCAACCTTCCAAAAAGCCGTACGTCGCACCCAACCGGCTGCCGAGCCTGTTCGCGGATTAGCGAGCAGCGAACCATAACCATTAATCGAAAGAACCATTTCATGACTGGCAAACCGAGCCCGGCGGACCAAGCAGGTCCGCCGGAGGCAAACGAAGAGGAATGCACCCCGTTCGCAAACCTGCTTGCGGCGGCAACCACCAGAACTGATCCATGCCCTGAATCAGGTGCTTGGGTGGACGAAAAATGGACTAGCCTTGTTTCGGAGTGCACCAAACAACATCTCCGGGAGACCGGCCAGGAAGGCGTTCTTCACCCGCCAAATCCTCGCGTCAAAGTCATCGGCGTCGATGCTGGCGGCATGCCGGGACTTTGGAGGGAAGCAACCATTGCTGAAATCGCTGCGATCGAGCCCCCATCTTTCCGGGCCCTCGCTATCATGGAAAACAAAATCTTTGGTCATGAAGATCAGGAAGCGGCCGATCTGATCCTGTCCGTTGATGTCGAAGAGGCTGGCGTGCTCGGCATCTTGGTCCAAGCGCGCCTTCAGCCGCCTATGCCACCTGTTAAATCGAACAGATGGTTTGGGTGGTTTCGCCGTCGCCGAGATGCTCCCGATGATGGCAACCTTTTTGCCGCCTTTGGCATCCCGCTCAACGCCAAAGGGGGTGGCGATGAATAATTTTGCCGCTCTCCAACGGGATCTCATCAAGATCGACGATCCCGAGATTCGGGCACGTCTGCGCCGCGAGTACGGTCTTCTCGGGCTCGATGAAATGGGCAAGCCTGGCCCCCTGCACCGCGACGGTGCGGGGCCTCAGGCCGCCCTTAACGCTGCTGCGGCCGGATGCGTCGGCGTGCATCCGCCCGAAGGCGGGCCACCGGCGCCTGCGGAAACTTTTTCGGCAGTGCCCTCATTGCGGGGGTAGCTGCTGATGAACCATTTCGCGACGCTTCGGTATGTGAGACGGTCGGCCCGTGCGACGGGCCTCCTTGCCGGTGCGATCAGTACCGCGCTGGCAGCCACAATGCTAAGCACGATATGGTAACTGCATGACGCAAAACGGTGCTCTTGGAACGAAATATCGCCCTCAAAGATACTCAGAGGTCGTGGGGCAACCAATACCGGTGGAAATTCTGCGTTCGTTAAGCCTCACGCGAAATCGCAGGCACATCCTGCTTTATGGAAGTATCGGGTCGGGCAAGACTACGCTCGCACGCATTTATGCAAAGGCCTTATGTTGTGTTTCCTTAGAAGCGGACGGGTCTCCTTGCCTGGTCTGCCGAGGCTGCCAGCCTTCTAATACCGAGACATCGAAATTTATTGAATTTGATGCGCCTTCCTTTGACAAGGAAACTGATTTCAAAAATTCGCTGCGACCTTTCATACACCCTCGTCCGGCTCCTCAAGATGCGCGGGTAATATTTATTGATGAAGCGCACAGTCTCAGCCGATGGAAAGAATCTGCAGACTTTCTTTTGAAGGAGCTCGAAGAAGCCCCTTCGGAGGTAACTTACATCTTCGCAACCACGCAGCCAGAAAAAATTTCTGGTGCATTGAAATCCAGAATGCTGGAGCTTCAGATTCATCCGGTGGGGGCTGAAGAAGGTACCGCCCTGCTGCGCCGTGTGCTCAGAGACGAAGGGAAGGTTGGTTTCGAAGAAGAGGCGTTGACGCTAATTTGGGGGCTGGGCGAAGGGCAGCCCCGCAACATGCTCCAAGCATTGGACCAGGTCCTTATCGTCGGCTCAGTGACACGGGCCGGAGTAAGGGCCAGCTTTGGCGTGGCGGATACTGAATCGCTGCTGCAATACTTCGTCGCTTTAGGAGAGGGAAAGTTTGATAGCCAATCAAACCTGTTTTTCGAATGGCGCGCTCCTCTACGTCGCAAGCTCTCAATGATACAGGGCTTGCTGGTTTCGATTTACTACAACGACCTGACGGGCTCGCCAATGGTAGTTGACCCGCTTATCGGGTCTATCAAGGCGGATGAGAAGAAGCCCATCATCGACGCATTCGGTCGTAGATTTCAGAACGAAGCCGGCCTGCGGCGTGCGTGGCAGGAAATGCTGGGTCTTCTTCCCATCAATCTGGCAGAGCTTAGTGACGAAGGCCTTCTGTCGCAGGTTATCCTGTTCCAGGAGCGCGTATGCGAGAGCGATCTCGGCAAGAGGCCTGCGATTGCCGACGAAGTTGCCAGCAGGCCAATCGATGATAAGCGAGCGAAGCCGTCCGTTAGAAACAAGGCAAGCGAGAGAGATCCAAATTACCTCTCAATCGCTGAGGTTCAGAAGATCTACAACTTCGCATCGGCTCTTGTGCAAGAATCCGGGCGGCAATTTAATGTTCAAATTACCGTACGACACGATGCGTTTGGCTGCCGCGACCAGAAGGCAGCCGGTAAGAATACCGGCTTGTTCTCGGCCGCCCTCAGCCAGCGGCTGAAAGCGTGGTTCGGGCACAACGATCGCATGTTGGTGCAAGAGGTGGACCCAAATCTCGGACTTTGCGTCCGGATGATCATTTCGCTACCTGACCTCCAAGATGAGACCGTCGCTGATTTGCAACGTTGGCTTCGGCATTGGCGGCTGCGCGATCGAGCCGAGGAACGAAAGGCCGATGCTGCCAGCTTCGAGGTCGCTCGTGACGCAAATCCACTGGAGGCACACTGGAGCTGTATTCGCTGGCTTTGCGGAGGCCTCAAGCTGGACGAGGCGCCGAAGGAACTTGGTATCAGCGGCCGCTCTATTGGAAACCTCGGCGCCGGAAACCGCTACGCTTCGTCGGATTCCTGCGGCAAAGACCTTCGCCGTATTGCGATGCGAGGCGGGCTTCCATTCTTATCGGCTTTTAACGCCCAAAATTGGCCGGAGCTGTACTCCGGATGGGAGGTCACCGCGCATCAAATCCGATCAAAGTTGGAGAATTCGATGGAGCCAAAGGGAGCCAAGCAATTTGATCTTGCCGCCGCCGAACTAACGCAATTGCGGGTGCGGCTGGGCTTGGCTGATGGTGCACTAGATGAATACGTCTGATGTTCGATTTCTGTCGGATCCCTCCCCACATCCCGGAATACGGGTCATTTATCGCTACCGAAGCGGGTATCTCAAGGCGCCCGTTCGCGAGCGGATCCTTGAAGAGGCCGAGGCGTGCCATGTCATGGCGGAGACTGTGGTGCCGAGCGAGTTGTCGCTGAAGCTACTAAGTGTTGATGGCCTCTTCGGTGAAACGCTTGCGATGTGTGATGTCGGAACGGAGCGCCGAAACGCAGTTTTGGTAGAAGCCTTAAACGTGATAGCGCTGAACGGGCGATTGAGTTCATTTTGCATTTTTGTTCGGGCCCACGACGATGAAGCATCTTCGGAAATATGGACCAGCGCCGCAGCAAACGCGGTCATCATCGAGGAGCCCCGGGTATCGAAATCCAATGTGAAAGAAATCTTTGAGTTTTTGGTTCGGCGGAATGGCTACGATCAGTTCCGAAATGCTCACGCGGTCGCTTTTAGAATCCTTCGTTCCACCTTGGCGGACAAGTCATGGTCGCTGGGGGAGATTGCGAAACTGGTCGACATGACAATCCTGTCGCCGACCTTCGCGAGCCAGCTCTCAAACAAACGAAGAAGTCTCCGCGGCGAAGTTCTCAACGAATGCGTCATGGATTTCCTTGAAGACCGAGGGCATTTGCAAATTCGGCGGCTGCTGCAGGCGGTCGATGTCATGAAGACGGAAAAACTAAGGACAAATTCTGCGATACTCGCGGAGCTGTACTCCGCGACCGAAAAGGCCATTTGCGGCACGGACAGGCGGTATCGGCGCAACAAGCAGAAACTGGGGCCGCCGGCTCGGTATATTTCCTGGGCTTTGCGATTGATGTTGAGCGAGCGTGTGCTTTTAACGTCTCCGCTCGTTCCTGCGGTAGAGCGACTGTGCCGTGACCACATGGCCACCGACGACGAAGAATGGTTGCGGGAGCCCTCGAGTTTCAAGAATGCTTTGTTTGGAGGCGAATTCGAAACGGCCTTGGGAAAGAGGAGGCGTTCGTTGTTTGAGGCGGTTGTAGGTGCGTGCGCTAGGAGCGCCAGCGAGCTTGGTTCCTCGTCGAATGTTGCCGCCTTGCTGTCGGGTCAAGATGTTCAGTCGGCTGCGTCGACAGAATGAAGCATTTCAACGATGTCGTCGGACAGAAAGTGGTGGTAGCGGCCTTGCTTGAGCGCAGCGCGGCCGGCAAGCATCGGCCCCTCATGCTATGGGGGCCCGAGGGCTCCGGTAAATTGAGCCTTGCAAGGCTCTACGCAAAGAGCGTGCTTTGCCAATCGCCCACAAAGCCATGCGGTGTTTGCTCGAACTGCCAGGGGGTTATGGCAGCCGGATCCCTGCGTTACATTGAGCTTGACGCGCGAGTGCACCATTCACACGATCACGTTCGTGACCAACTGACCAAGCTTCGTTCGGTAGGGATGGAGCCCCTCGTTTTGGTTGTGCGAAACGCGGAGTGCCTGCCGGGACCAGTATCGGACCGGCTGCTGAAGCCGCTTGAGAAAATCGAGCTTCATGTGGCTGTGTTTTTATCGTCCGATATGATGAAGGTGAGTGCCGCCATCAAGTCTCGATGTCAGGTTTACGAAATGATCCCGTCTCCCATCGGGGAAGTTGTGGCTGACTTGCGAACGAGATGCATCGCTCACCGTGTGAATTATGAAGACAGGGCGCTTGAAATCTTGGCCTGCGGTTCCGACGGGTGGGTTGGGCGTGCGCAAGCGTCTCTTCAGGTAGGCATCATAGGCGGCGCGATAGGAGTGAATGAGGCGTTATCTGCATGCGGGTTTGGCAAAGGAAAGCAGATCGCGGAGTGCTGGCTAGCCGCGCTGCGTGGTGAAGTGGATACGGCTCTCCGACAATCGCTTCAAATTGGTGGCGATTGCGTGAAGCGGGCTGACGCTATGCAGGGTTTTGTTCGCGCGTTTCATTCCCGGTATGCACGCGGTGCCCGGCACCCAGATGTAGCCCACACCCTTGCTGTTGAAGATGTCGATGAACAGACTTGGCTCAGCATCCGGCATGAATGGGAGCAGGTGGCGACGGCGCTAAACCGACCGTTGAGAGATTGCGTTCGGGATGTACTGCGGTTTTGGATCAGGATGCATGGGGTGGCATCCTGGAACCTGATCTTTGCCGAGTTTTGTCGTCTTTTGCACGGACACAAGCCGAGTCCTGCACCGCTACCCTGCGGGCTAGCGATATCAAATACTTAAGGCAGATTTCTTGCGCCCATGGCCGCTTGACGGGTATCTGGGCCTTCGGTCCGGTAGGCGTGAGGTGGTCCTACTTCCTGGGACAGCCGGCTAAGGTAGGTTCATCGACGAGGATGACCGACCATGCGAACGCCGAGACGGTTTACGTCTGAGTTCAAGGCCAAGGTGTCGCTGGAGGCGATCATCTTCTCAATCCACCACCTCTTCGAATCAATGTGTTCGGCTTTGATGCAGCGGGCTCGCCCAGGTATTGGAGACACGCAACGCCGGCAGAATCGCGGGTTATCGAAGACGAATTGTCCACAAACCCTCGGGCGCGGTCAAAAAAATAGGGCGCGGTACACCCGCGCCCTATTGGATTTCAAAAGGGGCACGCAGTCAGTGCATGGGGCTCAGCGCCGTGCGTAACTGGAATTGATCGTGGTGTGTAACGATAAGTCCCGATAGTCGGAGTACGTGGCCAGACAGAGCAGGGCAGGGTGCATGTGCATGTGCATATAGTGACTCACCTGTACCATTCATCAGTTGCCGGCGGCCGGATATCGATGCTCTCTGTCGAATGAAGGCCGAGTTTGTCTGCCAGCGTATGAAGGTCCACGTTGCGTTCGGAGCGTTCTTCATTATCGATGTAGAGGCGCTGTTTATGCGGCCAGTAACAAGCGTCGTCGATCCTGATGGTCCATTGATCAGGCTCCCAAAAATTGACCTTGTGTTCTCTTAGAAAGTCGCGCGCTTTTTGCATCGCCTGCTGTTGCTTGGTCTGTCGATGAGATTGTTTTGGTGTCATGAAAAGCTCCAAATGGGTATACCGAAAAGGGTGCGGACCTCCATGGTCAGCTGTCCGAGCGGCGTTCCGATATAGAGCGATCGTGCGGCGCCCTTCGGGTGTCGGTGATCGTGACCTGGGATTGGGAGTTCTTCTTCTTGAACCGGGGCGCACCATCGTAGATCCCGTCCCCTCCCGGCGCCGGTCCGCCAGCGCCAGGGCACCTATCCGCCGCCGAAGGGCGCGTTCGATATTCCGGGGCTCGAGATCGCGGGCGAGGTGGTGGCGCTGGGAGAGGGCGTCGGACGCTTCAAGCTCGGCGATAAGGTGTGCGCGCTGGTGACCGGCGGCGGGTAACGGCCGCGTCCGCGAAGTCGAGACGGGAATGGTTTCGCGTCTAGGCACAATTTTCGTGTGCGTCCGGAGGATCGACGGCGATCCCCGCCGCGCGCGGAGGGTGCTCAATTGTTAGCGCAATATCTGCCTAGTGCCGGAGGGTTTTGGCTAACCAGGGAAAATCATGCGTTCACGTTGCAACAGGCCGCTGTAGCGGCAACGCCCGCTGCCGCCGGCGGGTTGCGGCGAACAATGAGTTGCCGATGCGGTCGACGGCGATGTCTTTCGTTGGGTTCCGGTGTTCTGGGACTATTGACCTTGTTGGGCCAGGGCCGAACCTGAAGACGGCCATCTACATTGCAGGGTCGACGGCGCCAAGGCAACGAGTGGTCGCCGTCGACAGACAGGATGCGCATAAGGCCCGAATATGGAACGTCAAGTTTGGTCATCGTTGTCTCTTCCAATGATGAATGGGACAAACTCGGACGGATACCGTTTAATCCGACCATATTTTGCGAAGTGGCAATTTCGACGTTCGGGACTGGACGCGTGCCGTCAAATCCGGAAGCTTTTGCCGAGCTTGGTATACGAGAACTGCAGCGCGCTTCGCCGGGGGGATTGACTAAGTCCTGCCTGGCCCGCATCGGGTGTCGGAAGACACGGAGTTAGGTGTTTTCATGGGACTGGAGGTGCGTCACGCGGAGGCGGCAGTCTACGCGAGAGTTCAAGCTTGAGTCGGTGCGCCTGATCAAGGATTGGGCCGTCTCGTATGTGCAGGCTTCGCAGGATCTAAGTGTCCACGCATCGCAGCTTCGCGACTGGGTGAAGCAGTTCTCAACCCGGGGGTACTGGTGGCACCGTCCCGGACAATTTGCCGCAATCGCTGGATAGCCTCGTTGATCGCGTTCGCACGTAATCTGGATTGATCATTTATTGCTTGCTGCGGCCCGGCAGCTCAGGTCAGAGCCGGGTCAGCACAGGGTGACAATCCGATGTCACGGCTCGACGACATTTCGCGCCTGGATAGCCTGATGTTTGACGCCGCACTCGGCGAGCTGCCGTTCGAGCGCGTTCTTGGAAAACTGCTTGACCACTACGACAGCAGTGGGGGCGTCATTTTCGAGCTCAACCGCAAGACCGGAAAAATCAGCAACTGGATCGGGCCGGGACTTCAGCACGGCGCTCAGGAATATATCGATCATCTCAACGCGATTAATCCGCGGATGCGCTATTCCTTGCGCCATGCGCCGGGCCATATCGCTTATGAAGCCCGGTTTATATCCGAGGCCGCGATCGACCGAAGTGAATTTTACGCGGCCATTCAGCGGGCCAGCAATGTTCGCTATTTTCTCGGGACGCGGCTTTACGATGATGGCGATGTCTCGGTATTTCATTCGATTGAATTTGAAGCCAGGCAAGGTCATCCCGACAGCGATAAAATCAATGCGTTTTCCAGGACCTCAGAAAATCTTGCCAAAGCCTGGAAGCTTTCCAAGTCCCGTCAGGCAAGCGAACGGCAGTTATTGCGCGCCGATCCTCTGTACGAGCATTTGCCGTGGGCGGTGTTCTCGCTTGACGCAAAAGGCGCAGTCGTCACTGCCAATAGCGCGGCAGAAAATCTGATCAGTGAAGGCAGCGGATTGTCCCTTGTTGACGGCGAACTACTGACCGGCACTCCTTCATTGAATGTCTTGCTTCGTAGCCTGCTCGCCAAAGCCGCATCGGGCACGTCTGGACTATTACGCCTGCCGCTTCCAAAGCCCGAGGCGACATTGATTGTGCAGACCCTGCCGATGCCAGGCAGCCGAGAAGCAAAAATATTCATTCGCGATCCGCGCCGATATGCCGGTTTCCTCGAACGCGCGGCGCCAGCGATGTTTGGGCTTACACCGTCCGAAGCCCGTATCCTGTCATCGATTTCATGCGGGCTGGATCTCCAGAACGTTGCAAATGAGTTGGCGTTGACGCGCAACACCGTGCGCAACCATCTGCAAAACATCTATCGCAAGACGGGCGTGCGCAATCGCGGCGAGCTGATGGCGCAAGTTCTGGGGTTGATTAATCCGGGGTCGGCCGGCTGACAAATCGCGCCGCAACGGTCTCCCTCGAAATGGCGGCGGTGTGAATCGTTTATTGGGCGTTCAGTCGCCGAGACACTGGTACCTTTGTACCAAGGCGGGGCGCTGCTTTTTGGCTCGGCCTCGTGCAGGTTCACGGTGCGGAAGGTGGACGAAGCGCTCCGGACGAACGGAGCAAGAATCGCAAGGGTACATACTCCATGCCGTGTTTTTCACGCAATACCTTTGCCTTTTTTGTTGCCGCGGCGATCGGCGCAATATTACCGCTCGACTTTGCCGCCGCCTGCTCATGCCCGCGCCAGCCGACCGCCCAGAGCATTTACGAGCACTCCGATGCGGTGTTTACCGGCATCGCGCGCAGCACCGTGGCCGCCGAGCGCGGCAGTTCAATTACAAGCTTCGAAGTGGTCGAGCCATTCAAAGGCACTTCGGTAAAGGCGACTGTCACGGTGCACCATCGCAGCGGCTTGTCGGCGTCTTGCGGCGTCAAATTCACGCCTGGCGCGACCTACACATTGTCGGTGCGTCGCGCGCCAAATGCGACGGGCCTGACCACATCCTTTTGTCAAAACTGGATGTTCCGTCGAGGCGAAATGAGCGAAAAGTTGATAACGGGACTGCGGGCTATGAGCCAGTCCGCTCAGGGCTCCCCGCCGCGAACAGTTTCACCTCAGCCGGCGCAACGGGCCACTACGGTGCCCGCGCCCCCGCCCGCCAATTTGAAAGACCTCAATAGTTTGGACTGAAGGTTTCGTACCAATGCGCTTGAAAAGTTTGGTATCATTACTGGCGATCGGAATTGTCTGTTGGCCCGTCAACTCGTCGCAGGCTGCCAATAGTTGCCCGGCGCTGCCGCGGGCGACATTCGCCGAAACGTTGATGAACTTGCTGGGCAGGAGCTCCAGTCCCGGCGACAACCTGCGTAACGCCGGTGACCCGATCAAGATGCTCAATTCCAGCCAGCATGATCAGGTGCTGGAGTGGATGCGCCAGGAATTGACGACCGCCCATGCCGCCGTCGTGAAGACCCTGGAAAAGTCGGAAGCCCGGAAAAAGGCCGAAGACCTGAAGCGGCGGATCTTTACAAGAGACCGAATGGAGCGCGACAAGGCTTCTGTGACCAGTCGCATTTTTGACAGGGCGGCAGATGGCAGCGCGGTGCTTGCGTCAGGCAAGGGAAAACCGCTCGGTCAATTGATCGACGAAGAGATAAAGCGCACGAAACCCAGCCTGATCGAAGCTTATAAAGCGAAGTATGCGCGGGCCATTTACGACGCAATCAAGGCCAACCCGTCGGCAATGGGAGAAATTGCCGGCGCGCTTTCGGCTGGCGACTACTACACCGTGGTGGATCACGGCGCCGACTTGGGCGCGCTGAGTTTCGCCACCATCGTGAGCGATGTCCTCAAGGAAAAAAAGATGGTCAATGCAAAGGTCATCTGGGACCGGGGTGTCAAACATGCCGGCGCCGCCAAGCGCGTATTGCTGGCGCTCAAAAATGGCGGATCCGGCAGCGACGCCATGAAAATCATAACCGAAGAATTGAAAGCGGAAGGCAAAGCCCAAACCCGCGATCTCATGAAAGCCGCCATCAATTTTGCGTTCAGTGCCAACAACTATGATTTCAATTCCACCCTGACAACTATGAATAATCTCGGCGGCGTCGCCGGCATTGGCGGCTTTGCCGGAAAGGTCAACAAGGCTGGCAAGACGAGCCGGTTCGGTGATCTCAGCAAAGGTGCCGCCACTATTGGCGATTTTTTGCCGTCCAAAATGGCCCAAGATCTGTTTGCATCAAAAATGGCGGCGCTGACTCCCGGCGACATCTATCTCAAACTTGTCGATGCCGAATTTGCGCTGATCGAGTGGGGCACCAATTACCTGCGGACGAGTTGGACGCACGGCGACGGCCCCTGCATCGACAAATACAAGGAAGAATACGCGCGCACCACCAATGTCGCGGACGCCTATGAGGCCTTCGACGGTTGCATCGTGAATGCGAAATTTTCCGCCATGTTCGAGTTCGGCAACCAGGCGCAAGAGATGGACATCGATAAAGGCCTTGCCCTGAAGGAGTTCCTTGAAGCCAACCGACGCGGACTTCCCCACGCGTCGACACCGGTCGGATGGATTGCCGCCAAGGCACGCCAAATCGCCGCGCAGCGCAGGACCATAGGGCAGGCCATTGAACCTCAGCTGGCCGAGATGAACAAGGAAATGTCCGAGGTGGCTCAAATTGCGGGCGCGTTGACGGACGCCCGCCTGAATGAACTTGCGGGCTCTTTGCTCGATGACAAGCAATGGGACGGACTGTCTGCGCAGCTTCTCGAGCTCGAAAAGAAACTTGATGAAACGCTGGCCGCGATCGACGGCGACCTGAACCATATTGCAAGCCTTTCTCACCGAATTGCCAATTACTGTTCACGGTACGAGCAGAACAAGCTTATGGCCCGGCAGGCACTCGAGGTCGGCGGCAACCTGTCGGCGCGGACTAGCAATCTGCGCATGCGATTGGAATTAATGGATACATCGGCGTGCGAATTGCCGGCGCCGGACACGACCGCCAGCGACAATGCGGCGAAATCGGCGAGGCTCGCTGCGTCAGTCGCCAGGGACAGCGCGGCGTTGAATGCTGCGGTGGAGTCCGTTTGTGCTGCGCCGGAGGAAATCCGTAAAGCCAAGAACAAGGCGGAAGCGCGCGCTCACCTGGACGACGCGCTTGCCACCGCCCGCGAAGCGCAGATAGTCGCACGAGAACTGACGGCCGGTGCCGGCGAAATTGCAGGCCTCAAGGCGAGCGATAGCGCCGCCCAACCGCCGCCGTCGTCGGCGCTAGCGATTGCTGCGCGTGCCAAGGTGCAATCCCGGCTCGCCGCGATACGAAGTGAACTCGATGGTATCGTCGGTGAGTTTGGCAGCGCCCGAGGCCGGTTTACGGTCGCGCACAGCGCCATGGCTGATGCGCAAAAGCACGTCTTCGACCTGCAACAGCCGGTGAAGGTGTCCATCGACGATATCAAGACCTGCCTCCAGCCTCTTGCCGCGTCGCCGGCCGGGGAGCGCCCGCGCACGATCCTGGCCGGCCTGCTGACGAGAAACTCAAGCAACATCGGGTGCAATGCCCTGATTCAGGAAAGCTGGACCAAAGAGGATATCGACCCGCCCCGCGGGGATGGCGCGCCAAGGAATATGGCGCCGTGGCAGTCAAGAAGCATGATCCTCAGTCCGCCGCCGGACGCATTGCGTGGCGTGATCGCCCGGATCGACGCGAAATGCCCGGCCGGAGCAGCGGTACCTGCGCTCCCGGAAACCGCAGCCCAGTCGCCAACGCTCGATCCCGATGCGATCAGATCGACGACGAGCGAAGCCATCGCTCGCATGGAGCGATGCGCCGCCGAGGCACTTGTCGCCTTCAACGAAGCATGGCTGAAACCAAAGCCCGTGGCTGCTCTGACCTGCCAGCCGCAACAGAACGCCGACATTCTGGCAAAGCTGCGTGACGATGGCTCCGATGCGGCCAGGGAACAGATTGCCAGACTCGAGCCGATCGCCGCAGCGGTCAGCCAGGCGCAAGCCGCCTATGCAAATGCGCAGCAGGCCTACAACGCCGGAAAAATGGACGACGCCAGGGCCGATCTAGGACGCGCGAGAACCGCGCTGGACGGGATTGGCAATGGCGTCGATTGCATCGCACTTGCTGGAAAGGTCGCCACAGGAATGTCCAGGGTCGAACGCCTGGATAGCATCATGTCGGAAGTGAGCGGTGCGATCGGTCGCTGCGACTCAACGGAGGTGGCCCGTCTCAAGGATCGTTACGCATCCATCTCCCATCTGATGCTGACTTCTCTGTTCACCAAAGGCGAGACCATTACCCATGCCAGCGCAGCCTTTGAGCGAGCCAGGGCAAGTTTCGCCGCAGGAGATCTGAGCGCCGCCGAAAGTACGACGCGGCGCGCGCTTGCAAGCCTGAACGGCACCTCCTGCGCCGAGTTGCGCGAGCGTCTGACGAACGCGTTGAGCCGGATCGACCAGCTTCGCACCGCTATCAACAACGCCGAACAGGCCGTCACCGCCTGCAAAGTCGAGGGCATCGAGCGCTGGCGGGCGGCGCTGGAAGAAGTCTCAAATCCGGCGGCCAGTGGCGTCAAGCAACGCCTCATACAGGCCCTCAGCACCTGCCGGGATCGTGAAAAGAACGAAAAAATCGCGGATTTGGATAACCGCTGCAAGCTCCAGATCGGTACGAATGCCCACATCGATCCGGCGACGGCCATGTCGGCTTCTCCGATGTGCCTATGCAACAGCGGCTACGTCTTGGACAAAATTCTTGCCGTTTGTGTTCAGCGGCCAAAGACGATCGCCGATGGACACCCGGTATGCCAAACCGAATTCGGGACCAAGGCCTATGCCATGGCTGTCAATCCCAACTCGACCTATAAGTGCGGATGCAGCGGCGGTTACGTCATGCGCGACCGCAAGTGCAGGCCACCCACCTGGGCGGACGGTCATCGGGCCTGTCAGACGCAAGTTCATGTCCGCTCACGCGCTACAAGCTATGCCGGCAATGGCCGGTGGAATTGCACCACGCCGCAGGAGGTTCGCCGTCCACCTCCAGTGCATCGCCCGCCTGGCCAGCGTCAGCCGACTGCCGCGGGCCAATATATCTGCACCTCTGTCAGCTACTCGATTATGGGCGTCGCCAGCACATCGACGTTTCCGTCGCCATATCCGGTAGCCGGAAGCAACTGTCGACGGGTCCGGTGAACGACGGCTGCCGGCACCGAACAGTCCGGCGGATGGCTCGACAGTGCCTAAGTAGCGCGGCGCGCCTGGGAACGCCTTTCACGCCTATGGCGTTCGGTCAATCGCGCTTTCGAGCGTGAACAAAGTACATCGGTGTAAAGACACCGGCTCTGCCGCTATCGACCAAAGCCACGGCCGCCTTGTCGAGGAAGGTCACCATATCGGCAGCTCCGCCCGGTGCAAGCCGGAGCAGCTCCATCGTTTGCAGGGCAGCTCGCGTCAATTTGCGTCCGAAAACCGACGCACGAAACGATGACAGCGATAGTCCGCTCTGTGCCAGCGGCTGATACCACGGCTCCCCGCCGTCGCTTGCCGCATCGCGGTGTTCGATGATCTCGAAACCGGCCGCACGGACTGCTGCAATCAATTGCTGCGACGTGCCGATGTCGACAAGGCCGTTGCCCTCGATAATGCGCTGCTTCAGATCGCGATGAAATGAGTTGCCGTCGTCATACCGGTCCGTCATGCACCAGTCGTAAAGTGCAAACCCGCCACCAGGCTTCAGGCATCGGTTGGCCTCGCGAAAGACTCCTGTCCAGTCGGGAGCATGGACGGTCGCCTCAATGGCATAGGCTGCGTCGAACGAACTGTTCGGAAAAGCCATCGCCATGAAATCGCCCGGGACAACGCTGCACCGGCCTGACAGGTCCGCGTCAGCATTCGCCAGGCCGGCGCGGGTCACCTGATAGGTGTTGTTGTTGATCCCAACGACCGAGCAGCCCGACATTCGCGCAATGTTGCGCATCGGACCGCCGACACCGCACCCGACGTCGAGCACTGTCATTTGGGGACGAAGCTGCAAGGTGTCCACCAGGCGGCGCTCATGACGAATGATAGCATCCCGGAAATTTTCGCCTTTGGCCTGCTGGGCGAAATGAAAAGATTGACCCCACCCGAATTCGTAAAAGTCGGTGCTGAGGTCGAAGTAGCCATTCACTACGTCGGCGTAGCGGGAGGCGCGTCCGGCGGCGCCGGCCGTAACGCCATGGCTGGCAAGATATTCGCCGGTCCGCTGGTAGACGCGGTCGCGCCGCGACATCCTGCCCAGCAATTGGACCAGACCAGGGGCCTTGTCCTGGGTGCTCACGTGGAAGACCGTAGCTGCAGCGCGACCAGGTCGCGCATGATGGGGGCCCAGAGGCCTGGCTTGAGGAAATCGGTCTTTGGCCGCGCTCCTGTCATGATCTCCCCCCATCGCGCGAGCAACGGGGGCCCAAGACGCTGGAGTGCCAGAGCACTGGCATCGAGCAGGGCAGGGAAGCGCAAATAGATGCGGGCGACGGACGCCGACCAGGCGAAGTCGCGTCCAAACTGCTTCACCCAACGATCCTGATAGACCTTCAACGACGGTGCTCTCAAATCGTCCGCTGCGAGAGCCTCGTGCAGCGTATCGGCCGCATACTGGCCGGCGTCCATGCCGTACTGGATGCCTTCGCCGGTCAAAGGATCGATGTGCCCGGCGGCATCTCCCACGATGACGAAGTGGTCGCCATAGCTGCGTTCGATACCACCGCAGCGGAGCGGCGCGCCCTTCATCGGGTCAATCTCGGCATTGGGGCCGATCGCCCGGCGGACATGATGATCGTCTCGCAAGATCCGGTGGTGCATTGTGCGAAGGTCGTCGACCATCGCATTGCCGCCTGGAATAACGTAGGTGCAGAAATTCAACTCATCGCGCGCCTCGCGAAAGATGGCGCAATAGCCAGGTAGCAGATCCTTCGGATAGTAGGCGACGCCGTCCGCATCGAAGTTCGTAGTGCGGGCGCGCACATAGGCCCGGCTGCACACCGCATCGGGCGGTGCCGACACGTAGCCCAGCCGCCGTGCAAGGCGAGACAGGGCTCCATCGGCCGCAACAAGGGCGCGGGCACGGATTGCGTGCTTGGCGCCGTCGGACGAAATCGTCCAGACACCAGATGCGGCATCGAATGCCGCGTCAGCAACGTTGAAGTCCTCGACCAACAATGCGCCTGCCGTTTCGGCAGCCCGCGCAATCCGCACGTCGAGAAACATGCGTTTGATGGCAATAACCTGGGTCGATGCCAGGTGATCGATCGATTTTGCGATGTAACTGTAGCCAGCCGGGCTGACCATGCCGCCGACAGAAGCGAAGTGCCCCTCGTCGTTGTCGATGATCTGCTGCAGTACGCCCATCCGCCTCAGATGGACTTGCGCCTGGCTGGTCACGGCGTCACCGCAGATCTTGTCGCGGGGAAACGCCTTGCGCTCCAGCATCACGACGTCGCGTCCATGGAGTGCGAGATAATAGGCACAGGTCGCGCCCGCCGGTCCTGCGCCGACCACGCACACGTCGTGAATATGCTCTTTCGTTCCTAACGCCATGCTTCCACCGATCGGCTTGCGGTCGCGGGCGGAGGCTCGATAACTCCATGCGACAAAAACCAGTTGTAGGCCTGCTCTATGGCGACCTCGATGGAGGTCGGCCGAAATCCCAGTTCGCGCTGCGCCTTCGACGTGTCGGCGCGCCGATGCAGCGCAAGGAGACGGACTGCGGCAGGCGTGAGAAGCTGTTCGCCGTGCGGGTTGACATACGGCATGAGTGCGCTGGCGGCATGCGCCGCCGCCGTCATCAGGGACGGAGGCAACCGGAACAGGGGACCCCGACGACCGGTAACGCGTGAATAGATTGTCATCAATTCGTCGAATGTCATGTCAGCGGTCGAGAAAATGTAGCGTTGCCCCGGACGACCCTTCTGCATGGCCAGCAGGTGGCCCTGAACGACATCATCGGCGGCGACGAAGGGCACTCCGCCGGGCATATAGGCCCTCAGCTGTCCGTGCGCGAAGCGGATCAGCACCCGTCCCATACGAGACGGCTTGTAATCGTTCGGACCGAGAATGCCGGTCGATATCGCGACAACCACGGGTAAACCCTCGGCGAAAGCCTTGAGGCATTCGTGCTCGACGGCAGCCTTGGTGCGCCAATACGGCAACTGTTGGGGCAGCAGCGGGTCCAGCGGATTGTACGGATCGTCCTCGTTGCTGGCGCGATCGGTGCGGATGCCGACCGAACTGAAGGACCCCGTAACCACCACCTTCTCAATTTTGGCAGCCTGTGCCGCCTTCAAGATGTTGCGAGCGCCGAGAACATTAATGTCAAAGATGTCGCTGTTGCCTCTGTGGTCTGTCGAGACACGCGCTGCGCAATGAAATATCTGTCGGCAGCCTTGCGTGCTTGCCGCGACAAAGTTCGTATCGCGCAAATCGCCGACGACGATACCGGCAGGCAGGCCATTGACGGTCGCGCGCTCAGCATCGGTCCGGAGCATGATGCGAACCGTTTCGCCATCCGCCAGAAGACGGCGCAGCAGATTTGCGCCGAGATGTCCTGCCGCACCGGTTACAAGAATCATGCTGTGTCCTCTAGCGAACCCGTATGGCGAAGCTGACCTGGCGTATCAGAACTCCCGTCAGGCCCGATATCATGCGGAGTCCATGCAAGACGCCGCCAAACGACCAGCCTGTCCATCGCGCCGCGATGCCATGGCTCATCACCGTCAGAATCTCGCGCAACACAGACCCGATCCGGTAATCGCTCATGGCCAGAATGGCCATGCTGGCCTGACGTCCGCGCGGACTGCGCCGCCAGTAGTTAACCAGACCATCGCGAATCAACATCTGCTCCGAGCCCGTCGAGCTGCACGCATCGTGCAGAGCAGAAGCGACCAGATGGCGCGTCCGCTGCGGTGCGCGTCGAAGCCGACCGTAGAGGGCGATTGCAGCCGGAATGTCCCGATTTCTGGATCGCAGGGTGTCGCGCAGCCGCAGAGCGTCGATGATGCCGACCGTCATGCCGGTCGCAGTCAGCGGATGGCAGCTTCCTCCGGCATCGCCCATCAACACCATGCGGTGCTGGGCTGAGCGCGCGACAACGACATTGACGCTGACGAAACGCAAGCCGCGCTGATCGGCCATGGCTGCTTCGATCTCGGCACGAAGCCTGGGGTAGGGCACGCATGAAACGATCTGGCGCTGATGTGTCTGGCAAGGTACCGCAGACTGCCCGACAGGTTGATCGAACAGCACTCGCGCGCGACTGTTGCCGATCTCGTAGACGAGCAACGGGGCCGCGCCCCCCATGAAAACGTGACCAAAGCCCGGATGGGGCAGATTGGCGTCGCTGATCAGATAGCCTGTGATCGTGGAGATCGGGCGCCGCTTGTGCTTTATTCCGGCAAGGGAGCGGACCGCACTGGATGCGCCGTCGGCTGCGATCAGGAGCCGTGCGGTCACGGTATGTGACCGCGCCCCTTGTTGGATCGCAACCCGCACAAAAGTTGGCGAATTGTCGACGCCCACCACACGTCCGCCGTGGATCGTGGTGACATGTGGCATAGCCTCGATCGCAGACCAAAGTGTGGCTCGAAGTGTGCCGTGGTCCAGCGCGATTGCGTTTCGAGGGCCCCAGTCGCTTGCGTAGGGCAGGTGGATATCCGACCAGTCGTCATGAAGACCTGGCAGCGCAACGAAGCCAGCGATTGAGACCCCGCGGCCAAAGGCGCGTTCGTCGAACAGCCCCAATTCCTTGAGCGCCGACACGCCAGCCGGATGAATCAACTCGCCCCCAAGCCGTCGCTCTGAATGTTGTCCGGGCTCGACGACCAGAACGGAAAAATTGAATTCTCGAAGCGCGGCGGCGGCCGCCGCTCCGGCAATCCCGCCACCGGCAATGACGACATCATATTCAATGTCTGCCATTGCGGAGCCTGTCGAATTGCGCCAGCGCCATCGCCGGGAAGTAGCTGTTGTAAAGTGCGTACTCGAGCATGGCGGTGCCAAAGAACACCCCGTTGACTCCTTCGCGCGGAAAGCCGCCCCCTTCGAGCTGACGATCGACCAGATATGCGATGCCTCGCTCCAGTTCCGGCGAAACAATTGGTTCGACATGCATCAGCGTCAGGCAAGCCCATGCGGTGCTGCTGATGAGACTGCTGGGATGGTCGACGAAAGTGTCGTCGAGGCAGCCGGAGAAGTGTTCGCCCCAGCCACCGTCCGCGTGCTGGACGCCCTTGAGCCAACGGGCGGCTCGAGCCAGGGCGGGATGGCTGGGCGGGACTCCGGCTTCGCCAAGCGCAGCGGCTGCAAAATGCGCGCCGTAAATGAAATTGATGCCCCAAAAGCCCGGCCAACTTCCATCCGGGCGCTGCCGATCCAAAATGATTCTTAGTCCGCGATCGATGGCGGACTGCAGTTGCGAGGCAGGCAGATTCGTACCATGCCGTTTCAGGCGGATGAGCGCGCGCACCGACGAGCCGGTACATTCGACATAAGACAGTTCGGTCATGCACTGGCCGAACATTTCCGATGGATTGAGCCGTTCCAGGAAGCGGGCGCCGCGGCGTCGCTCATAGCTGCCGAATCCGCCGTCGTCGTTTTGCCGACTGAGAATAAAGGCTGCAGCCTGATCCAGCCGGGATGCTGGCAAGCGGTCGCGTTCCGGGATCAATCCGGGCACGTCGTGACAATCGAGCAGGCTGATGATCGCTTCGGCGGCGCAATCGCTGACTGGCCATCGATGAGTGCCATCGCTGACGCACCAGCCACCCAGGATCGTGTCACGCGCATGCTCCCGGCCGCCGTCAAGATCTGACGTCATCTGCATTTCGGTCAGACGCCGATAGGCGAGGCGCAATGATGCGGCGTGCCTGAGTGATGTCTTGTGCCCGCTTGCAAGCAGCGCCTGGATTGCAAAGCTGGTATCCCAGGTGGTGGAGCGCGCGCCCGCATAGCGCGAGCCGCTGTGTTCGTCGTCCCAGCGCCAGCTTTCGATGCCGTCGAAGCTGTGTCTGGTATCCGCGCTGTGCGCATCCTGCGCATGCAACGCGAGCGTGTTCAGAACGCTGCTTACCGGAGAGATGCCCTGGTAGTTTGTGCTTCTCTGTTCAAAAACGATCTGCCTCATGCATGTGTCGAGCGCGCGGCGTCGAAGTGCCGCCGCCCCAGGCAGATACTTTGCAATGTTCCCAAAAGCGGACATTGCACCGTATAGAGATACAAGCATGCGGCTCGGACGCACGTAGGAGTCACTCAATGCAAGATCATGACGATGGCGGATCGCGTCGTCAGGGCGAGCATTACCGAAGAGTTCGCGGCGCAATTCGTCGGTGATAGGCCCGATGTTTGCGGAGTATCCCGAGCCAACCAGGTACGACATAACCAGGTAAATGTAGCGGGTATGACAATAATACCGCTGCGGCGAGATCGGGGCCCAGTGCGGAAGGAGGAACACCTCGGGCGGGAGCGGCTTCAGTCCGCGCGGATCGAACAGGCCGATGAACGAAAGCCACACCTTGCCCCACTGCGGCAGGCCGAAGATCCCGCCGGGTTCGCGATCCAGCAATGCGCGCGCTTCGCTCAGCATCGGGCTGTGCGGCGGCTCGCCAAGCAATCTCGCCGCGACATAGACCAACGTGGTGACAAATCGGTACGAGTGCGATTCCGGATGCAATCCCCAGCCGCCGTCAGGCCGGCGCGTCACCTCGAACTGTCTCAACAGCAAACGCCGCCGCTCTTCCGCGATTGGCTTGTCTGCGATGACATGCAAGATCACAACCTGGGCTGTAATGATTGGGCACCAGACGACTTCACCTTCCCAGCCGCCGTCTTGCCTCTGAAGTGTCGTAAGCGCCGCCGCTGCCAGATCCGAGGAGCTATCGACCGGTTTGGGTACGGTGGCGCTACGCAAGACGAGCCTCACGCGGTTGGAGTTGTGGGGCGTCGAGATGCCGTTGCCATGAGCGGACCGTCAGATTCTGGAATTCGAGAACTGCGGGATTGAGTTCGATTGCAGGACCGGACGTGTTCGAGTCATAGGCCCTTTGCTCGGCCTCGACCATTTCGCCATCCTGCATCAGGATCGGCCGGATCATCATCCGGTTGGCGGCTTTGAGAACGGGTTTCATCAGCCATTTCGGAATAGGAATATGCGTTCCCGGAATTCGCAGCGCGTCGAAATAGAACAGAAAGAAGACACGAGTGATCCGGCGGTCGATTGGCAGAAAGAAGCACCAGTGCTTGATGCGGTCGCCCGTGTTGGACCACTGATATGGGTACTCAAAGCACAATTCCATTTTGTCGACCTTGACCTTGTTGCGGTCGACGAAATGCCTGGAGAATTGGCCGTCGCCCACCAGCACATCGTAACTGAGTTTTACGCGGCGTTCGCCGGGTTCGAGCAGCGTCAGTGTCGCATCGTTGATCGGCCGGTAGTCGCGATGCAGATGCGCGTGCGTGAAATCGCAGACGTTTTCGATGATCATCGAGTGGTGCGCCTGCCAGGTGAAATCGAGCGGCACGCAGACCCAGGCATCGGGACCTTCGAGTTCGGGGATATCCGGCAACGGCGTGGCGTCGGCAAGCCGCGCATCGCCTGGGAATATCCAGATCAGTCCATATCGGACCTTGACCGGAAAGGACCTCAGCCCGGCTGCAGGCTGTTTGTGACCGAACAGATCATGCGGAACCGCTGCCAGCTTACCGGAACCGTCGTACGTCCAGCCGTGATACGCGCACACGAGGTTGCAGCCCTTCACTTCGCCGAGCGATAGCTTCAGTTGACGGTGCAGACAGCGGTTCTCGATCGCCCGAACGGTCTCGTCGTCGCCCCGGAACAAAGCGATCGAACGTCCCCAGAAGTGGGTTTCTATGACGCAACCGGCCTTGAGAGCGGAATCGTACTCGACGGCATACCAATGATCGGGGTGCAGTCCTGCGGCGCGTGCCTGCTGACGCCGTGTCTTCGCCTGTTCAAAAGACGGTGGCGTCGGACTTTCATCGAGACGCACCCTTCGTTCTCCATGTGCGGACTGTTCTGGCATGACCCGTCACCAGTACGGCTTGCAGCGGGGATCGGTATGGTTCACCCATTTGCCATCGATGCAGCGCGGCGGAGGTTGGCGTGTTGCCGTCGTTGGCTTGCGCGGCGGCTGGTGCGGTGTGATGCGAGGCAGGCGGGGCGGTGGGTGACGTGTGGCCGGGGTGCTCCACTGTTGCTTTCGCCAGCGACGCAACGTCACCGAAAGGATCGTCAATAATGCCGGTCCCATCAGGCCTCTCCCGTCTCTTTCCAGCGAATTCAGGTCGTTCAAGTCTTCCGGCTTGTCGGTAGAACCACTCGTCCCCGCGCCGTCCCCAAGAACGCATCGGGGCCGGACTTCGGCTTTCGATCCGAAGTGGCAGTTTGAATGCGCGCCCAAAGGTGCGGCCCGCATTGATCGCGCCAGTTAAGCACGCACCCCGGAAAAGCTGAACGCTTCAGACTAGTCCGTTTGTACCAGGTTGCGGCCGGGTTGGTTCGAGACGTCCTGCGAGCCGTCCGTGAGGCAAGAGTTCATCTCCTCAAGGGTCGCGTCCGCATTCGGTCGAGTTGCGCGAGGTTCAGGCTTGCGAACCTTCGAAATCTGCCAGAGAGATATCACAAGGCGCGTGAGCAACCAGGCGAGGTCGACCTTGCTGCGGCAATGCGCGTAGCGTGGCCCAAAGGCAGGGATTGAGATTGGCAAGTAGGCTCCGACATCCAAGGAGGCTCCGACAATTAATGACCTGGCCGTGTCGTATATGCAGGCGTCGCAGGATTTGGGCGTCCACACATTTCAGCTTCACGACTGGATGAAGGAAGTTCTCGGACGAACCCGCGAGATCACCTCCAACGTCGTGTACCGTGACAGCAGGAGCGTGCGATCGAATGGCACTACGCCGAGTCCGGCAAACCAATGCAGAAATGGGTTGGTGGAAAGCGTCAACGGGCGCCCGCGCGATGAGTGCCTCAACGAATACCTGTTCGGCATCCTCAATGAGGCGCGCCGGATCATCGAAGAATGGAGGATCGACTACAACACCAACAGACCGCACACGAGCCCGAACGGTCTCACGCCCAATGAGTTCGCAGCACGCCCCGATCAGGAGCAAAGTTGGAACAGATGCTCCTTATGACCGAGGGCATGTTGGGGGAGCATGTCAACCGTGGCGGTCGTTCGAAGCAGTCGAGTTCACAACGCTGGAATGAGTGGACTAGTTCAACAACCGGCTGCTGCTTGAGCCAATCGGCAACATCCCGCTGGCAGAAGCCGAGGAACGCTATACCCCATGCTGGGGACAACCAGCCTTGGCGGCGTGACTCAACCCAAATGGCCTCCGACGAACCCGGGGCGGTTCAGGTCACCTATGGCCGACTAAGGTGAAACGTAATTTGGGCCGTTGCACCAATGCGTGGATCATCGTTAAAGCCCACCGTGACAGTATAATAGAGTCGCTTGCCCTGGTAGGGGATCGACCAGGCGACCGCGTCGGCGAGGGGGTGGACGACCCGTCTCGGCTCGCGGCCAGTGTTCTGCCGCAGGCGCTGTTCGATCAAACGTGCCAATTCAAGACGGTTGGCGGTCGTCGAGCCGATCTCGCAGTACTTCTCGTTGCGCGGGGTTGTTGTACGCGACCAGCCGCCGGAAAAACCCGGGGCGTTCAGTTCGATATATGAAGCGGCCGCTTCAGTGCGGAAGCCCAGTTCGCGGGCTTTCTCGCTGGCGCCAGCAAAACTGTCGCCAATCGTGGCAAGACAGATATCATTAAAAAGATTCAGGACTTGACGCGCGTTGCGCTGAGGCTGGGACTGAACCGGTGCCGTCATCATAACAACCGCAAGAAACACCAAACAGGACCAGCGTTTCATCATGACTTTCCTTCTATTGCCGAAGGTCTATTGCCGATCGACAAACTCTGGCCGGGCTGGCGGGCAATGGCCCGCGACGTCGAAGCATCTATTCACAGTTCCCGCCAAAGCCCGGAGGCCCGGACGGGAACAGGCGGAACGCCGCTACGCGGTTCGATGCGACAACCTTCACCAATTGCAGGAGGCCTTTACGGCCGAGTCAAACGTATGGTGGTCCCTTCCTCCCAAGGGGTTGCCCCAGCGCCCTGGAATGATCGCTCGGTAGTTTGGTCCGTGAGAGCGATAATACCGGTAGATGTAGTATTCTCTGCTTTGGCAGTTGATAATTGTAATGTCCGCGCGCTCGACATTAGGCGCGGCGGGTTGGTGAAACTCACGCACGATCCGAAAATTGTTTTGCGCAGCGGCCGGCCAACTCGCCAGCACAAAAATAGCAGCGAGAACGCAATGGAGGGATCGTATCGCTCGCCCCTCTCCGAAGGCTGTGTTCGAACCAAAGCATGGTCCCGGGGAACGATTATCCCGAGCAATATCAACTTGATTTTCAAAAATACCCATTTTGGCGTTTCCTTCCATCAACACATGAATTCGACAGTCGAGGTGAGTTTTGCTTGAGTCAAACCGCATTTCAACGCGGCTGACACACTCGTTCTTGCGACGTCAGGTCGCATTGGTCCGCCTGTCTTTTCGTGAGCAGAGCTCCGCTCTCTTGCGTGAGCCGTTCACGGGCTATTCCTGACGGACACGGGGCTCTCAAGCAGACGAAGGCCAAGCCCATAGCCGACCGTGATCGTCGCGGCGATCGTACCGGTCACGATCACGACCAGCGGTAGGATCAGCACGCCGAAGCGCAGGGTCAGTTCGGTGTTGGCGCCGAGGCCGAGCAGCACCAGCATCGCAGCCGGTGCCACCGTGGCATAGCCCGTCGCTACAAGCCGCAGGATCGAAGGACGGCGACGGCCGACCACCAGCAACCAGACCAGAAATGCGACGCCCATGGCGGGCACCCCGACCAGAGCGAAATTGCTATTACCTTTCGAAATCTCGACCAGCCAGACCGCGGCGCCGTAGCAAGCCGCGTGTCCGGCCCCGCGCAAAAGCATCAGGATGTACTGGATCGTGGGAGACATGCATCGGACGGATATCCGGCTTTGGGCAGCGCGGCAATTAGGTCAGGCGAGCTAGTTGCCCACCTCGCGCCCTTGTCCCATTCTGCATGGCGAAGTCCGCTGCCGGCGCAACTGCGACCGCAGGTCGAGCGGACTGGTTCGCTCCGGATCGCAGGCTGCCGAGGGGCCAGGCGTTGACCACCGGTACGATTCGGTCCGAGTCCGGCGCCGATTGGCGCCTCGACTATCTGTTCTCGATCGGCGCATCGAACTGGCTCATTCACCTAGGCGTGGTGACACTGACGTTTGTGGTGCTGAGCCAGAGCGCGCCGGCCGCACCTGAGGCGAACCTTGTCGAGAACTGGGCCTGGCTGTGGTTCGCCGCGATGCTGGTGCTCACCCTCTCGCTCGCAGCGCTGAGCCTGTCCTATCATCGCAACTGGCTTCCGAACGTGCCGGCAGACTGGTTTGGCGTCGGCCATTCGCTCGCCACCGCACTGATCGGGCTGACCTGGGGCGGCGGTGCCGTCGCCTGCGCGGCAACTGCCGGGTTCGAGACACTCGTGTTCTATACCTTGATCCTTGGCGGGACCGCGCTTGGCGCCGTCAGCTCCCAGCACGCGCTTTTGCGAAGCTGCATGTGCTCGGTATGGACGTCTGTGCCTCTGCTCGCGCTCGCTTATGTGGTCTACGGACGCGACCTGCGATCACTGGCAATGGCAGCCATGATTCTTCTGTTCGGCTTCACGCTGACGATCCTGGCGCTGCGGATGAACCGGTTTCTAGCCGACAACGTCGCGATGTCCCGCGACCTGGCCCGCAAGAACCAGCAACTTTCGGTGACGACCGGGCAGTTGCAGGAGGCACATGACGCCAGACTGCGCTTCCTCGCTCAGGCGAGCCACGACCTGCGGCAACCGATCCATGCCATCGGCCTGTTCATTGAATGTCTCAAAAGCCTGCGGCTCGGACGCGAAGGCCGGGACATTCTGCAAAATATCGACCGTTCGATCGATTCGCTCTCGCGCCTGTGCCGCTCCCTGCTCGACCTGTCAGCCATCGATGTCGGCCAGGTCAAGCCGAACCCGGTCGATACGCCCCTTGCCGAAGTCATCGGCGACGTGATCCGGCAGGCGCAAGAACCCGCCAGGCTGCAGTCGGTGCGCTTGCGATCGGTGCGGACCCGCCTGTGGGTACGAACCGATCCCGCACTGCTGCACGTCATGCTGCAGAACCTGGTCTCCAACGCCCTCAAATACGCGCCCGGCGGCAAGGTTCTGGTCGGGGTCCGCCGCTTCCGAGGCCGCATCTCTGTCGCCGTGATCGACCAGGGGCCCGGGATTGTGGATCAGGATCGCGACCGAATTTTCCGCGAGTTCGTGCGGCTCGAAAAGCACCGTGGCGGGCGCATCGAAGGCATCGGCCTCGGACTGTCGATCGTCAAGCGTCTGAGCGAATTGATGGCGGTCCGGATCGTATTGCGGTCGCAGCCCGGTCGCGGCAGCGAGTTTCGTATCGACGGTCTCGTTGCGGTTCCGCCCCGGATCGATTCCGCGACCCCTGCGGCGCGCAGCCATCAACGCAAGCTGGAAGGACTGCGCGTTTTGGTCATCGACGACGACGAAAGTGCCCGGGAAAGCACGGTCAAGATTCTGGCACGCTGGGGCTGTTCGGTTCGGGCCACGGCCAACCCGGCAATCGAGTCCGAGTCCGTTCGAGACATCGATTTCATCCTGTGCGACCAGGATCTCGGTCTCGACCGCAACGGACTGGAAATCATTCACGGGTTGCGCGCTGTGAGCGGGCTGGAGATTCCCGCCGCCATCACAACAGGGTCCGACACCACCGTTCTGCGGGATCAGACCGCCGCCGGGGGCATCACGGTCCTTTCGAAACCCGCCAGACCCGCCCAGCTTCGCTCGCTGCTGCTCGCTGCCGTCGCCGGACAGTCTCAGAGCAGGCCCAATTCCGCAGCAATGCCCGCAGCGGCGGCGCGGGTCGGAACTTCAAGCGCTCGCAGCACTGCTGAGACGTGAATCCGAACGGTGAACGGCGAGATGCCCAGCTCCCGGGCGATCTCCTTGTTCGATCGTCCGGCCGCGATCGACCGGAGCACTTCGCGCTGCCGCGACGAAAGCCGTGCCAGCCGGTCCGATGGCATCGGACCGCTCTCGCTAATCGTGCTTTCGGTCCGCACGACGATATCCCCGGCAAGCGCCGCTGTGATCGCCGACACGATCTCGCTCGATGAAACCGCCTTGCTGATGAAACCGTCTGCGCCGGCATCCATCACGGCACCGACGGTTTCGACATCGTCCGACATCGACACGACAACCAGCGACGTCGCGGGATAGGCGCTTCGCAACGCGCGGATGCTGGCGGGCCCTTCGAAGCCGGGAAACACCAGATCGAGCAACAGGAGTAGCGGTGGCGGCGCCTCAGCCGCCGCACGGTCGAGCTCGGCCGCAGTCCCGACCTCAACGATTGCTGCGCTGGGTACAGCGCGGAGCACGATCCGGCGCAAGCCGTCGCGAAAGATGGGGTGATCGTCGGCGATGATGATGCGATCGCTCATGTGATGATCGTTGGATCAGTCCAATCTCTGACGCCGTTCGCCGGGAAGCAGAAATCGAATGTGACACCATGCCTTAAGCGCCGCCATAGCACGTCTGTATTACTGGACAACGCGGGCAACACGACTAAAATTTGCTCGTACTGATGGGCTATCTGAAAAGCGCTTACTGACCGACCAAACGGCATTCTCACTGCCAGCCACCCCTGGAGGAAAAATCAATGAAATCTTCGGCTTTCGCTATCGCATTCGCATGCACGATCGGCCTTGTTTCTGCATCATCCTCTTCCGCCTTCGCGCAGGCTGAAATGTTGATAGTCAATGCCTCCGGCGGCAATGAGGGGGCCTACTCCAGCCCGCGCGGTGAGTACACGCTGGCGATCAACAAGGGCTGCAGACAGCTATTCTATATCAGCCGTCGGTCTCAAACGAGATTTGAAGCACATTTCTCCAGAAACGCACGCTTGGTGCGGCGTAGCGACAACGCGGTGATTTGTCGTTGGTAGCAGCCATCAAGGTCCAGGCCGGCTTCCAACTTCCCTGACCTCGCCGGAGGCACGGTCTCGCGAAATTGGCAGGGCCAGAGCGATTTACCGTCGCTCTGCCCTGATCGACACGAGCGTGCGCGTGATCTGGCGCTTTGGGATTTTGGAAAATGACACCCACGGTGGCTCCAAGTTCATTGCTTCGCCTTTCGCGGCTGATGCAGTTCGCCGTGATGTCGTTGATAATGGCTACGGCGGCGATGGATACCGCCCGGGCACAGTCCGTCGTAAACGCCTTCCAGGCATGGCAACAGATAAAGTGCGCAGGCAACGTGAGCTGCCTGGCCAACACATACAAAATCGCGCGGCGCGGAACGGGGCATGTGGTTTCTGGCGGTGAGTTGAGCGCCATCGCACGAAGCGTAGTCGACGGCGCGAACGGCTATCTGATGATAGACGACGAAGGAACGGGCGGAGGAAACGGGGTCACCGAAGCGGCGATTTTCCGGATGGCATCCGGCCCGGCCTTGTTCGTGGTTGCAACGCGCATTTACGAGACGCTTCAGGTTCTCAACGGCACGATTGAAGTTTACCGTTGGCACGACAACACCCTGACACAGGCCGATGGATCGTTCCCAAAACCGGAGCCGCAGGATTTCGTGCCTGGTGCCGATGCCGGGCGCGGGACCGGGCTTTCTCGCAGCGACAGCGATTGGAATGAAACTGTATTCCATCTGCCGCGCAGGGGCGCGACAATCGATGCCTATCTTCTGAGGTTCGACATCGATCGATGCATCGAAGACGACTGGCTGAGACAGCCCCGATCCGCACGGTCCGCCAGTTGCAAAAAGGCGGCCTTGGAATACAGACCGAACATGACCCTGACCTTTGACAAGGTTGAAGGGCGATTCTTACGCGGTGCGCTGAGCACCAGGAAAGCGCCGCCGTTAAGATGACTTCGCAGGACTGGTCCCTTCTCTAATTTGTAGGCGCTGCGGCTGCCGGCGCCGACCACCACAAAGACTGCGAGACGAGAATGCAGATTCGACAATCTACGTGGCTGGTTGCCGCCACCGCCATGTTTCTGTCCACCAGCCCTTCCGCGTCGCAACACGGTCTGGATCAGGACGGCACGCCCTTGCAGATCGCCCAGTCGGTTGGGAATCGGATCAAGTCCTGCAAAGGCGACGTTTCATCGTTGCCGACTTCGCTTTTCTCACTGGATATGAACGGTGACGGGCGCCTCGACTATGTCGTGAATTTCGAGAATTTCGATTGCGAAACCGTCCCGTCGCCGTATTGCGGAACGGGCGGGTGCCTCCATGAAATCTGGCTGTCGGACAGGAACGGATGGAAGCTTGCGCTATCGCCCTATGCCAATCTGATTGCCGGCGTCGACATGATCGGTGGCAAGCCTGCGCTGCGGCTGCTTGTGCATCACCGATATTGTACCCGGCAGCCCTGCTATCAGAACGTGGTGTGGTCGGCAGGGAAGCTTGTTGTCGTCGACCCTGCAAAATGAGCGGACAGCCACTGAGCGGTTGGCTGCTCAATCGAGCGACACCAGCAACGCGGGCGGGCGATATCAAGTATCTTGCGGGCGACCGGCTGGCTCAGGATTATCTTTGGGCTGCCCGACGGCGTCGAAGTCGTCCATGAGGACTTTGACGATGGATCGTGGCCGATAGGGCCAGCCGCGCCCGGCGAGTTGCCGCAGACGCTCCATGATGGAGAAGCCACCGCTGTCGATGCGAACTCGATCAGCATGCAGACAGGGGCTCTTGAACCCGTAGTAGGAGATCACGACAGGAAATGAGAACGCAACTACAAGATTGACGACCAGCGGTGCGCTTGCGTGAAACTGCAGCCCTGCGAACCCGGCAAGGCCCGACCCGACACCTTGCGTCGCAGCACTTTCAGCGGATCTCAAACTGGTATAAGAGCTCTGTGCCTCCAAAAGACAGCCTTGAAGCACAACCAATCGGCCTTGGGAATCCCAAGAGTCCACACCGCCTAGCACATTTGTACGAATGGTCTTCGGAACGGCGGCATGCGAGCCGTTGTAGATCAGAAACTGCCAAACCATCGCCGAAAGAGGAAAGACTGCCCGATGCGCAAGCTCACTGCCTTAATCGCCGCCGCGGTCGCACTGTCGCTACCTGTCTCCAACGTCGCCGCGCAGAGCGCGTCGCCCTATGTAGCCTCGTTGCCGAACGATTCAATGATATGGTCCGCCTACACCAACCAGGGGCAATGTCAGCGGGGCCCGCAAGGTTCCCGTACGTGCGTCACCCACGTTTTTTGCGGCGTGAACTACTGGTTTCCCCAACTCTCCTTCGACCGCAAGCAGGCGTTCGGGGCGCGAGGCGTCGCCGCGATCCAGGAACGCGGTTCCAAGCGCACCATCTGCAAGGTCAGATAGGCCGTGTCCCGATATCGGGACAGACTGTTCGTTTTACTCGGCAAAAAGCCGCCTCCACTCACCACGTCACGTCTTGCAGCAGAATGTGAATAAGCGTCCAAGAATGACCCCGCTGATCCGAGATGGATCAACAGCTTAGCGCGCCGACCGGCGCCGAGCCCCCGCGCCGATCGACACAATAGCAATTCAAAGAGAAATTTCTACAATGTCGTCTGCGTCCGGCGTGTGAACGAGAAGCCGTATTCCTCGCCGATTGAAATGAGGCCGCAGGGCGAACTCCATCGTTCGTCGCATGAGATGTGAACTGAACGAAATGCTCGTGATGGCGGTGAGCTGCGTCAACGCATCGGGGGTCGACGGCAGGACACGGTCGATGGAGCGCGAGCTTAAGAAAGGCATGCTGCGGCCGGGGCAGACACTCGGTGGCTTAGGACGACTAACATGAAGAATTTTATGCGACGTATCGGAACAACGATGACGATCGTAGTTTCCGTTCTTGCCGGGACCGCCTCGAACGTTGGCGCCTATTCCGGGGAGTTGTACGTCGTCTGCGACCTCGACAACCGGGTTCAAGGAAACAGGCCACTTGGCCTGCGATCTTGCGGCAAGCCGTCTTGCACAAAACTGCGAGAGATTGAAGCCGGGACGTTTCTCCTTACGCTGGAGCCGAGGCCCACCGATGGATGGCGCGAAGTATTCGTGCTGAGGAACATTACTGATCGCGACATGTCCATCAATGGCTGGCTTCCGATGCGGAACATGTGTGAAGTCCGGTTTCCAGGCAAGCGGTAGGCCGCGCGGCGCATGGAATATGCCGCCGCTCATTTCAATACGACCTCATATGTTCTGCCCTCGTGCGGGCGCGTCGGGACGCCCGATCTCCAGGCCTTCATGAAAAAGCCGATCCGGATCTAATAGCGCCCCGGGTCTGTCGGCAGCCCTGCTATCAGAACGTGGTGTGGTCGGCAGGGAATCTTGTTGTCGTCGACCCTGCAAAATGAGCGGACAGCCACTAAGCGGTTGGCTGTTCAATCGGGACGACACCAGCAACGCGGGCGGGCGATATCAAGTGTCTTGCGGGCGACCGGCTGGCTCAGGATTATCCTTGGGCTGCCCGACGGCGTCGAAGTCGTCCATGAGTACTTCGACGATGGATCGTGGCCGATAGGGCCAGCCGCGCCCGGCGAGTTGCCGCAGACGCTCCATGAGCGTCACAAATTGCGAGGCATCAAGGCCAAGATTACTGGGTAGCCAGCTCACCGTGCCGTCGTTGAGACGAAAGTGCGGTACCTGCCGGCCTTCATAGACGGGAGTGGTGCCAAACAGGTCGACATAAAAGCGTTCGACATCTGACCAGGCATGACGCTCATCGCTGAAGCCCCGAGCTATAGAGAAGCCATCGCTGTCGATACGAACCCGCCCAGCATCAAGAAAGGCGCTCTTTAGTCCGTAGTACGAGATAACGGCAGGAAATGAGAACGCGAGGAGCAAGCTAACGACCAGCGGTTCGCTTTCACCGCTGAAATGGAACAGCGCAAACACGACAAGACCGAATGGCCAAACCAATGCAATGGCCAGAATAGGGGTGAGCCGTGAGCCCCCAATCTCGATTTTCCACGGATCAGCATTCATCTTGCAGGCATGCACTCCACTGAGACCGGGCATCCGCTCGATGCTTCGATCTGATCAAAGGGTGCAGTATCCCAGTGACAAACGCAGCTCGCAAGTCAACAAGTGGAACGCAACCCAAACATTGATGCTGGGCTCGGGCGAAGCCGATCCGGCATCAACATAGTTTGCGCACCTCTTCGATTGATGCGCCGTACTGGACTATTTCTCCCCATTCGGAGTTTGCTCTATCCGCATTGCGGCGCCATGCTCGGCATTGCCTGCAGGGGCGAAGTGGGAGTTATGGAAAGCCATGAAACGACACAGCGCGAGCGAAATCGTTGCCCGTCTCCGCCAGGCGGACGCCCTGATAGCGAACGGCTTTCGGGTCTCCGATGCGGTTCGCGCTGCAGGCGTGGCGGCCATTACTTACTATCGGTGGCGGAGGAAGTACGACGGTCTGACGGACAACCAGGCCGAGCGCCTGGCAGAGCTGCAAGCCGAGGCCGCGAAGCTACGCAAGTTCGTAGCTGACCTGAAGCTCGATAATCGTATTTTGACTGAAGTGCTGAAGACTTTCGGCTTAAGTCCCGCGCAGCGCCGCGTGTGCGTCGACCATGTAACATTTGAACTGGATGTCTCGGAGCGCCGCGCCTGTCAGGTGCTTGGACAGAACCGTTCGACGCAACGCAAGCAGCCAAAGCGGGGAGTTCCGAGCCCAGGCGGCCGGCTCGCTGACAGCGATCTCGTAGTGCCGGCCAAGAGGCGGCGTTTATCGGTCGTGTAAACCTGACGACTATCGATGCACGTATCATGAACTGAATATTGTATATTGGCCTGCACCCGGTTTCGTTGACACCCGCCTAAGCT
>CAZGSW010000003.1:39601-59503 GCA_964528635.1 uncultured Rhodoplanes sp. | reverse complement strand
GCGCCAACAACATCAGCGCCAACAACATCCGCGACTTCCTGCGCGTGTTCCTGCAAATGGCTGTGGTGCTGACTTACGCCGCTTCGGTGCCGGTGGTGAAGATCGGCCGCATTGCCGGCCAGTTCGCCAAGCCGCGCTCCTCGCCGACCGAAAAGAAGAACGGTCAGGAATTGCCGAGCTATCGCGGCGACATCATCAATGGACCCGAGTTCAGCACCGAAGCCCGCATGCCCGATCCGGCGCGGCTGATCGAAGCCTACCGCCATTCGGCGTCGACGCTTAACCTGATACGTGCGCTCACCCATGGCGGCTACGCCAGTCTCGGTCGCGTCCACCAGTGGATGCTGGATCTCGATCCGCGCAGCGCACAGCGCTACATGGAGTTGGCCGACCGCATCTCCGAAGCGCTCGCCTTCATGCAGGCCTGCGGTCTCGATCTTGAGAGGCATCCCGAACTCAAGACGACCGACTTCTACACCAGCCACGAGGCGTTGCTGCTCGGCTACGAGCAGGCGCTGACCCGCGAGGACTCGACGCATCCCGGCACGTGGTGCGCGACCTCGGCGCACATGGTCTGGGTCGGTGACCGGACCCGACAGATCGACCACGCGCATGTCGAATTCTGCCGCGGCATCGTCAATCCGCTCGGCCTCAAGTGCGGTCCTTCGAGCAAGATCGACGAGATGCTCCGGCTGATCGACATGCTAAATCCGGAAAACGAGCCCGGTCGGCTGACGCTGATCGTGCGGCTCGGTGCCGACAAGGCGGGCGACATGCTGCCCGCGATGATCCGCGCGGTGAAGCGGGAAGGCCGCTCGGTGGTCTGGTCGTGCGATCCGATGCACGGCAACACCATCACTTCCAAGAGCGGCTACAAGACGCGCCCGTTCGACCTGATCCTCAAGGAGGTCAAGACCTTCTTCCAGGTGCACACCGCGGAAGGCACTCATGCCGGTGGCGTGCACCTGGAAATGACGGGCCAAAACGTCACCGAATGCACCGGCGGCGCCCACGCCATCACCGACGAGGGCCTGAACGCGCGCTATCACACCCTGTGCGATCCGCGCCTCAACGCCGAGCAGGCGATCGAACTGGCTTTCCTGATGGCCGACCTGATCAAGGTCGAACGCACCGCCAAGGCCAAGCCGCTGCCGGCGGCCGCCGGCCTCTAGGCTGGCGTGCGCCGGCCGATGAGCCATCTCGGCCATTTCTTCGCTGCCACCCGAAATAGCTGGCGTGGGCTCGTCGCGATCACGAAAAGCGAGAAGGCGTTCCAGCAGGAGCTGGCGGCGCTCGCGATCGGCATTCCGCTGGCCTTTTACGTGGCGGATGGCGCATGGCGGCGCATCGCCCTGATCGGTGCGATCATGGTGGTGCTGATCGTAGAACTGCTCAACACCGGGCTTGAGAAGCTTGCCGACGTGGTCACCCGGGAGCACCATCCGGGCATCGGGTGGGTCAAGGACATGGGATCGGCGGCGGTCGCGATCTCGCTCCTGCTTGCCGGCCTGGTCTGGCTGGTGGCGATTGCGGAGCGGTTGGGGGTGGTCTGAGCCGCCTGCCGGCGAGGCGATCGGAAGGTTGCAGCAATCACGGTGGAGAGAATGTCGTCCGCCTGCTAGATCACCGTCATGAATTCACGCCCCGCCGACAGCCTTTCCATCGCACTGGCACAACTCAATCCGACCGTAGGCGACGTCGTCGGCAATACCGACAAGGTGCGCCGTGCCCGCGATCGTGCCGCGGCGCTGGGCGCCGATCTCGTCGCCTTTCCCGAGTTGTTCATCGCGGGCTATCCGCCTGAAGATCTGGTGCTCAAGCCTGCATTCCAGGCCGCGTGCCGCTCTGCGGTGGAAGCGCTTGCGCGCGAGAGCAAGGAGGGGCCAGCCGTACTGCTCGGTACGCCCTGGGTCGAGGACGGCAAGCTCTACAATGCCTACGTCTTGCTGGACGCCGGAACTGTTGCGGCCGTGCGTTTCAAAGTCGATCTGCCGAACTACGGCGTGTTCGACGAGAAGCGCGTATTCGTGCCCGGACCGATGCCGGGACCGATCGTGTTCAAGGGCGTGCGCATCGGGGTCCCGATCTGCGAAGACATCTGGGGGCCGGAGGTCGTTGAGTGCCTGAGCGAGACCGGAGGCGAACTCCTGCTGGTGCCGAACGGCTCTCCATACTGGCGGGGCAAGACCGAGCATCGTCTCAACATCGCGGTGGCGCGCGTGGTCGATTCCGGATTGCCGCTGATCTATCTGAACATGGTCGGCGGACAGGACGAACTGGTGTTCGACGGCGCTTCGTTCGTTCTCAACGCCGACCGTGGCGTCGGTGCGCAGCTTCCCGCGTTCCGTGAGGAACTGACTGTCACGAATTGGCGCCGCGACGACGGCGGCTGGCATTGCAAGGGTGAGCAGGCGCCGGAACTGATCGAGGAGGGCGACAAGGCCGATTACGCCGCCTGTGTGCTGGGACTGCGCGATTACGTCGAGAAGAACGGGTTCAAGGGCGTGGTGCTCGGACTGTCGGGTGGCATCGACTCTGCGCTGGTTGCCGCAATCGCGACCGACGCGCTCGGCCCGGAGCGGGTGCGCTGTATCATGCTTCCTTACCGCTACACGTCGCAGGCGTCGCTGGACGACGCTGCGCGCTGTGCGACGGCGCTTGGCGTGAAATACGACATCCTGCCGATCGAGAAGGCCGTTCTCGGACTGGAGGCGGCGCTTGCCCCCGTGTTCGAGGGCAAGACCCGCGATGTCACAGAGGAAAATCTGCAGGCCCGCGCGCGGGGCACCATCCTGATGGGCATTTCCAACAAGTTCGGCTCGATGGTGGTAACCACCGGCAACAAGTCGGAAATGTCGGTCGGCTACGCCACGCTGTATGGCGACATGAACGGCGGCTTCAATCCGATCAAGGACCTGTACAAGACCGAGGTGTATCGGCTCTCACGCCTTCGCAATGCCTGGAAGCCGAAGGGTGCGCTGGGACCACACGGAGAGGTTATCCCGGACAACATCATCACCAAGGCGCCGACCGCGGAGTTGCGCGAGAACCAGAAGGACCAGGACACGTTGCCGCCCTATGACGATCTCGACGCCATGCTGGAGCGGCTGGTCGAGCGCGAGGAGCCGGTGGCAGCGATCGTTGCCGCAGGTTTCGATCGCGACACCGTGATGCGCGTGGAGCGGATGCTCAACCTTGCCGAATACAAGCGGCGTCAGGCCGCGCCCGGCGTCAAGGTGACGCTGAAGACCTTCGGGCGTGACCGCCGCTATCCGATCGTCAACCGCTTCAGCGACAGCGGCCAGCCGCTGCCGGAGCCGGATACATCTCTGGTGAAGGGCGGCGGTGCCGCGCGTACCGACGCCGTGGACTTCTGAACCAAAGCCACACCGGATCAACAAATTGCCGGTGACCTTCGATTCCGCGGAGCTCGCAGGCGAGGATGCCGCACAATGGGGCGAACTTCGGAACGCTAGCGCTGGATAAAGGTAGGGCCGACCTGGCGGATCGGCTTGTTCGGATCGCGCTTCACGACGACGGGTTCGTCGTTTTCCTCCGCTGCGCCCGGCTCGGGCTTGACCGGCCGCGGCGGGATTTCCAGCTTGAGGGGCCGGCCCTGCGCGTCGACCTGCGGTTTCGATTTTTCGCCTTCGACGGCGGTCTCGGGCGTTGACGATGTCGGGTCCTGGATGCTCTTGAGCGCCTGTGACCAGGACTCTCCGGAGCGCTTGCAGGTGCAGGCGTTATCGAACGCCTGGCGATATTTGAAAGCGTTCGGCAGCGCCGTGTACATCTCTCCGCTTGTCGAGACCGCCTGGTTGATGTCCTCGCCCGGATTGCGGTGCATGAACAGTCTTGCCTCGGCTGCCGGGCAGGAAGCCTGGCAGGTTTGCTCGTCGATCGCGAACTGGGCGGGCGAGGTCGAATACGAGATCGGATAGTAGTAGCCGTCGCACATCCGGACGCACACGGTGCGATAGCCGGATCCGGGCGGCCCGCTCTCGCCGGGCGCAGCCGATCCGCTGACGACCGTCCCGGGTCCGAACAGCGATTCGAACAGGTTGCCGCGCTGTTGCGGCGGCTGCGCCGCCGCCTGCCGGTACTGCGCGCCGCAGTCGTTCTGCGCCAGCGCACCGATGATGGCGCGGCGCTGGCCGTCGTCGGCCGCGCTGGAGTCGCTGCCCTGCAGCCGGGCAAGATCGCCTTCGATGCGGTCGAGGTTGCCCTTCATCTGCTTGATCTGGCCGAGCAGCGGGCCGCAGCTCGCAGGCTGGGAGCTGAAGATGGAGAAGAACCCGCCACCGCTGCCGTCGCAGCCTGCGCGTCGCGCCTGCACGGTTAACCGGTCGATCTGCCCCTGTTGCTGCTGCGCCGCGGCCTCGTATTTGCGGACCTGATCGTCGCGCGACTGATTGCCTCCGCGATCGAACGCCGCAAGCTGGGCCTCGAGCCGGGTGCAGACGGAGTCTCCCTGGGATAGCGCGGGGACGGGTGTGCCCTGCGGGGGCGCAACCTGAACAGGCGCGGGAGCAGTCTGAGCCGGCGCCGGGGCACTGAAGCCGAGTGTGAAAAGGGCGGGCAGCAAGATGGCCGGGAGCCCGCCGCGCAACGTCGAATTCATGTGGTCAGCCGTCCCCGGAATGTCTGGCTTTCGTGCCGAAGCGCGCGGAAGGTGATTCGCGATGGTGGCGCAAATGTGGACAGGGGCGCGCTGGCGCGTCAAGCATCGGCGACTGTGGCTTTTTCCTCACCCAGTCCCGTAGGCGGCCGGCGCCGTGCTTCCGAAAACAGGTTCCAAAGCACACCGCCGATAATCAACGCCGCGCCAGCGAACACAAAGAAGTCGAGACCTTCTCCGTAGAACAGCCATCCGACCAGCGCGATCAAAGGGATGCGCAGGAAGTCGAGCGGAACCACGACGGTCGCATCGCCGACGCGGAACGCGTTGGTGAGACAGAAGTGCGACATGACCCCGGCCACCCCCAGGGTCACGGCCGGCAGGATCGTGCCGGCATCCAGCTTGCCGAGAAAAAGCGGATCGCTCCCGGCCAGCGCCATCGGAAGCTGCATGCAGTTCATCCAGAAGATGATGGTGAACGTGCTGGCGTAGGCGGTCAGCATCTTGGTCTGGATCAGCGAGACCGCGAAGGCGAGGGCGGCGCCGAGAACGAGCAGCGCAGCGGGCTGAAAGCTTGCCAGCCCCGGGCGCACGATCACCAGCACGCCGAGGAAGCCAAGCGCGATGGAGACAGCGCGCGCTTGCGTCATGCGCTCGCCCAGCAGCGGAATGGCGAGCAGAGCCACCCACATGGGCATGGTGAATTCCAGCGCAAACACCGTGGCGAGCGGCAGCAGCGTCACCGCGAGCGTCCACGTGTAGGTGCCGAGAAAATGGATGCTGTTGCGGGCCAGGTGCAGCCGCATCCGCCGGAACACGATTTCCTTGCGCAACCCCGGCCGCAACGAGATCAGCACCAGCAGGATCGCAAGCCCGAAGCCTGAGCGTATCGACAGGATCTCGAACGTGGTCAGGTGCTTGCCGAGTTCGCGGACCGCCACTGCGCTCGCCGAGAACGAGAGCAGCGCGCCGGTCATCCAGAGTGCGACCTGGCCGATTTTCTGTTGGGCCACGTTTTGACGCTTCGCGTTGAGAGAAGGTGCGCTTGTCTAGCGCACCGGATCGAACGGTGGGACGCCGTTTTGCGGATAGGTCGCTTGCCAAAACGGCAAGGCCCGCCTGCGGTCACTCCGCGTCGGGCTGGTTTTCGGGACGCGCCTTGTCGAACCCTTCGAGCTTCAGGCATGCCGCGTCCACCGCGACGATCTTCGGGAAGCGGTCGAGCGGAACCTTGAGACGTCGCGCATTGAACACCTGCGGCACCAGGCACACGTCCGCAAGCGTGACGGATCCGCCGACTGCGTAAGGGCCAGGCTGCAGCATGCTCTCCAGCGCCTCGAACCCCTGCAAAATCCAATGGTGATACCAGGCGTCGATCTCTGCCTGTTCGTGGTTCATCTCCCGCTTGAGGTACTGCAGCGGAAGAAGGTTGTTCAGGGGGTGGATGTCGCAGGCGATCAACTGGGCCAGCGCGCGCACCTTGGCTCGGGCCACCGGATTGGACGGCAGCAGGGCCGGCCGCGCCTGGACCTCGTCGAGGTATTCGATAATGGCGAGCGACTGGGTGAGGATTTCGCCGCTGTCGAGCACGAGGGAGGGCACCCGCATCTGCGGATTGACTGCGCGATACTCCGGACTCTTCTGCTTGCCGCCATCCCTGGTCAGGTGGATCGGGATGGAATCGTACGGCAAGCCCTTGAGGTTCAGTGCGATTCGAACGCGATAGGCCGCAGACGAGCGGAAATATGTGTACAGCTTCACGGGCACCTCGCGGTCATTTTGGCCGGAGTTTAGCCGCCGGCTCTCGCCTTGGCGATATCCGAGGCCAGTTTGCCGGAGCGCTCGATCAGTCTGTCGAGCGCGCGCTCGAACGCTTCGCGGTCGTTGGGATCAATCGTTTCGGTGAGACGTCTGGCGAAATCGATCGCGATCGGCGCGAGGTCGTCGTAGATGGCACGGCCACCGGGTGTCAGCGACAGGAACGATTCCCGCAGGTCGGCGCGGTTGGCGCGGCGGGTGAGGAGCTTGCGCCGCTCCAGTTGGGCGACCGCGCGCGACACCTTGGTCTTGTGCATGTGGCTGTGCGCGCCAACATCCTTCCCGGTCATCGTGCCGTACTGCCCGAGCGTGACGAGTACGCGCCATTCCGGCACGCCGATGCCGTAGCGCGCGGCGTACAGCCGGGATAGTGCCTGCGACACAACGTTGGCCACCACGTTCAGTCGGTAAGGCAGAAACTCTTCCAGCTTGAGCGGGGCGTGGTCTCCCCCCGCCATAGGCATATCGGCCGGGTCGTCGGCCTGGACAGTCATTCGTGCCCCCCTCGGGCATGGTCATGCAGCCCGTTGGTCGGACCTGTCACGATGCAGAAACTGTGGCGGAGATTTTGGCGGTGCGCAACGTGCTTAGAGCGATTCTAATTGGGATAGGAGAAGTTCCCGGCTTCCGGTGCAGCCGGTTGGTATCCGGGTATGCTTGCACATGGTATTAATTGTAACTAATCTCTCGCAACATCATGTCCGGTTCGTGGGACTGGTGTACGGCGCCTGCGATGCCAAGCCTGAGGGCTTCGCGCCTGGCGACTAAAGCGGGCACAACCAGATGCTGCCGCACGGTCTGATCGCCGCTACAACAAGGTGAAGGGTTGCGGCGGCGAGGTGGCTTATTTCGGCAAGCTCGGGATTGCCGCGCTGCAGATCATGATGCCGCTGACCATCCTGTTCGAGGCGGCGCGATCGCAGGCGGCGCACTGGTGCTGTTCGCCGATGGGGCGGGACGTCAATCGGTGGACGCCCGGGCAGGGAGGGCAGCGTCGACCCGACGGGCCAGGTTCAGGTCGGCATCCTCATTGTATTCAACATGACGGTGCAGGCCTCGGCGCAGGCCTGACAAGCCTCTGCACACACCTTGCAGTGCTGGTGACGGTCGGCGTGCCGCGAGCACTCGCTCGCACATGCGCGGCAGAACGCGACGCAGTTGGCGAGCAGCGCCTCGAGAAGTTGCCGGTGACCGGCCTTGTTGGCGCGCGACATGATGTTGCCGGTGGCGCTGCACACCGCGGCGCAATCCAGATTAAGCCGGATGCAGGCGACCAGGTGATCGATGTCCCTCTCGGCAAGGCAGGCGTCCGCGCACGCCGTGCAGGTTTCGACGCAGCCGAAACAAGCGTCGATGCAGCGGCTGATCGCCTCGGCATTCTGAGGCTTCTCGGGGTGTGAACGGAACATGGCGCGGACGGCGACGGCTGACATGAAACGGACTCCCAAGGCGCTCCCCTGCGCGGAAGAACCCGTGCGTCGTATATTGGTTCCGGCAGGTGACGGGTTCCGTCATGCCGGCCGATGGAACCCGCGAAGGACCAGCGGTCAAGCCTGCTGCCGCGCAGCTTTCGAATCGAGGGTGACGCGGATTTTCCGCATCAGCGTATCGGCCGTGAAGGGCTTGGTAAGCAGTTCCACGTCGGCATCGAGCCGTCCGTGGTGAATGATGGCGTTGCGGGTGTAGCCGGTCGCATACAGCACCTTGATGTCCGCCCGCTCCTGCAGCACGCGGTCGGCGAGTTGGCGGCCGTTCATGCCGCCCGGCAGCACGACGTCGGTGAACAACAGGGCGATGTCCGGATCGCCTTTGAGAATCTCCAGCGCCTCGGCCGCGTTCGATGCGGCGTGAACCCGGTATCCGCTCTCGGTGAGCACCTGCACGGCAAACCGTCGAACCTCCTCCTCGTCTTCGACCAGAAGGATGGTCTCGCTCCCGCCTGCCACCGCTTCACGTCGCGGTGTCGGGGTGAGATCCGACGACCAGTCCGGAATATCGCGTTGATCCGCGAGGCGGGGGAAGTAAAGCTTGATTGTCGTGCCTTCGTCCATCTCGCTGTAGATCTTGACGTGGCCGCCGGATTGCTTGGCGAAGCCATACACCATGCTCAGTCCCAGGCCGGTGCCCATGCCGGCGGGCTTGGTGGTGAAGAACGGCTCGAACGCGCGCTCGATCACATCGCGGGGCATGCCGGACCCGGTGTCGCTGAGCGCCACCATCACATACTGTCCGTGCGGGATTTCGCCGCCGTGCGAGGCGACGTAGTGCTCGTCGAGATAGGAATTGGCGGTTTCGACAGTGAGGCGTCCGCCGTCGGGCATCGCATCGCGTGCGTTGACCGCGAGGTTGAGGATCGCGTTCTCAAGTTGGTTCGGATCGACCGCGACCTTCCAGAGGCCGCCCGCCAGCACCGTTTCAGTCACCACCGTTTCGCCAATCGTGCGACGTAGCAATTCCGACATGCTCTGGACCAGCCGGTTGATGTCGACCGCCTTCACCTCCATCGGGTGCTGGCGGGAGAACGCGAGCAGCCGCTGCACCAACGTGGCGGCGCGCTCGGATCCCTGTCGTGCTGCTTCCAGCAGTCGTGACAACCGGGCCGTCTGCTCGCCCTCGGGCATCCGGCGCAGCGCCATGTCGATGTTGCCGATGATGACGGTCAGCATGTTGTTGAAGTCGTGCGCGATACCGCCCGACAGCCGGCCCACCGCTTCCATCTTCTGGGCCTGCCGCAGCGCCATCTCCGTGGCCTCCCGCCGGGCCTGCTCCTCATGCAGTCGCTGGGTGCGCCGCAGCGCCATCACGCCCAGCCCCAGCATGGCAAGCGTCGCAGGAACTCCGAATATCAGATGGCTGGCCATCTGCCGCAGCCAGGCACGGACCACCGATGGATGGGCGAACGATGTGGCCACGTAAACGTCGTGCCGCGGGAGCTTTTGGTACGTGAACGTTCGCTCGATGCCGTCGAGCGAAGACACGTTGTCGAAGGTGCCGCCGTCCCGTGAAACTGCCAGGGCGCGCGCGAACGCACCGCCTTCCGGGAGCTTGCTTGACGCTCCAGGTGGGGTCGGGTGACGAGCCAGAACCACGCCGTCGCCACGCAGGAGAAACGAGATGGTCGACGGATCGCTGCTGAGCCGCGCGTAATAATCCGAAAAATATTCCGGTGCGATCGATACGATGCTCACACCACTGAAATGGCCGTCGGCGCCGCGTTCGCGGCTCACGGCGAAGAATTTCACTGTGTCGCTGCCCGCTCGCGCCGACAGCACCTCGCTGATATGCAGGCCCGAGACCTCCTTGTTCTTGTGAACCCGGAAGTACTCACGGTCGGAAAGGTCAATGCGCGGCATCGGGTAGATCGTGCCGGACACGACCGGATACCCGTCCGCATCGATGACCCAGAGATCGCGCAGTTGCGGCAGGGTTCCCGCCAGGGTCTTCAGCCGGTTGCTGAACTCCTTCTCGTTCGCCCGGATTTCCTCGTCGGTGTAGGTGGCCAGCATTTCATCGAGATAGACCGCGCTCAGTTCGAAGGTCTCGAACACCTTCAGTGCGTGCTCGGTGATGCGGGCGAGGTCCCGTTGCAGGCGGTCGTTGGCGTCCTCGAACTGCTGACGATAGGACAGGGCGGCGACCGCGGCGAACAGTGCGATCGGCAGCAGCAGCGATGCCACAAGCAGCATACGAAGCGGCCGCTCGGCACTTCCCCGCGGCACGTTGGGGTCGTGTGCCAGTCCGATCGATCGGGCGAGGAGATGCAGCAGGTGTCGCATGCCGGAACGTCAGGGAACCCGCAAAATTGCAGATCACCCTATGGGGAACCGCCTGCGAATACAAATCGAACAGGAGGGAACTCGGAGATCCAATCGGCTCCGGAGCCGCAGGAACTGGCCGGGTTGAGCGCTTTAGCGCGAGCAGACGATTGCGACGTAGCGGTCGCAGGCGCCCCCGCGGCATGTCTCCTGGGCGGCCGTCGGAACCGCACCGGTGATTTCGTCCTTGTCGACCTGCTGGAACGACGTGGCGTGCTGATACTCCCGCGCCTTGCAGAAGGCTGTTGCGGCCGCAGTGCCGCAGGACTGGCCGTTGGCAAGGCAGCGGTCCACGCCGTAGCCGTCGGAATGGCTGCTGACGATGAACACGCGCCTGTCGGCCTGCGCCGTGCCGGCTGCGATCAGAAGGGCTGCAATGGCGAGCAGGGAACGCATGGTCTTCACTCGCTGGGGTCTCGGCCCCGGTTATGGGCGCCACGGCCACAATGCGAGCGAATCCGTTAAGGCGCCGTTAACCGGCCTCGCCGGATGAAACCGGCCTTGACGGATGTTCTGCGGATGGATCATTGTGCGGCCAATGACCGGCCTTAACCATATCTGCGGCATTTGCCGGGAGATTATTCGCTAGCCAAATCGCTGGCGCGGCCGTCTTTTTTCTCCGTTCGAGACCGATGGACGCCCGGCCAGCCGGCCCAGGGTTCCTGATGGATTTGAAGCTCTACGATACGCTTGCGCGCGAGAAGCGGCCGTTCCGGCCGCTCGATCCGGCGTCCGTGCGCATGTACGTGTGCGGACCCACGGTCTACGACTTCGCCCATATCGGCAATGCGCGGCCTGTGATCGTGTTTGACGTGTTGTACCGGCTGCTGCGCCATCTTTACGGTGCGGAGCATGTCAAATACGTCCGCAACATCACCGACGTCGACGACAAGATCAATGCGCGTGCCGCCGAACGCGGCATTCCGATCCGCGAGCTGACCGAGCAGACCTACCGCAACTTCAAGGAAGATGTAGCGGCGCTGGGCTGCCTGCCACCGGACGTGGAGCCGCGCGCCACCGAGCACATCGAGGAGATGAAGACGCTGATCGAGCGCCTCGTCGCCGGCGGCCACGCCTACGTCGCCGAGGAGCATGCGCTGTTCAGCGTGCCGTCGATGAAGAGCTACGGCGAACTCTCGAAACGTCCGCTCGACGAGATGATCGCGGGCGCCCGCGTCGACGTCGCGCCTTACAAGCGCGATCCGATGGATTTCGTGCTGTGGAAGCCTTCCAGGCCGGGAGAGCCGGCGTGGCCGTCACCGGCCGGCATCGTGACGCCGGGCCGTCCCGGCTGGCATATCGAGTGCTCGGCGATGTCCTGGAAGCATCTCGGCGAGACCTTCGACATCCACGGCGGCGGCATCGACCTGGTGTTCCCGCACCACGAGAACGAGATCGCGCAGTCGTGCTGTGCCTTTCACACGCAACGAATGGCGAACGTCTGGATGCACAACGGCTTCTTGCAGGTCGAAGGCGACAAGATGAGCAAGAGCTTGGGCAACTTCATCATCATCCGCGACGTGCTGAAGGACTGGCCGGGCGACGTGGCGCGGCTTGCGATGCTGTCATCGCACTATCGCCAGCCCATCAACTGGACCGTGAAAGGGCTGGAAGAGGCCGAGAAGGCGCTGACGAGCTTCTACGACGTGGCTTCAGGCGAGGCCGAGCCGCGTCCAGCGCCCGGCGTGCAGGAGGCGCTGCTCGACGACCTGAACACGCCGAAAGCGATCGCCGAAATGCATGCGCTCAAGAACCCGGCGGGCCGCAAGGCGCTCGCCGGGACGCTCGGCTTTTTCGGTTTCCGGCCGGACGAACTGAAGGCGTGGCGCGTGGCGCACGCGCCGCAGCCGTCGCTGTCCAGCGAGGAGATCGAAAGCCGCATCTCTGCGCGCAAGGCCGCGCGTGCGGCGAAGAATTTTGCCGAATCCGACCGCATCCGCGACGAACTCGCCGCCAAGGGCATCGTGCTGAAGGACGGCAAGGACGGCACCACCTGGGAGGTCGCGCGATGAACGCCACCGCCCATCCCAAGACGGCGCTGCGTCCGTATCTCCCGGCCGATGCCGCAATCCTTGCCGATATCTTCCGTGCCGCGATCGAGGAACTGACCGGTGACGACTATTCGCAGGAGCAACAGGAAGCGTGGGCTTCGGCCGCCGATGAACTCACGACGTTCTCGGAGCGGCTGGCCTCCCGGCTCACGCTGGTGGCGACGTTGAACGGCTCGCCGGTCGGGTTCGCGGCGCTCGAAGGCAACGACAAGATCGACATGCTTTATGTCCACCCGGCGGTGGTGGGGCAGGGTGTCGCCAGAGTCCTGATTGATGCGCTGGAGAAGCTCGCCGGCGCGCGCGGCGCCGCCAAGCTGACAGTGCAGGCAAGCGACACCGCGTCGGGGTTCTTCCAGCACCGCGGCTTCGTGCCGGTTACGCGCACCTCGGTGCTGCGCGGCGACGAGTGGCTGGCCAACACGACCATGGAAAAGAAACTCACGGGGGCGCCGCAATGATGCAGCTTCGCACTCATCACATCGTGCTCGGTATCATCACCATCGTGGTCGCGGTGGCGATGGCGCTCAACTATTACCTCTGGTGATCCGCATGTCCCGGGAACGCCTTTATCTGTTCGATACGACGCTGCGTGACGGTGCGCAGACGAACGGCATCGATTTCACCCTGTCCGACAAGCTCGCCATCATCGCCATGCTCGACGAGCTTGGCCTCGATTACGTCGAGGGCGGCTATCCGGGGGCCAATCCGGTGGACACCGAGCTGTTCTCCGAAATGCGGCTCCTCAATACCACCTTCACCGCATTCGGCATGACCCGCCGGCCCGGCCGCTCGGCATCCAACGATCCCGGCCTCGGCGCGCTGCTCGGGGCCAAGTGCGAAGCGATCTGCTTCGTGGCCAAGGCCTGGGACTACCACGTCAAGGTCGCGCTCGAGACCACGCTGGACGAGAATCTCGCCTCGATCCGTGACAGCCTGCGCGCCGCCATCGCGAAAGGACGCGAGGCGATGCTCGATTGCGAGCATTTCTTCGACGGCTACAAGGCCAACCCGTCCTGCGCGCTCGCCGTTGCGCGGACCGCGTACGAGGAGGGTGCACGCTGGATCGTGCTGTGCGACACCAACGGCGGCACGCTGCCGCACGAGGTCGAGGCCATCGTCCGCGAGGTGGCGAAGGCCGTGCCGGGCGATCATCTCGGCATTCATGCGCACAACGACACCGAGCAGGCGGTGGCAAATTCGCTGGCCGCCGTGCGCGCCGGGGTGCGTCATATCCAGGGCACGCTCAACGGGCTTGGCGAGCGTTGTGGCAACGCCAACCTTGTCTCGATCATCCCGACGCTCAAGCTGAAGCCCGAGTTCTCCGAGAAATTCGAAATCGGAGTCTCGGATGAACAGCTCAAGCTGCTGGCGAAGGCGTCGCACGAACTCGACGACCGGCTCAATCGCGCACCCAACCGCCATGCGCCGTATGTTGGCGAGAGCGCATTTGCGACCAAGGCTGGCATTCATGCCTCAGCCATCGTCAAGGACCCGGCAACCTACGAGCACATCAACCCCGAGCTGGTGGGCAACCGCCGCAAGGTGCTGGTGTCTGACCAGGCCGGAAAGTCCAATGTACTCGCCGAACTCGACCGCATCGGACTGAAGGTCGACAGAAATGATCCTCGCGTAACCGGCCTGCTCGAAATGGTGAAGGAGCGGGAGGCGATCGGTTACGCTTACGAAACGGCGGATGCATCGTTCGAGCTTTTGGCGCGGCGCACGCTTGGCACTGTGCCGAAGTTCTTCGACGTGACCTACTTCGATGTGAAGGTCGAACAGCGCGCCAACGGCAGCGCCGAGACGCTGACAACCGCCGTGGTCAAGGTGAAGGTCGGCAACGAGATGCTGATCTCGGCCGCGGAGGGCAACGGTCCCGTCAACGCACTCGACGTGGCGCTGCGCAAGGATCTCGGCCAGTACCAGAAGTACATCGACGGGCTGAAGTTGACCGACTATCGGGTGCGTATCCTCAACGCCGGCACGGAAGCGGTCACCCGCGTGCTGATCGAAAGCGAGGATGAGACCGGTGATCGCTGGACCACCATCGGTGTGTCGCCGAACATCATCGATGCCTCGTTCCAGGCGCTGATGGATTCCATCTTCACCAAGCTCATACGCGCAGGCGCGCCGGCGTGACCATGCATCGTGGCTGTGCGTGCTGCCGACGCTCTGCGCTTGCCGTCATCGCGGCGGGCTTCACGGCTTTTGCCGCGCGGCTGGAAGCGGCACCGGCAGAGCATCGTCCGTTCATCCAGGCTGCCTTCAAGGCGAAGGGTGAGGCGGTGCGGGCCGGCGATCAGGCCTATGGCGCCGTGGTGGTGGAGGACGGCGTTATCGTCGGACACGGTCCGAGCAGAGTGGTTTTGAGGAACGACCGGAGCGCTCACGCCGAGCGCGAGGCGATCCGCGACGCGCAGGCTAGGCTCGGCTGCTCCGATCTCGCTGGCTGCATTCTTTATTCGAGTTCGCGGCCATGCCCGGTCTGCGAAGCGGCGGCAGCGGACGCCAACATTGCTCGCATGTATTTCGGCAGCGAGGCGACCGACGCCGGCACACCGGGCAAGAGGAGCGGGACGTGATCGACCATATCTCCATCGCGGTCCGCGACCTCGACAAGGCGGCGCGCTTCTACGAGGTGGTGCTGGCCACCATTGGCTACAGCCGTATGATCGCGCGGCCGACCACTATCGGTTTCGGCAAGAAATATCCCGACTTCTGGATCAACGTGCGTCCGGACATGGCGCGTCCGGAACCGGACGGCGGCGTTCATATCTGCCTGCGCGCGCCGGACACCGGGGCGGTGGACGCTTTCCACGCCGCGGCGCTCAAATCCGGCGGCACCGCCGATGGTCCGCCCGGGCCGAGGCCTGAATACACGCCCGGCTATTACGCGGCCTTCGTGCTCGATCCCGACGGCAACCGCATCGAGGCGGTGACGTTCGTGCATTCGACGCGTTAAACGGTATCCGGAGCCTTACATCTGCTCCGGTTCGACAGTCTTCATGTCCTTGGCGTCTTCCGGCGTTGCCGCGGACATGGCCGTCAGCTTCGGCAGGATGTCCTCCACGCGGTCGGCCACGAGATAGGGCACCGCAAGTCCCGGCCGGATGAACTGCATCGCCTCCATGTGGTCCAGCAGCGCGCACAACGGATTCCAGAAGCCGCTGATGTTGACGATCAGGATCGGCTTCTTGTGCTGGCCAAGCTGCGCCCAGGTCATCTGCTCGACAAGCTCCTCGAGCGTCCCGACACCGCCAGGCAGTGCGACGAATGCATCGGCATGCTCGAACATGAGCTGCTTGCGCTCGTGCATGTCCTGGGTAACGACGATTTCGGCGCGCTTGAGTGCGTGCTCGCGCTGCACCAGGAATTTCGGGATGATGCCCACCACCTCGCCGCCATGATCGAGCACGGTATTGGCGAGTTCCCCCATCAGGCCGACCGATCCGCCGCCGAACACGAGGCCGATTCCGTTTTCGGCCATCAGCTTTCCGAACGAGCGCGCCGCCTGCACGAAAGCCGGGTCCGAGCCAGGCCCGGACCCGCAGTAGACGCAGATTTTTCTGATTGATGTCTTTGACTTGTCCATGGTCGCTATATCGAAACTTTGGCGGGAAATCTCAAGGCTGCCGGTGTTCCGGGCCGGGAAATAACCTATATCTGGGATTCTGACGCGCCTTCGCTTCGATCGCGCGCCGGCTGCCGGACATTCGATGAGCGACACCCAACTGCGATCCCCGCAAGCGATCAAGCACGAAATATCGGCTGACGGGGGCAAGCTGTTTCGCACGCTGGGCAGGCTATGGCCCTACATCTGGCCGTCCGACAGGGCCGATCTCAAGCGGCGCGTGCTCTGGGCGACGCTGTTGCTGTTTGCGGCAAAGCTCGCCACCGTCATCGTTCCGTTCACCTTCAAATGGGCGGTGGATGCTCTGGCCGGGCAGGGCACTGCGCCGGTCGCGGCCGATTCCTGGTTCGCCTGGGCCATCGCGGCGCCGATCGCCATGACGCTGGCCTATGGCGGCATGCGCGTGCTCATGGCGGCCTTCACGCAACTGCGCGACGGTCTGTTCGCCAAGGTGGCCATGCATGCGGTGCGGCGGCTCGCGCTGATCACCTTCGAACACATGCACCAGCTCTCGCTGCGCTTCCACCTGGAGCGCAAGACCGGCGGGCTGACGCGGGTGCTGGAGCGCGGCCGCAACGGCATCGAAACCATCGTCCGTATGGTGATCCTGCAGGCGGTGCCGACAGTGGTCGAGGTCGCGCTGATCGTCGGAGTTTTGCTCTACCAGTTCGACTGGCGATACGTGCTGATCGTTGTGGTCACCGTCGCGGTCTACATGTGGTTCACCTACGCTGCCACCGAGTGGCGCATCGAGATCCGCCGCCGCATGAACGAGAGCGACACGGACGCCAACACCAAGGCGGTCGACTCGCTGCTCAACTACGAAACGGTCAAGTATTTCACCGCCGAGGAGCGCGAGATGCGGCGCTACGACCGTTCGATGGAGCGCTACGAAAAGGCGAGCACGAGGTCGTACACGTCGCTGGCCGCGCTTAACACGGGGCAGGCGGCCATCTTTACCGCCGGCCTCGCCGCGGTGATGGTGCTTTGCGCGTACGGCGTGCAGAGCGGACGTCACACGGTCGGCGATTTCGTCATGATCAATGCCATGATGATCCAGCTCTACCAGCCGCTGAATTTCATGGGCATGGTCTACCGCGAGATCAAGCAGGCAACCGTCGACATAGAGCTCATGTTCTCGATCCTGCATCGGCCGGCGGAGATAATCGACCGGCCCGAGGCTCCGCCGCTCGCCGTGCGAGCCGGCGCGATCCGGTTTGAGAACGTAAAATTCGCCTATGATGCCGAGCGGCCGATCCTTCGGGGCGTGAGCTTCGAGGTTCCGGCGGGACATACGGTGGCAATCGTCGGTCCTTCGGGAGCGGGCAAGTCCACCATCTCGCGGCTGCTGTTCCGGTTCTACGATGTAACCGGCGGCCGCATCCTGATCGATGGGCAGGATATCCGCGGCGTGACTCAACTGTCGCTTCGCTCCGCACTCGGCATGGTCCCGCAGGACACCGTCCTGTTCAACGACACCATCCGCTACAACATCCGATACGGGCGCTGGGAAGCGACCGACGCCGAGGTTGAGGAGGCGGCCGGGCTCGCGCAGATCGACGACTTCATCCGCGCCTCTCCGCATGGCTATGAAACCGAGGTGGGCGAGCGCGGACTGAAGCTGTCCGGCGGCGAGAAGCAACGCGTCGCCATTGCCCGCACCATCCTGAAAGCGCCGCCGATCCTGGTGCTCGACGAGGCCACGTCGGCGCTCGACAGCCACACGGAGCGCGAGATCCAGGACGCGCTGGAACGGGTGTCGGAGAACCGCACCACGCTGGTGATCGCGCACCGGCTCTCCACCATCGTCGGAGCGGACGAGATCATTGTGCTGGATCGCGGCGTGATCGTGGAGCGGGGCTCGCACCGGGAGTTGCTCGAACGCGGCGGACTTTACGCCAGCATGTGGAACCGGCAGCGCGAGGCCGAAGCGGCCCGCGAGAAGCTCGCGGAGGTCGGCGATCGTCCGGCGACCCCCAACCGAAATCCGCCTCCGGTTGTCGATCCCGTCATAGAGGCCGCCATCGCACCCCGAATTCCCTCCGTCGTCGAGGCGGAGTAGGGTCTGTCCATGTCCATCGTCAATTCCGTCCGCTCGCAGCTTGCTCCAATCCACCCGGAAGGGTTTCCGTTCATCGGAGGCTTCGCACTCGCGAGTCTGATCCTGTTCTGGATATGGACACCGCTCGGCTGGATCGGGGTCGTCATCACCGCCTGGTGCGCCTATTTCTTCCGCGATCCACCGCGGGTCACGCCGCTGCGCGACGGACTGGTCGTGGCGCCTGCCGACGGGCGTGTGAGCCTGGTCGTGCCAGCGGTGCCCCCGGACGACCTGGGGCTGGGCACAAGGCCGCTGCCGCGCGTCTCCATCTTCATGAGCGTGTTCGACTGTCACGTGAACCGCAGCCCGGTGTCGGGGCGCATCGAGCGCATCGTCTATCGCAAGGGGCTGTTCCTCAACGCCGATCTCGACAAGGCCAGCGAGGACAACGAGCGCAATTCTTTCCTGATCGCGGTTGGCAATCGCAGGATCGGGGTCGTGCAGATCGCGGGCCTGATCGCCCGCCGCATCGTGCCGTTCGTCAACGAGGGCCAGACGGTGGCCGCCGGCGACCGGATCGGCATGATCCGGTTCGGCTCGCGCCTGGATGTGTACCTGCCGGAAGGAACCGTACCGGTGGTGTCCGAAGGCCAGACCGCGACCGCCGGCGAAACCGTCATTGCCGATCTGTCGGTCCAGAATCCAGGCCGGACCTACAAGGTCGGCTGAACGTTAACGCTATGGAACCCGCCGTGGCGGGTTCACAGCGAAACGGTTATATTGAGGATCATGATCTTTTCGCCCGACCGCGACCGCCGCGAGGCCCGCCGTGAGCGCTTCCGCGCCATTCCGGTGCGCTCGCTGTTGCCCAATCTGATCACGCTGCTCGCGCTGTGCGCCGGCCTGACCGGCATCCGCCTCGCATTCGAAGGCAAGCTGGAACTGGCGCTTGGCGCCATCGTGCTCGCCGCCGCGCTGGATGGCATCGACGGCCGGCTCGCCCGCATGATGAAGGGCCAGTCCAAGTTCGGCGCCGAGCTCGACAGCCTCGCCGATTTCATGAACTTCGGCTGCGCCCCCGCGCTGTTCCTCTATCTCTGGGGGCTCTATGAGGTGGGCAACGTCGGCTGGATCGCGGCCATGGTGTTTGCGATCTGCACCGCGCTGAGGCTCGCCCGCTTCAACGTGATGATCGACGATCCGAACCGTCCGGCCTGGACCGCCAACTTCTTCACCGGTGTGCCGGCGCCCGCCGGCGCGCTGGTCGTGCTGCTGCCGATCTATCTCGGGCTGCTCGGCTGGATCAGCACGCCGCCGGTGGTGACGCTGATCTACACGCTGCTGATCGCCGGCCTGATGGTTTCGCGGTTGCCCGTGTTCTCCGGCAAGCGGGTCGGCAAGCGTATCCCGCCCGAAATCGTATTGCCGGTGATCGTGGTCGTGGTGCTGTTCTTCGCGCTGCTGATCGCCTACCCGTGGCAGGTGCTGTCGATCGGGACGGCTTTCTATCTGGCGGCGCTGCCGCTCGGGTACCTGTCCTACCGCGAGTATCAGCGCAAGGACGCGGCTGCGGCTCTGGCCAGGCCTCAGGCGGTCGATATCGATCAGACCGTGCCGCCCAATCCTCCGCAGGAGCCGGACCGTCCGGCGCGCCTCAACTAGCGCCGCCGGGCGCGCTGCCGTCAACCTCGGAACCTTGCCATGCCTCGCGCCATTCGCGTCCAGCCGGCTGCCGACCGCAAGGGTGGCAGCGTCGTCGACACTTTGATCCTGCCGTACGCACAGCGGCAGATGAAGCAGGGCTTTGCGTTCGGCGTGAAGGGCACCTGCGTCGAGATTGATCTGGCCGAACCGACGCGGCTGCGCACCGACGATGCGCTTGTGCTGGAGGACGGCAGTCTGGTCGAGGTGGTGGCAGAGCCGGAGCC
>CAZGSW010000003.1:8293-39501 GCA_964528635.1 uncultured Rhodoplanes sp. | reverse complement strand
CACCATCACGGCCATGACGCTCATGATCACCACCACGATCACCACCACGGCCACGATCATGCGCACGATCACGGCCACCATCCCCACGATCACAAGCACGGCCACGGCAAGGGCTGAGGCCGATGCAGCGGTTGCGTGACAAGGTCGTGCTGATCGTCGGCGCCGCCGGTCTGGTCGGCACGGCCGTCTCTGCCGCGATCGGCGCCGCAGGCGGTATCGCCGTGATGGCCGATCTCGAAGGCCGGGCGGGGATGGATTTCGCTCTCGATGTCACTTTGGAGCGCGACTGGCTCGTCGCCACCGCAGCAATCGCGGAACGCCACGGCGGTCTCGACGGCCTGATCAACGCGGCGGGGCTCGCCATGCTCGGCACCGTTGAGGATACCGACTACGCCACGTGGCGGCGCGTCATGGCGGTCAACCTCGATGGAACCTTTCTTGGCTGCAAGCACGCGATGCCGCTGCTGAAGCCACGCGGCGGTTCGATCGTGAATGTGTCATCGGTGTCCGGGATGGTCGGCGGCCACAATCTCGCGGCCTACAACGCATCGAAGGGCGGGGTGCGGCTCCTCACCAAGTCGGTGGCGCTGCATGGCGCCCGGCTCGATCCGAAGGTGCGATGCAATTCGGTGCACCCCGCGTTTCTCGACGGCCCGATGGTCGATGGCATCATCGCGCAAGCGGCCGATCCGGAGCGCGCCCGCTCGCGCATCGCGCGCGATATTCCGCTCGGACGGCTCGGCACCGCAGACGAGGTCGCGGATCTTTGCGTCTATCTGCTGTCGGACGAATCACGGTTCGTGACCGGTGCGGAATTTGTCATCGACGGCGGCCTCACGGCGCGCTGAGCGAGGTCAGGCACGCGACCGGCGGCCAAGCCGGCGCGAATTCGCCTTCACCCGCCTGAACCCGGGCCGCAAGCCAGCGGCCGCGATGCGTGCCGGAATCGCGGCCATGTCGGTGAATGCCAGGCGTCCGGTCGCGGCCTCGGCAGCGATCCGCATCGCCTCGACTTGTGCGTCCCAGGAGCCTTCCAGCACGGCGGCCGTCTTCTCGCTGATCATCCGGCCGTATTCCGGCTGTGTCCGCCCAGCATTCGCGTAGCTTGCCGCGATGTCCGGCAACCGATGCCAAAGGGTCATGAACGTGTGCATCCCGGCCAGCCCGAGTTCGGCAGCCAGCTCGCCCGATGTTGCCTTTCGCCGAGCCATGCGCGTCTCAACGCCTCTGCATGGAGCCGGTTCCGTTCAACGCAGCACCGGCGGATGGCCGGGCATCAGCTCATAGGGATGCTTCCAGCCGGGCAGAGCCTTGATGCGATCGAGCCACCCCGCGATGTTTTTATGAGATGCCGCGATATCGAAGCCGAACTCGTCGGCCGGATAGTAGAGATACGCGCACAGCGAGAGATCGGCGATGGTAGGGCGATCGCCGAGAACGAACGCGCGGTCGTCGAGCCTCCTGTCGAGGATAGCCAGGTTGGCGTCGATGCGCATTTTGAGGAAAGCGAACACGGCGGGGTCGGCCGGCGTGGGTGCAAAGTTCTTCAGGAAGCGATACGGGCCCAGGAAGCCGTTGACCTTCTGATTGTCGAAGATGATCCAGCGCAGCGCTTCGAGCTCCTCGTCCTCGCCCTGCGGCTTGAACTGGCCGCTGCGCTTGGCGAGGTAGGTCAGGATCACGCCGGACTGGGTCAGCCTCCTGCCGCCGTGGACCAGAACGGGCACCTCGCCCATCTCGTTGACTTCGGCGCGGTACTTGGGCGTGCGGGTCTCTCCGCCTTTGAAGAAGTCGACATAGACCGGCTCCCAGTCGGCCTTGATCAGGTTCAGCATCAGCGCGGCGCGATAGGCATTGCCGGACTGGGCAAAGCAGTAGAGCCGGTACTCGGGCATTCTCGTATTCCGGTGGTCAGCGGGTGAGGGTGATCGGCTCGCCGGTCGCAGCCTTGCCGGCGAACTGGCCGGTGCCGCCGCCGGAGAGCTGTGCGAGCGGCTGGCTGTTGTGATCCAGGATCGACAGTCCGGTGGAATCGTAGGTCCACTTGCGGCTGGTGAAGAACTTGCCGGGGCAGCCGCCCTCCGGTGCGATCGCACCGTCGGCGCCCGAGCCGGCGGAGCGGAAGTTCATCGCGCACTGGCCGCGGCCCGGCTGCGCCAGCAACCAGCGCCCTGCCATGCTGACCGGGGGCTTCGCCGGTTGCGCGATTGCGGGTTCGGCAGGGGTGCCGGCCCCGCCGCCGAAGCCGGACAAGCTGCCGCCTCCGCAGGCCGCCGTGCTGCCTGCCATGACGACAAGCGACACCATGCGAAGTCCAATTCTTCCCTGCATGTCGCGGCGCCGGCTCATCGCATCGTCGGAATCACGAACTCGGCGCCTTCCTTGATGCCGGAAGGCCAGCGCGCCGTGACGGTCTTGGTCTTGGTGTAGAACCGGATCGAATCCGGCCCATGCTGGTTGAGATCTCCGAATCCGGACCGCTTCCAGCCGCCGAACGTATGGTACGAAAGTGGCACCGGGATCGCAAAGTTGACACCGACCATGCCGACCTGGACGCGGTCGACAAAGTCGCGCGCGCTATCGCCGTCGCGGGTGAAGATCGCAACGCCGTTACCGTATTCATGGTCGGAGGGCAGCTTCACCGCATCCTCGTAGTTCTGCGCGCGCACCACGGCCAGAACCGGCCCGAAGATCTCTTCCTTGTAGATCGCCATGTCCGGCGTGACGTTGTCGAACAGGCAGCCGCCCATGAAGTTGCCGTTCTCGTAGCCCTGGAGCTTGAAGTTGCGGCCATCGACCAGAAGCTTGGCGCCTTCCTTGACGCCCTTGTCGACGTAGCCCTTGACCTTGTCGAGGTGAGCCTTCGTCACCAGCGGACCGTAATCGGCGTTCGGATCGGTCGAGGGACCGATCTTGAGGCTTTCCACGCGCGGGACCAGCTTTTTCACCAGCGCGTCGGCGGTCTTCTCGCCGACCGGAACCGCGACCGACACCGCCATGCAACGCTCGCCGGCCGAACCGTAGCCAGCGCCGATCAGCGCATCGATCGCCTGGTCCATGTCGGCGTCGGGCATCACGATCATATGGTTCTTCGCGCCGCCGAAGCATTGCACACGCTTTCCGTGTGCCGAGGCGGTCGAGTAGATGTACTGTGCGATATCGGACGAGCCGACGAATCCGACCGCCTTGACCCGCGCGTCGGTCAGCAGCGTATCGACCGCCTCCTTGTCGCCGTTGATGACATTGAGAACACCCTCGGGCAGCCCGGCCTTGAGGAACAGTTCGGCGATTCGCATCGGCACCGACGGGTCGCGCTCCGAAGGCTTGAGGATGAAGCAGTTGCCGCAGGCGATGGCCGGCGCCGCTTTCCACAGCGGGATCATGGCGGGAAAGTTGAACGGCGTGATGCCGGCCACCACGCCGAGTGGCTGACGCACCGAATACAGGTCGATCCCGGGGCCGGCGCCGCCCGAAAACTCACCCTTCATCAGGTGCGGAATGCCGCAGGCGAACTCGACCACCTCGAGTCCGCGCTGGATGTCGCCCTTGGAGTCGGGGAAGGTCTTGCCGTGCTCGGATGAGAGCAGACGGGCCAGGTCGTCGTATTCGGCCTGGATCAGCTCCAGGAACTTGAACATCACGCGGGCGCGTCGCTGCGGATTGGTCGCAGCCCAGCGAGGGAAGGCGGCTTCGGCGTTGGCGATGGCCTTTTCGACCTCGGCCTTGCTGGCGAGGTCGACCTTGGCCTGAACCTCTCCGGTATTGGGGTTGAACACGTCCCCTGTCCGGCCCGAGGTGCCCTTCACCGTCTTGCCGCCAATGAAATGGCCGATCTCGCGCATTTTCTACCTCCCGGCGGCGCTCCCGCGCCGTCAACGAACCCTTAACAGTCAGATAGCGCAGCCGGCGCCGGGCGGAAAGCCCGCGATGCCCCTGCGGCAGGGCGGCATGGTGACCGGCCGTTAGCCTTTACAGTCCTTTAAGCGGCATGGGGCTAGGTTGCGCCGGGCGCCAAGGCGTCGCGTTCGGCGGTTGGTGCCGGAGTGAGCGTGGAGTTGTGTAATGGATATCGCGACAGGCTTGGGGCTGCTCGCTGGCGCAGGGGTTCTCGGCGCGCTCATCCTGATGGGCGGCAACCTGAGCATGTTCGCGGACAGTCATGCCTTCATCGCCATCTTCGGCGGTGCCTTCGCCGCGACCCTGATCCGCTTCCCGCTGTCTTCGATTTTCCACGGCTTTCCGCTTGGACTGCGTTTCGTCTTCACCATGCGGCGCATTTCGCAGCGTGAACTGGTGGATGAGATCGCCCATCTCGCCGAGGTCGCCCGCAAGGAGGGTCCGATCGGGCTCGAAAAAGTCGAGGTCGAGGACCCGTTCCTCGCCAAGGGCATCCGCTTTGTCGCCGACGGCTATGATGCCAGCTTCATCCGCGACAATCTCGAGCGCGACCGCGACAACTTCCTGACCCATCTCGACGAAGGCCAGAAGATATATCGCTCGATCGGCGATTGCGCGCCCGCCTTCGGCATGGTCGCGACGCTGATCGGCATGGTCCAGATGTTCGCCAACATGACCGACCCCTCGAAGCTCGGTCCGTTCATGGCGATCGCGCTGCTGGCGACGTTCTACGGCGCAGCGGTTGCTAACCTGCTTTGCCTGCCGATCGCCGACAAGCTCCATCTCAAGCTGGTCGACGAGGAGATCAACCGTACGCTGATCATCGACGGTATCATGATGATCCGCGACGCCAAGAGTCCGACACTCGTGCGCGAGATGCTGCTCGCCTATTTGCCCGAGAAGCACCGTCATCAGGACGAGCCGGAGGCCGTGCCCGCCTAGGGCACACCGCGTAATCGCAGGACCACAACATGGCACGGCGCAAGGAAGCCCACGGGGGCGGACACGGCTGGTTTGTCACCTTCGCCGACCTGATGGCGCTCCTGGTCAGCTTCTTCGTGATGCTGGTCGCGTTCTCCAGTCAGGATTCCGCCAAGCTGCAGGTGGTCGCCGGCTCGATGCGTGAGGCGTTCGGCGTGCAGGACCAGGTCCGCTATTCCGGCATGATCGAGATCGATGGCCTGCCGACGCGGCCGCGCCTGAAGAACGCGGAGCGCATTACGCCCGATCAGGCATCGGCCAACCCGACGCCCGACGAGAAGGGCCGCAACCAGTATTTCGGTGCGAAGCTGGAGAACGACAGCGCCTTTGCGCTGGCTGCGGCGTCCTTGCGGCAGGCGCTGCAGGAGATGCCCGATCTCGCGGAACTGTCGAAGCACATCATGATCGAGGAGACCAGGCAGGGACTGAACATCGAGATCGTCGACCAGAACGGCAGCTCGATGTTTCCTGAAGCCTCGAAGGAGCCTTACGAGCGCACCCGCCGCCTCGTGCAGCGGCTTGCCAGCCAGTTCAAGGGCATGCCGAACCGTATCAGCATCGCCGGACACACCGCGGCGTCGCGGCGTCCATCTCGGCCCGGCTACGGCCCGTTTGATCTCTCCGCCGATCGCGCCAATTCGATCCGCCGGATTCTGGAAGAGGAGGGTGTGCCCGCCAATCGCTTCGCCATGATTGCCGGCCGTGCGGACACCCAGCCGCTGTTCCCCGACGATCCGTTCGTTGCCGCAAACCGCCGCGTCACCATCACGCTGATGCGGGAGGCGCCTGCGATTCCGCCCGGATTCAAGCCCTGACCGGCGCCAGTTCCGCGTTCTGCCGTTGGATTTGAATTCTCCGGGCCGGGGTATATAACGCCGCTCTTGCTGCATCGCAGCGAAGGCTGACCCCGATCCTATGAGTGCGGAATCCGACGAGGGTGGCTCCCGCGAGAGTCCTGCCAAACCGGCGCCGGGGCCAGCGGAAGGCAAATTCTGGGCGTTGACGATCGGAAGCGTCGGCGTCGTATACGGCGACATCGGTACGAGCCCTCTCTATGCGTTCCGTGAGGCCGTCAAGGCGGCGGCCGGCGAGGCGCTGGTGTCACGCGACATCGTGCTCGGCGTGCTGTCGCTGATCGTCTGGTCGCTGATCCTCATTGTAACGCTGAAGTACGTCGTCCTGCTGCTTCGGGCCGACAACAACGGCGAGGGCGGAACGTTGTCGCTCACGGCGCTGGCCTTCCGCGCGTTCGGGCGCCGGACATTCGGCGTGCTGATGCTGGGCGTGGTCGGAGCGGCGATGTTCTACGGCTCGTCGTTCATCACGCCGGCGCTGTCGGTCCTGTCGGCGGTCGAAGGACTGAAAATTGTCACGCCGGCATTCGATCCGTACGTGCTGCCGATCACGGTGGTCGTGCTGGCCGCGCTGTTTGCGGTGCAGGCGCGCGGAACCGAACGGATGTCGGCGCTGTTCGGGCCGATCACAGTGATCTGGTTTGTCGCCATGGCGGTGACCGGCGGTATCCATATCGCCGACGACCCCGAGGTGTTTCACGCCCTGAATCCCTACTACGGCGTGAAATTCCTTCTCGACAACGGATTTATCGGCCTTGTCACGCTCGGAGCGGTTTTCCTGGTGGTGACCGGCGCGGAAGCATTGTACGCGGACCTTGGCCATTTCGGACGCAGGCCGATTCAGGCCGCATGGTTTCTGCTGGTGCTGCCGGCGCTCCTGATCAACTACTTCGGCCAGGGCGCGCTGGTTCTCGCCAATCCCGCCGCGATGGACGATCCGTTCTACCGGCTGGTACCGGAGCCGTTCCTGCTGCCCATGGTGGTGCTTGCCACGATGGCGACCGTGATCGCCAGCCAGGCGGTGATTACCGGCGCGTTTTCGCTCACGCGGCAGGCGATCCAACTCGGCCTCTTGCCGCGGTTCGAGATCCGGCACACCTCCGCGGAACACTACGGGCAGATTTTCATGCCCCGCATCAACATGCTGCTGTTCGTCGGCGTCATCCTGCTGGTGCTGATGTTCCGTTCGTCGAGTGCGCTGGCCGGCGCTTACGTTTTTGCCGTTGCCGCGGCGGAATTCGTGGCGACGCCGCTCGGCTTTCTCGTGATCTGGAAGGTCTGGAAATGGCGGTTCATCACCGCTTCGGCGCTGATGGCTCCGTTTTTCGTGATCGATCTGACCTTCCTGAGCGCCACCATGCTGAAGATACCCGATGGGGCATGGGTCCCGGTGCTGTTCGGTATCGGACTGATCGTCGTGGTCATGACCTGGCGGCGCGGCACCCGTATCCTGAGCGAAAAGACACGCAAGACCGAGGTGCCGCTCGACGCGCTGATCGAGGGACTCGAGAAAAAGCCGCCGCACATCGTGCAGGGCACCGCGGTCTTCCTGACCAGCGATCCCGATTTTGCGCCGACCGCGATGCTGCACAATCTCAAGCACAACAAGGTTCTGCACGACCACAACGTCGTCCTCACCATCATCACCTCCGATACGCCTCGCGTGAGCCGGGCCGATCGCGTCACCATGACGCCGACCTCGCCGCACTTTTCCAAGGTGGCGCTCAGGTTCGGCTACATGGAAACGCCGAACGTGCCGCGGGCGCTGGCGATCGCGCGCCGTCAGGGCTGGAATTTCGACATCATGTCGACCTCGTTCTTCCTGTCGCGCCGCGCGCTCAAGCCGGCCGCGCACTCCGGCATGCCGGTGTGGCAGAATCGCCTTTTCATCTGGCTCGCCAAGAGTGCGTCGGATGCCACCGACTTTTTTCAGATCCCGACCGGCCGAGTGGTCGAGGTGGGCACTCAGGTCACGATTTGAAGACACGCGAGGAGCGTCACATGACTGAGCCGCGAAATCCCCCGGTCCATGATCTCACGCCGGAGCAGGTAGCAAAGGGCCTCGCCGAGGACCGCATGCTGCTGGTCGACGTGCGCGAACCCAACGAAGTGGAGGCCGAGTCCTATCCGGGCGCTGTCGTGGTGCCGCTGTCGGCGTTCGATCCTGCCGCGATACCCGATCCGCAGGGCAAACAGGTGGTGTTTGCCTGCCGCTCCGGGCGGCGTTCGGTGACCGCCTCGCAGGCGGCCCAGGCGGCCGGGCTGCCATACGATTCTCATCTTGCCGGTGGCATACTGGCCTGGAAAGCGGCGGGACTGCCGACCGAGAGCTGACGCCGCAGGAGCCGGAGACCGGAGACCGAAGGGAAATGCGCCGTATTCTTGTCGCTGCCGCGCTGACTGCATTGACGCTGGCGGCAGCAGCGCCACCCGCGTTTGCGCAGGCGCGTGTGGTCAACGTCTACAACTGGTCCGACTACATTGCGCCGACGCTGCTGGAGGCCTTCACCAAGGAAACCGGCATCAAGGTGCGCTACGACACCTTCGACTCCAACGATACGCTGGAGGCCAAGCTGCTGGCCGGCAATTCCGGCTACGACGTCGTGGTGCCGACCGCCTATTTTCTGGAGCGCCAGATCAAGGCCGGGCTGTTCCAGAAGCTCGACAAGACGCAGTTGAAAAACTACGGCAATGTCTGGCCCGAGATCGCGCGCCGGCTCGCCGCCTACGACCCCGGCAACCAGCATGCCGTGAACTACATGTGGGGTACCACCGGGATCGGCTACAACGTCCGCAAGGCGCAGGAGATTCTCGGTCCCGATGCAAAGCTGCCGGACGCGATGGCGTCCTGGGACATGGTGTTCAAGCCGGAGAACATCTCGCGCTTCAAGGATTGCGGCATCCACGTGCTCGATGCCTCCGACGACATCCTGTCCGCGGCGATGAATTATCTCGGGCTTGATCCGAATTCCAAGGCGCAGGCCGATCTGGAGAAGGCCGCGGCACTGCTCAGGACGGTCCGTCCGAACGTGCGCAAGTTCCACTCGTCGGAGTACCTCAACGCGCTTGCTTCAGGCGAGATTTGCCTCGTGGTCGGTTACTCCGGCGACATCAAGCAGGCGCAGAAGCGCGCCGCCGAAGCGAAAGCCGGGATCGAGATCGGCTACGTGATCCCCAAGGGCGGCACGCAGATGTGGTTCGACAATCTGGTCATTCCGAAGGATGCGAAGAACGTTGCCGAGGCCCACGCCTTCATCGACTACACGCTGCGGCCCGACGTGGCGGCGAAGAACACCAACTTCATCTCCTACGCCAACGGCAACCTTGCGAGCCAGAAGCTGATCGATCCCGCGGTGCTCAACGACCGCGCGATCTATCCCGACGACGCCACAATGAAGAGCCTCTACACCATCGGCGCTAACGATCCGAAGACGCAGCGCATCGTCAACCGGCTCTGGATCAGGGTGAAGACGGGCCGATGACCGGCCGCGCTACCGCCAGCGGCGGTGCTGCCACAGCCATTGCTCGGGGTGCTCGCGCACCCATCGCTCCACCACGGCCGTGATCATCTGCATGGTGGCCTGCACGTCGACGTGGCCGTCCGCGCCGCGAACGGCCGCCATCGGGCCTGCGACGTCGAGTTCGAAGCGCGTGCCGCCGCGGCGGATCACGCGGACGCCGTAGATCGGGCAGTCGATGTGCTCGGCGAGCCGGGCGAGCAGGGGACTGGTGCGGGCGGGCCTGCCGAAGAACATCACGTCGATGCCGCGTGTGCTGTACTGGTCGACCAGCATGCCGAGATGCGAGCCGCGCGACAGCGCATCGGCTGCGCGGATCGGGGCATCGAGCCCGGTTCGGATCAGGGTGCCCATGATGCCGGCCCGCATCCGGATGACCGCGTCCGCCACCGCGGGCACGTTGGGCGGACGGAACACCACGCTGGTGTCGACGCCGAACTTGGTGGCCGCGACCGACGCCAGTTCCCAATTGGCGAGGTGGGCGGAGAACACCAGCGCCGGCTTGCCGTCGTCGCGCAGTTCGACCATGCGAGCGTAGGCGGCGTCGGCCGGCATGATCCGGCCTCGGCCCGGATGCGCCGGATCGTGGTCCCACAGCCGGTCCAGATGAGCGAACTCGGCGCCGACCCGGCCGAGGTTCTCCCATGAGCCCAGCAGGATCTCCTCGATCTCGCCGGCAGGCTTGTCGGGAAACGCGGCCTTCAGGTTGGCCAGCGCCACCTGATGCTCGCGCATGCGCGGCCCGATCCGGCGCATCACCCAGGCGCCGCCGTTGGACATCCGGTCCGGACTGCCGATGCGCATCAGCTTGAACAAGGAAACGGTCAGCGCGCCAATCAGCGTGTTGACAAAGGCTTTGAAGCTTTCGGGCCACCAGCGCATCGTGCGGGCCTAGAAGCGCACCACGATCTTGCCGAACACCTGACGGCCCTCCAGCCGATCGAGCCCGCGCTGCAAATCCGCCACCGGAACCTCCGTGTCGATCACCGGCGTCATGCCGGCCGCCATCTTGGCAAGGCTCTCGCGGATGTTTCGCATCGAGGCGCCGAACGATCCGATGATGCGGTACTGTTGCTGGAACAGTTGCATCAGATTGAGTTGCACCGACGGGCCTGCCGTCGAGCCGCAGGTGACGAGCCGGCCGCCTCGCTTGAGCACCAGCAGCGAGCCGTTGAAGCCTTCCCCGCCGACGTGCTCGAACACCACGTCGACACCTTTCTTGCCGGTGAGCTTGCGGGTGATCGTCTCGAACCGCTCCTTGCGGTAGTTGATGACGTGATCGGCGCCGAGCGCCTTCGCCCTGGCGGCCTTGTCATCGTCTCCCACCGTGGTGATGACGGTGCAGCCGATCGCTTTCGCCATCTTGATGGCGGCGGTGCCGATGCCGGAGCCGCCGGCCTGCACCAGGATGGTCTCGCCGGACTCGAGCTTTGCGTTGTCGAACAGCATGTGCTGCACGGTGGCGAACCCGATCGGGGCGCAGGCGGCGTCCGTGAGGCTCACGCCCTGCGGCACCGGCATGACGAGGCGGGCCGGCATGTTGAGCCGGTCGCGGGCGAAGCCGTCGAGGTGGAAGCCCATGATGCCGCCGACGTTTTCGCAAAGGTTGTCGCGTCCCTCGCGGCAGGCCTTGCAGGTGCCGCACGTCATCGCGCCGTACATCACCACCGGATCGCCCGCCTTGAAGCCGCTGACCCCCGGGCCCGTAGCCACGATCTCTCCCGACGCCTCCGCGCCCACCACCAGCGGCAGCTTGCGCTTGGCGAACGCCATGCCGCGGAAGCCCCACAGGTCGAGATGATTGAGCGCCACCGCGCGGACCGCGATCTGCACCTCGCCGTCGGCGGGCGGCGGCGGTTCGGGCAGGTCGGCAAGCTCGATCTTGCGGTCGGCGACGAGGGTGAGGGCGCGCATTGCCTATGCGCTTTAGCGCGGCTCCAGCCCCAGCACCAGCGATACGTTCTGACCGCCGAAGCCGAAGGAGTTGGAGATCGCGTGACGCAGGCCCCTCGCGTCGCGGGCCGTATTCGGCACCACGTCGAGCGGGATTGCTGGGTCCGGCACTGCGTAGTTGATGGTCGGCGGGATGCGGCCGCTTTGCAGCGTCATCAGCGTGAACACCGCTTCCACCGTGCCGGCCGCCGACAGCGTGTGTCCGATCATCGACTTGTTGGACGAGACCGGAATGCTGGCCGCGCGCTCGCCGAACACCGTCGTGACGCCAAGAGCCTCCATCTTGTCGTTCTCCGGCGTGCCGGTGCCGTGTGGATTGACGTAGTCGATATCCTCCGGGCTGAGACCGGCGTCGTTGAGCGCGTTGCGGATGCAGCCGACGATCGGTTTGCCGTCGGGGCTCGAGCGGGTGCGATGGAACGCGTCCGCCATCTCGCCGCAGCCGTCGATCACACCGAGGATGCGGGCGCCGCGCGCCTGCGCCGACTCCAGGCTCTCCAGCACGACCGCGGCCGCGCCTTCGGCCATCACGAAGCCGTCGCGGTTCTTGGAGAACGGCTTGGCCGCGCCCTGCGGCGGCTCGTTTGAGGTCGAAAGCGCCGACAGGAGCGAGAACCGGATCAAGGCCTCGGGGCTAACCGATCCGTCCGAGCCGATGCAAAGCGCCGCGTCCGTCTCGCCGCGCCGGATCGCTTCGACGCCGAGCTGGATCGAAGTGGCGCCGGATGCGCAGGCAGTGGACAGCGAGATCGGCGCGCCCTTGGTGCCGAACCGATCGGCCAGATTGTTCGCGACCGAACCGAACTGAAAACGGCCGTGCATCGGTCGGAACTGTCCGGTCGAGGCGGCGCGAATCAGATCCGCATAGCCGATTTCGGAATTGCCGCGCACGGCGGCGGCGACTTCAACGCGCTGCGGCCACTCGATTTCGATAGGCGGTACGGCGAGAAACAGCGGTCCGGGAAAATCGCCCGGCTTCCCGATGCCCGACTCGGCGATCGCCTCGTCCGCCACCTCAACCGCCAGCCGCTCCGACAGATCCGGTGTGGAATAGGGCTCCACGTTCATGAAATCGATCGTGCCGGCGACCTTGGTCTTCAGTCCGCCGGTCGGAAACCGTTTGATCGCGGAGATGCCGGAGCGACCCGCCGTCAGCTTTGCCCAGTTGTCCGCCTTGCCTGCACCGAGGGATGTCACGACGCCCATCCCCGTGACGACCACCACCGGGCGATTCTGCTTGTCTCTGGCTGCAGGCATTGCGCGCTCCGTCATGACCCCGCTTCGACGAGGGCGATGCCTTCGCCCCAGGCATGACCGACGCCGGTGACGACGATCTGGCGAAGCGCATCCGTCATCGGCCGTTCGACACCCGAGTCGTCGAACGGCGGATAGAGACTACCACGCTGGAGGGCGAGCGCCGCCAGCGCCACGTTCATGACGAACTGCGGCTCCTCGGTGTGCCCCAGCATGGTTCCGGTGGCACGGACCGCCAGATCGGGGTGGCGTTCGAAGAACGCGCGCTCCTCGCCGGTCGCAGGTTCGCTGCCGCTTGCCCCAGACAACGCGGCAACGCCGCCGGCCCCGATCCTGTCCGTCAACCTCTGCCAGAGGTTCTCCAGCGTGGCGGTGACGTCGCCGGGTTTGCGCCGCGAGCGGTCCGACACCACGGTGCTCAGGCGGGCAAGACCGTGTGCCCCGCGCGCCTCGGCGTGGCTGCGCTCCTCGACCACGATGAAGGCGCCGAGCGAGCCGCATGCGAGGCCGCCGCGCGGTCCGCGCTTCCAGACCGGCGCGTAGCGATCCTTCAGGTTGTAGCCGCCGAACTCCTTGAGCATCATCATGTCGAGCCGTTCGCCATTGTAGGCGCCGCCGACCAGCCCGATGTCGCTCTGGCCGGAAACGATGCGCGACAGTGCGATGCGCAGCGCGTCGATGCCGGCGAGTTCTTCTCCCATGAATGTGCGCGACGATCCGGTGACGCCGTGCACGATCGATATGTTGCCGGCAAGCAGGTTCGACAGTTGCGCCAGGAACAGCGTGGGGCGAAGATCGCTCATCAGCCGTTCGTTGAGATAGGCACCCGGATCGGCCGCATTGGGCATGCCGGTCATGATGCTGCCGTCGACTGCGGTGTCTCGTTCGCCGCCGCCGGCTGCGACGATCATGTCCATGCGAGCGAGCAGCTCGGTGTTGCCCTTGGCGCCGGCCGACTCGAGCGCGAGCCCCGCGGCGTAGGTGCCGATCCGTTGCCACGGTTCCATCTGGCGCTGGTCGCCCTTCTTGGGGATCTGCTTGTCGAAATCGATCGGCGCCAGCGGATGCACGATGCATGGCGCAAACCTGGTCTCGTCGATGTTGGGACTGGCCGCCGAAAGTGCATTCCAGTGCGCGTCCGGGCCTTCGCCCAGACTGGACACGATGCCGATGCCGGTGATCCAGGTTTCGCGCGCCGGGTTGTTCATGATGCAACCGCCGTGCGTGGGAACGCGATCCGCTCCGCCACCTGCTCCATGCTGGCGCGGAAGTCGGGGGAGGGGAACGACATCAGGCGGAACGTCATGGTGGCGTCGCACACCGGCTTGCCGTCGCGCTCGATCGCCGCCTCGGTCACCATGTATCCAGACCCCTCGTGCACCAGCTTGGCGGACACCATCAGCAACTGGCCGGGTGTGACGAAGGTGCGAAGCTTCACCTCCTTCAACCCGATCAGGAACGGCATCTTCTCGAACCGGGTATGGCCGATGATCAGCCAGCCCGAGGCTTGCGCCATCGATTCGGTCAGCAGCACTCCGGGCATCAGCGGATGACCCGGAAAGTGTCCCTCGAAGATCGTGCTTGCGGTCGGCACGGCCGCCTCCGCGCGAATCGTCAGGTTGGGAAGATCGAGATCTATGATCCGGTCGATGAGCTGGAAATACTCGATCCGCATTGTTGCTCCGGCGGCGCCAGCGGCCGGTCAGGCGGCTCCCTTGGCGGCGACCAGGTCGTCGATGCGGGCGCAAAGGTTTTTCAGAACGAAATACTGCTCGGTGGACGCCTTGCCGTCATTGACCTCCTGGGTCCACTGCTCGAGCGGCAGCTTGATACCGAACGCCTTGTCGATGGCGAACGCGATATCCAGGAAGTCGAGGCTGTCGATGCCAAGGTCGTTGATGGAGTGGCTTTCCGGCTTGATGGTGTCGCGCGGGATATCGCAGGTCTCCGCGATAATATTGGCCACGGTATCGAAGGTCGATGGCATCGTAAGTCTCTGAACTGAGAGGAATTTTGCCGCGCCGGGAGGCGTCCCGGATTGTCCCCGCCGGGATAGGCCGACCGGCCTCCCTATAGCGATTTGAGCCCCTGAGTTCAATGCTCGCGGCAGTGGGGCGCGGCGCCGGGCCCGGCCGCATGGCCCTTTCCCTCAGGTCTTTGCGAGTGGGCCGGCAGGGGAATCGAAGTTGCCGCGGTCGCAGGGCCGGGCGACATCGCCACCGCCTTCATTGCAGGTGCACGGGTCCGGGTGCTGCGGCCCACGTTAACGCTACCCGCTGTCGATACCGCCGATGCTCTCCGCCGGCGGGCCCACGATGGCCCGTGACGAAGGCCGACAGCGTCGCGTCCGCGAGCTTGCGATCTCCTGCCGCGACTCAATTCTGCCGTCTCGCCGCCCCGGTTAAGGAGGTGCCGTGATTTTTGTTGCGCCGCCGTATCGTTGCCTCAATCGCACTGTGTACCGCGCCCCTTCGCAACGGAATCAGGAGAAAGACATTGAAGGGATTGGGAAGGGTTGTTCTGGGGGCCCTCGTCGGCGTGTTTCTGTCCGGAGCCGCGCATGCGGAATCAGGCATCGCTTCAGTCTACAACTACGACGGCCGCAAGACGGCGAGCGGTCAGCGCGCCAATCCGCGCGGTCTGACTGCCGCACATCGCACGCTGCGGTTCGGCACCAAAGTCAAAGTCACCAACAAGCGCAACGGCAAGTCCGTCGTTGTGCGCATCAACGACCGCGGTCCCTTTATTCGCGGCCGCGTCATCGACCTCACACCGGCTGCGGCATCCGTGATCGGCTTTTCCGGTCTGGCTCCGGTCACGCTTGAGGTCCTCGGCCGCCACACGGCCTCAGCCCTTTGACGCCTGCGACTCGACGGGAGGATTGCAGTTCCGTCCTCCGGACAGGACGCAATCCTGGTTCTTGCGCATCTGCGCCATAGAGTTGGCGATCCAGATGCCTCCCGCGATCAGCAGGATCGTGACGACCGCCGCCATCGCATTGACCACCATGCGATGGCGGTAATCGTCTTCCTCGCCGGTGTGCTCGAAGCGTTCGAGATCGCGGACCGGTGACGGCTGCTGGCCCGGCCGATTGAACGTCAGCAGGGCGCCGCGGCGCCGGAACGGCAGCACATGGCCTGTCGGCCCACTGTGGGCTTCCGGATTTTCTCGGTCCTGGGGCTCGGTCGGCGAACGATCGGTCACGGCCTGATCCGTTGCTCGCGCACGCTCTTGAGGCTCCCGTACTCCTGTTTGCAGCCGCTGCCAAGGCAGCAGGATGGACGGTTTCGAGCCGTCGTCCTATAGATTTTGCATGACTCGCGGAACCTTGCGAATCCGGCTGATTGCGCTCGTCGCGGCCTATGCGCTGGCGCTGCAAGGGGTGTTCGCCGCATGGGCGCCGGTGGCGCTGGCGGTATCCGGATTCCCTCTCTGCTCGGGTGAAATCGCGGATGCGCAGCAGTCGCCCGGCGGACCGCCGGGACACGAGGACGGGAGCTGTCTCTCCTTCTGCCTGTCGATCGGTGCCGCCGCCGTGCCGGCCCCTGCCGGTGCCGCCGTTGTCGAACCGCATGCGGTGGCGATGTCCCGGGTGCCGCCGCCGGTCGCGCAGGTCTGGCCCGGAACGCCCGGCGGACCTCTGACGGCACGCGCGCCGCCGGCGGGCTGACCGTATTCGGCCTTCGCATCGTTATCCGCGCGCCTGCGCGCACGTTCTATTCCGGAGCTCTGTCATGATCCGCACTCTTGTGCTTGCCATCGCCTTTACAATTGCCGTCGCGTCCGGCCACGTCGAAGCCGACGCGCATGAATACACCGTCGGGTCGATCAAGATCGGCCACCCGTGGGCGCGCGCCACCCCGAAGGGTGCGTCGGTGGCCGGCGGTTACCTCAAGATCACAAACACCGGCAAAGAGCCGGACCGTCTGATTGGCGGCTCGGTGGCGTTTGCCGGACGCTTCGAGGTCCATGAGATGAGTCACGAGGGCGGCGTCATGAAGATGCGCCATCTGCCCAAGGGTCTGGAGATCAAGCCGGGCGAAACCGTCGAACTCAAGCCCGGCTCGTACCATCTCATGTTCATGGACCTGAAGCAGCCGCTGGTGAAGGACCAGACCCCGCGCCCCAAGGGCACGCTGGTGTTCGAGAAGGCAGGCTCCGTCGAGGTGGAGTATGCGGTCGAGGCGATCGGCGGCTCACCGAAGGGCGGCCATCACCATCACTAACCTTCGGGCCCGGCCGCTCCGCTAGTCCGGCCGGCACTGCGCGAGATAGGCCTCGGCCGCCTCCCGATCGAGCAGGCGGCCGAGCTTGATGGACTTGCCCGGGACGTGCGCAAACACACCGGCGGCGAAGCTGCGCAGTGTCTCCAGCGCGTCGCCGGCCCGCGGATTTTCGCCGGGCAGCGCCACCAGCACCTTGTGGTCGGTCTCGCCGTCCTCGATCTGCTCGATCAGGCCGACCGGCTCGCATTCGATCACGGCGCCGGAAGCAAGCCTCCTGTCAGTGAGCACGAAACAATCCACCGCGTCGCCATCGCCGCTGCGGGTGCCGATCGCAAAACCGTACGGGAACGGATAGGCGGCCGATACCTCGGCCTTGCCGATCAGGGTCAGCGTCCGCTCGTCGTAGCGGTGCTTGGTCGTGGAGCCTGCCTCGTTCTCGATCAATATGCGCATGATGACCGTCCGCGGAGCAAACTATCGCAAATTCCCACCGCTTGGACCCGCCCGATGCGTTCGGCTACGCTTTCGCATCGGGAGGGACCATGCCTGCATTCGACCGTGAGACCATCGTCAACCGCCTGCGTGCGGAATGCCGGGCGGGCACAGCGATCTACGATGCCCTTTGCGGTTCCGGCATCACCGCCAAGATGGCCGCGCGCGGCGGCGCCAGCATGGTCACCACCCACGCGCTGGCCTATTTCCGGATGCAGGGGCTCAGCTCGATGGCGGGCTACCTGCCGATCTGCGACGCCAACGCACTGACGCTCGATCTCGGCGAGCGCTCGCTCCTCAACGTGGTCAGCGAGTGTCCGGTGATCGCGGGTCTTCTGTGCGTCGATCCGACCCGCGACATGGCGCGTTTTGTCGAGAAGGTGGCGGCGGCGGGCTATCACGGCGTGATGAACTGTCCGACTGTGGCGCTGATCGACGGAAAGTTTCGCAGCGACCTCGAGGAGACCGGGATGGGTTTCGCCCGCGAGGTCGACGTGCTGCGCCACGCCTCGCGGCTCGGGCTGTTCACCAAGGCGTTCTGCACGACTCCGGACGAGGCGAGGGCCATGGCCGAGGCGGGCGTCGACAACATCATCATTCACTTCGGTAACTCGTCCGGCGGCACCATCGGCTCGAAGACCGTTATGGCCGACGACGATGCGCTGCAGCGCACGGCGGCGATCCTGGATGCGCTGTCGGCGAAGCATTCGCATCTCATCTACACCTGCCACGGCGGCGCCATCGAGACGCCGGAGCAATTCGGGCGGTTCCTGCACAGGGAGCCGCGTCTGCACGGCTATGTCGGCGGCTCCTCGGCGGAGCGCTTCCCGATCGAGAAATCGGTGGTGGAGACGACCCGCGCCTTCCGCGCGGTGAAGCTCGCGCAGGCCGGTAAGTGACCGGCGAACCCGCCGTCTGCGTTCTGGCGACGCTCGACAGCAAGCACGAGGCCATCCGCTTCGTGTGCGATGCGCTGCAACGGGCCGGAGCGCGGCCGTGGCTGGTCGACCTGTCGCTGCGTCCTCACGCGCACGGCCCCGCCGATGTCGGCGGCGGCGAGGTTGCGGCGGCGGCCGGTCTCGAATGGCGTCAGCTCGCCGCCATGTCGCGGGCCGATGCGGCGCAGGCGATGATCCGGGGCGGCATCGCGCTTGTGCAGCAGATGCACAAGGCCGGCGGTCTTGCCGGCGTCCTGGGCTTCGGCGGCGCCAACGGCTCCACCATGGCTTGCGCGATCATGCGTGCGCTGCCGCCCGGCTTTCCCAAGGCCATGATCACGCCGGTGGCGGCGACCGCCGCGGTGCAGTGGTATGTTGCCGAAAGCGACATCGCGATGTTCCCGACCATCGGCGACATCTGGCTGAACCGCATCACCCGCGCGGCTATCGTCAACGCGGTGTCTGCCGTTGCCGGGATGGCGCGCGCAACCCGCGACGCTGCGCCGGCGGGGCGCGCGCTGATCGGCCTGTCGTCGTTCGGCAACCTGCAGCCGGCGGTGGACTGCATCACGCAACGGCTGGAGGGCAGGGGCTTCGAGGTGATTCATTTGCATGCCTCCGGTCCCGGCGGTCGCGCGCTCGAAGCATTGGCAGGCCGCGGCGAACTGGCTGGCGTGATCGATCTGACCACGTCGGAACTGACCGATTTTGTCACTGGCGGCGTGTACAGCGCCGGCGAAACGCGGCTGACAGGTGCTGCCGCGGCGGGCGTTCCCCAGGTCGTGGTGCCCGGTTGCCTCGACTTCACCAACTGGTGGGTCGGCGAAGTCCCGGAGCGCTATCGCGACCGCGAGTTCTTTCAGTACAACGTCGAAATCATGCTGATGCGGACGAGCGCGGATGAATTCGCCACGCTCGGCAGGATGATCGGAGAGCGCCTCGCCGCCGCCCGGGGACCGGCGTCGGTGCTGATCCCGCAGAAGGGCTGGAGCGCGCTGGTTTCGCGCAACGCCCATACGCTGTCCGGCCAGGTTACGGGACCGTGGGCACGGCCGGACGATGACAGGGTTTTCGTCGATACCCTGCGCCGCCACTTCTCCGGCCCGGTTTCGGAACTGCCGTATCATATCAACGATCCGGCGTTCGCCGACGCTTGCGCCGACGAACTGGCTCGCCTGCTTGAGCGTCGCGGCTGACTGCCGCTATACTGCTGCGGCATTTTTGTGATTGCCAACCCATGCGGATTGGCGGATCGTTTTGTATCTCGCCTGGGGGGAGACGGTGTATCCGTCGGGCGATCGCCGTTTCGGAAATGACCGGCACAGTGCCTGAAAATGAAGCAGGGCGGAAATGACCCTGCTTGAACGAACAAAACAGAGGGGAAATGCCATGCTCAAGCGTGCTCTCACGACGTTTGCGGTCGCAACCTCAATCGGCATGATTGCGACGGCGGCCTTCGCGCAATCGCAGCCCAAGGACATCAAATGGGCGACCTCCGCGGTCGGCTCCGCGGGTCACAAGGCATTGGTGGTGCTCGCCAACGTGCTGAACAAGGAGATGCCGAACTATCGCATCTCGGTGCTGCCGACGCCGGGCGCGATCGTGACCGTGAAGGGCTTCGCGACCGGCCAGTTCGACGGTTTTTACGGCTCGGACATCGCCTACCACGAACTCGTCGGCGATACGGCCCGCTTCAAGGGCTTCAAAGCCACGATGAAGCGCCAGCCGATCCAGTCGTTCTGGACGTTCACCACCGACGTGAGTCTTGCGATCCATTCCCGCAACAAGGACAAGATCAAGAAGTGGGGCGATCTGGCCGGAAAGCGCGTATTCACCGGGCCGTTGCCGTGGGACGTTCGCGCGCATATCGAACGCGGACTGAACGCGCTCGATGTGAAGTTCATCTATCACCAGATCGATCTGGCGACGGCGGGCTCGCATCTGGAGAAAGGCACGATCGACGCCATGCTGCTGTACACCAGCGGCGGGTCGCCGCCGCCCTGGCTCACCGAAGCGTCGCTGGCGGTCGACTGGGCGGCGCTCAATCCAAGCGCGGAAGAGCTTGCCATCCTCAAGCAGAAGGGCCTGGCCTCGGTTGAGATCGATCCCAAGGCGTTCAGGCGCGATGTGCATGTGCAGAAGGTGGTCGAGTTGCCGTTCTTTTACGGTTTCAACGTCGGGCTCGATGTGCCCGCCGACGACGTCTACAAGATGCTGAACGTCATCGAGAAGAACGGCGCCGAACTCGCCAAGGCGGACCCCGCCTTCTCGGAGATCGCCAAGGACATGAAGAACTTCCAGAAGCGTGGCGTGGAGTCCTCCTGGGACCTGGTGCCGATTCATCCGGGTCTTGCGAAGTGGATGCGCGAGAAGGGCGTGTGGGACAAGAAGTGGGACTCCAAGGTCGCCACGATGTAGTTCCCGCCCACTCGAAGTCGGCATAGGGCGGGCGCGGCTGCGCGTCCGCCCTGGCGCTTCCCATCAGATGGTGTGCCCGACATGACCGGCAACGCCTCGACCACGTCCCGGCGCGCGATCGATGCCCTTTATTACGTCGTTGCGCTCTACTTCTTCGTCCATCTTTTCTATTACTACTGGACCAGCGCCGGTGGCCCGCTGCTGCTGGCGACGACACTGGTGCCGGTCACCTTCATCCTCTTCACCCTGAACCTGCTGCGCGAGAACGATCTTCACCCGCGGCTGCCGGCGCTCGCCAACTACGTCATCATCGCGATCTACATCGCCATCTCGATCGTCGTCGCCGTGTACATGCACGTCGAGAACTACGCGCTCGGCACCGATCGCGCCGGCATGTGGAACGGGACGGACATGACGCTGGGCGCCCTGATGGCGCTGCTGGTCATGGAATACGCACGGCGGCGGCACATGCCGCTGTTCATCCTCAACATCATTCTGGTTCTGTATGCGGTGTACGGCTGGCTGGTGCCGGGCATGTTCCACCACGCCGGTCTCGATTGGTCGCGGGTCATCACCGCCATGAGCGTGGAGATGACGACCGGCGTGTTCTCGGGGCTGCCGCAACTTGCGCTCACCGTGATCGGCTCCTTTCTGCTGGTGCTGAGCGTGCTGCGCGGCTACGGCTGCATCGATTCGTTGCTGCGCGCGACCAAGCGGGTCGCGATCCGCTCGCCGCATGCGCTGCCGCAGTCGGCGGTGGTCGGCTCGATGTGCGTCGGCACGGTGAGCGGCAGCGGCGCGGCCAACGCCATCACCATTGGCTCAGCGACCATTCCAGCCATGATCGGCGCCGGCATGCCGCGTGCGACGGCGGCGGCGATCGAGTCCGCCTCGTCGCTCGGCGGGCAGTTGATGCCGCCGGTCATGGGCATCTCGGCCTTCCTGATGGCGGAGTTCCTGGGCAAGAGCTATTTCGACGTCGTGGCGCGCGGCTATGTGCCGGCCATCATCTATTATGCGACGGTCGCGGTTTCGGTCTATCTGCTGGCGCTGCGGTACCGCATGCGCACGGTTGCCATCACGATCTCGACCCTCGATTGGCGCGACTGGCTGAACCTTGCAGCGTTTCTCGCGGTGATAGCCGGGCTGGTCGGCCTGATGGCGGTCTATCACATGGCGCCGATGTTCGCGGCGCTCTACGTGTTCATGGCTGTCGGCGGCGTCCTGTTCGTTCTCAATCTTGTTCCGCTGCTGGCGCCGGGCCAATGGTCGTTCAAGAGCTTCATGGATCCGATCCGGAGTTTCCTCGATTCTTTCACCGAGATGACCGCCGACCTGACGCTTCTGCTCGCCACGCTGTCGATCATGACAGGGGCGCTGGTCATCACCGGCGTGCCGACCAAGCTCGGTTCGCTTCTGATCGAGGCGGCCGGCGTCAACCTTGCGGCGATGGTGATCCTTGCATTCGTGTTCGGTGCGCTGCTCGGCACCGGGCTCCCGCCGGCCCCGACCTACATCCTGGTCGCCATCGTGATTGCGCCTCCCATGATCAAGGCAGGCGTCAATCCATGGGTCGTGCACTTCTTCGCGTTCTTCCTGGGCGTCTGGGGCGAACTCACGCCGCCCACCTCGATCGTGGCGGCGGTGACCGCGAAAATCGCCGATGCCTCGTTCTACCGGACGCTGGGACAGGCGCTCACGATCTGCGTGTCGCTGTTCATGCTGATGGCCGGCGTGTTCGTTCGGCCGGAACTCGTGGTCGAACCGGGCTGGCAGCAGATGCAGGCGGCGGTGCTGATCCTGATAGCGACCATCGGCATAACGTTCAGCCTGCAGGCGAGCTTTGCCGACAGTCCCGTATTCGACCGGCTGATCCGGCTGGTGCTGGCCGCATTCGCGCTTGCGGTGCTGTTCTACCCGAGCGAACAGGGAGCCTTCCTGTTCTGCGTTCCGGTCGTTCTGATGATCGGCTACTGGCTCGCAAAACGCCGCTTCGTCCTGGATCCGCAGGGGGAGGAGACAGACTCCCCGATCCAGCCTGCGCTGGCCGGCGCGCCCGCCGTCGTGGACAGCGAGCGCGGCCGGATGTCGTAAGGCGTGGTCAGGCCGGTTCGGCGAACGGCAGCGGCGCGTTGTCCGGCAGCTCGGCGCGGAACACGTTGAGCGTCATCGAGATCAGCGAGTAGTAGCCCAGGATGCCGACCAGCTCGACGGTGCCGCGCGTTCCCAGGATGGCATGCACGCGCTTGTAGGTTTTGTCGCTGACCCGCCGCGTCTTGTAGAGCTCCTGCACGAACTCGTAGATCGCCTTCTCGTCCTTCGGCGCCGACTTCGGCATGCGGCCCGCCTTGATGTCCTTGATCGTCGCGGGCTTCACGCCGGCCTTGAGCGCCATCGGCTCGTGGGCGAACCACTCGTACTGCGCCTTCCACTTCTGTCCGGTGCACAGGATCGCGAACTCGGATTGCCGGGGCGACAGTGCCGTGTTGTAGCGCACATGCGCGCCGAGAGCCTGGGCATGGAAGCCGTACTCCGGTGCCTGCATCCAGATCGCGAACGGTCCGTTGAGCTTCTTGCGGATGCCGCGGGGCCCTGAGAAGATCGCGTCGCGGAGCTTGCTCTGTTCCGCGGTCAGCTTGTTGTCGTTGGGATCGGTGAGCCGGTAGTTCGGGCGTTTGGCCTTCTTGGCGGCTTTCCGGGCAGCTTTCTTCCTCGCCATTTCCTCGATCTCTCTGTTTTTCAGGGATGGACTTGAACAGGGTGCGGTTCAGGTGCCGACCGCGAGCGGCGCGTGCATCTTGCGCAGTGCGGCGAGCACCGAGAGCGCGACGTTCTTGCCGGTCTTGGGATTTTCCGACGGAATGTTCTCGATGGCGAGCGTATAGCGGGCGCTGTCGGAATCCACTTCGATGGAATGGCAGTTGCGATCGACCGACGGGTCGGCCCAGATGTCGATCATGGTGCGGTCGGGGCCGATGCCGGCGAGCGAAAGGGCGGCTGCGACGTTGACGTTGGCGGGAAAGCCTGCCGCCGCCTCGCGGGCCGTCCCGCTGAACACCAGCTTTGCCGCGTTCAGCCCTTCGACGGAGATGTTGTTGTTGACGAGATGCGGCGCGCCGGTGAGCCCGTTTGGCGGCTTCCGGGTCGTCATTCGCACCGAATTGATCAGCCCTTCGGCGGAGGCGATGACGGCGTCGAGGCCGAGCAGGGCGCCGGTTGGCACCACGATCCTGCCACCCTTGGCTTTGGCAAGGTCGATCAGCTCCTGCCGGGGCAGCAGCGCCCCGCAGGACAGCACCATCACCTGCTTTCCGGCCTCCAGCATGGGGCGGCAGACGTTCTCGATCTGTGAGGCGGGAGCGCACTCGATCGCGAGGTCGGCATGGTGCGGAAACTCGGAAAGTTCCACGATCGGGCAGACGATCTTCTGGGCATCGAGCCAGGCCTGCGCCTTGGCCTTGTCGCCGGTGGCAATGGCCGTGAGTTTGAGTCCCGGAATGCCGTCGGTCAGCTTGCGCGCCACGGTCCGTCCGATGGCACCGAGACCTGCAATGGCGATCCGCGTTTCCGGCATGAATAAACCCCGCTCCGGTGTTCTATAGCTGGTGAACCGGCGAGGAAACGCCGGCCGTTGGCTTGACCGTAGATAACTTGTAGCGCAAGTCGGCGGCCGAACAACAGGGAGAAAGTCTGTGTTCAAATCCGCAATTTCCGCAGCGGTCTTGGGCCTTGTTGCGCTGAGTGGCAGCGCTTCTGCGCAGGGCTTCCCGAGCCGTCCCGTCACCATGATCATCCCGTTCGCTGCCGGCGGGCCGACCGACGTGCTCGGCCGCTTCGTCGGTGCCCGCATGAGCGAACTGCTCGGCCAGCAGGTGGTGATCGAGAACGTCGGCGGTGCCGGCGGCATGACCGGATCGAAGCGCGTCGCCGACGCCCGGCCGGATGGCTACACGATCGGCATCGGCACGGTTGGAACCCACGCCCAGGGTCAGACGCTCTACAAGCGGCCGCTCTACAACTCGCAGACCGCCTTCCAGCCGGTGGCGTTGCTGGCGCAGGTGCCGATCCTGCTTACCGTGCGCAAGGATCTGCCACCGAAGAACCTGCAGGAGTTCGTCGCCTACGCCAAGGCGAACCAGGCCAAGATGAACTTCGGGTCCGCCGGAGCCGGCTCGGCCACGCACCTGGGCTGCGTGCTGCTCAACCACCTGCTCGGCGTCAACATCAACCACATCCCGTTTCGCGGCACCGGACCGGCGATGGCTGAGCTTCAGGCGGGCCGCATCGACTACATGTGCGAGATCATGTCGACGGCCAAGCCGCACGTTCAGGCCGGCTCGATCCGCGCGCTGACCATCATGAACGATACCCGTTCGCCGGCGCTGCCCGATGTGCCAAGCTCGGCGGAGCAGGGGATGAAGGATCTTGTGGCCTACACCTGGAACGCGATCTTCGCTCCGAAGGGGCTGCCGGCCGACGTTCTGGCCAGGCTCAACAAGGCGGCGGTCGACGCGATCTCCACGCCGGCGGTGAAGGAGAAGCTCGCCGGCCTCGGCGCCGAGGTCGCGACCGGCGACCGCACCACGCCGGAGTATCTGGCCAGGCTCGTCAAGGAAGAGACCGAGAAGTGGGCGGTGCCGATCAAGGCGAGCGGCGTCTCGGTCGAGTGATCGCGCGAACGCGCCTGCGGTAACATTAACGGGCGGCGGCAACGCCGCCCGTTTTCATTGCCGCGATTAACCACGCATCGAAAGTGTCGTCGTGCCGCAGGGGCGCGCGCGCCGTTTTGTACCTATCATGCGCTTGCAGAACGGGTGCTGCCCGAGGCCGGGGACCGACATGCTTCACATGCGCAATATCGTTTTCGCCGCTGCCGTGATTGCCGTTTCGAGCGGCGCCGCGTCAGCACGCGACGTCCAGCTCGAATCCAATCTGAACCTCCGTGACGGGCCGAGCCTGCAGCGCCGCGTCATGGTGGTGATGCCGGCGGGCGCCACCATTTCGGTCGGCGAGTGCCGCGGTGAGTGGTGCAAGGTCCGTTTCCGCGGGCATCAGGGCTATGCCAGCGCGCCGCTCCTCACCGGCGACGGCGCCTATGCCGCCGCGCAGCCCGCCGTCCAGGAGGCGCCGGTTCGTGCCACCAAATACGACGCGGACGATGCGGCGCGGGTGCTGCAGTGGAACGACCGCGAATGGCGGGACCGCTACCTGCGTGAGATGGAATTGCGCCGCGACCGCTGAGCGTTGCGGACTTTACGTCTTCCCGAACACGCGTCTGAAAATCGTGTCGACGTGCTTGAAGTGATGCTTGAGGTCGAAGTTGGCCTCGAGTTCCTTCGGTTTCAGGGCCTTGCGCACCTGAGGATCCGCTTTAAGCAGTTCGAGGAAGTCCTCGCCGTGCTCCCAGACGCGCATCGCGTTCTTCTGCACGATCCGGTACGCGTCCTCCCGTGAAATGCCGGCCTTGGTCAGCGCGATCAGCACCCGCTGGGAATGCACCAGCCCGCCGAGCCGGTCGAGGTTCTTCTGCATGTTCTTCGGATAGACCACGAGCCTGTCGATCACGCCGGCGAGGCGGTTGAGGGCGAAGTCGAGCGTCACCGTGGCGTCGGGGCCGATCATCCGCTCCACCGAGGAGTGCGAGATGTCCCGCTCATGCCACAGCGCGACGTTCTCCAGCGCCGGAGTGACGTAGCCGCGTACCACGCGCGCCAGTCCCGTGACGTTCTCCGTCAGCACGGGGTTACGCTTGTGCGGCATCGCAGACGAGCCCTTCTGGCCGGGCGAGAAGTATTCCTCGGCCTCCAGCACCTCGGTGCGCTGCAGATGGCGGATCTCGGTGGCGAGCCGCTCGACCGAGGAGGCGATCACGCCAAGCGTCGCAAAGAACATGGCGTGACGGTCGCGCGGGATTACCTGGGTCGATACCGGCTCGACCGCGAGCCCCATCTGCTTTGCCACATGCGCTTCGACCCGGGGGTCGACCTGGGCGAAGGTGCCGACCGCGCCGGAGATGGCGCAGGTGGCGACCTCCTTGCGGGCGGCGACAAGCCGGGCCCGGCCGCGCGAGAACTCGGCGTAGGCCCGCGCCAGCTTGAGCCCGAACGTGGTCGGCTCGGCGTGGATGCCGTGCGAGCGCCCGACCGTCGGCGTCATCTTGTATTCGAAGGCCCGCCGCTTGAGCGCCTTGAGCAGGCGGTCCACGTCGTCGATCAGGATGTCGGCGGCGCGGGTCAGTTGCACGTTGAGGCAGGTGTCCAGCACGTCCGACGACGTCATGCCGGAGTGCACGAACCGCGCCTCCGGCCCGACGATCTCGGCGAGATGGGTCAGGAACGCGATGACGTCATGCTTGACCTCGCGCTCGATCTCGTCGATCCGCGCGATGTCGAACTGCGCCTTGCGGCCCTTGTCCCAGACCTTTTTCGCGGCGGCCTTCGGCACCATGCCCAGCTTGGCCATGGCGTCGGCGGCGTGCGCCTCGATCTCGAACCAGATGCGGAAGCGGGTTTCCGGCGACCAGATGGCCACCATGTCGGGACGGGAGTAGCGCGGGATCATGGAATGGCCCGTTGTCCGATGGGAATGACGCGCACCACGCCAGCCGCCGTCGTCTCCGCGAAGGCGGGGACCCATACCGCGTGGTCTTTCGATGGGATTGTGGTTACGGGCCCCCGCCTTCGCGGGGGCGACAACGGAGGGAACGCGCCGAGCCGTGCCATCTGTCAGTTCAGCCGGTCGCGGTTGTGCCGGCCTGACAGGTCGACCGGCGTGCCCTTCGGGATGATGCCGTTCGGATTGACGCGGTCGATCGAGTAGTAGTTCACCACGTAGTAGCGCGGCTTCACGGTCGCAGCGACGCCCGGCACGTTGTAGAGCTCGAGCATGTAGTTCCAGAGGTTCGGGTAATCCCTGATCTGGCGTTTATTGCACTTGAAGGCCGAGAAATAGGCGACATCGAAGCGCAGCAGCGTCGGCAGGAGCCGCCAGTCTGCCTCGGTGATCTGCTTGCCGACCAGATAGCGCTGCTTCGAGAGCCGCGCTTCCAGCTCGTCGAGTGCCGCGAACACGCTGTCGTAGGCCGCCTCGTAGGCCGCCTGTGTCTTGGCAAAGCCGGTACGGTAGACGCCGTTGTTGACGTTGTCGTAGGTCAGCTTGTTCACCGCGTCGATCTCCGCGCGCAGCGCCTGCGGATAGTAATCGGCGTTGTCTCCGCCGATCGCGTTGAACTCGCTGTTGAACATGCGGATGATCTCGGACGACTCGTTGTTGACGATCGTCTTTTCCTTCTTGTCCCACAGCGTCGGCACCGTGACCTTGCCGGTGTATTTCGGATCGGCCGCCGTATAGGCCTGGTGCAGATAGCGGAAGCCGTTCACGGTGTCCGGCGTGCAGTCCGGGAACGCCGGATCGTCACGATACTCCCAGCCCTGCGGGCGCAGCCCGGGGATGCAATACGACACGGTGATGGCGTTCTCGAGTTTCTTGACGGCGCGGTAGATCAGCGCGCGATGCGCCCACGGGCAGGCATGCGCGACATAAAGATGATAGCGGCCGGCCTCGGCCTTGAAGCCGGATGAGCCGTCAGCGGTGATCCTGTTGCGGAACGCGGATTCCTTGCGCTTGAACTCGCCTGACTGGCTGGTCTCCTCGGGAAGCGTGCCGTCGGTCCATACGCCATCGATCAATACGCCCATCGCACACTCCGTTCTACGCTGCTTCGCCGCGGGCCAGCGCCGCCGCATGGCGGATCGCCGAGATGTTGTTGCGGTAGTTGGCGGCGCCGTCCTTGAACACCGCCGATCCCGCGACCAGCGCGTTGGCGCCGGCGCGAACCACTTCTGCCGCGTTATCAGGCGTCACACCGCCATCGACCTCGATGTCGATCGGGCGGCCGCCCGCCAGCGCCGCGACGCGGCGGATCTTCTCGACCGCTGCCGGGATGAATTTCTGCCCGCCGTAACCCGGGTTGACCGACATGATCAGCACGAGGTCGACCACGTCGATGACATGCTCGATGGATTCCACGGGCGTCGCCGGGTTCATGGTGACACCCGCCTTCTTGCCCAGATTGCGGATCGCCTGCAGCGAACGGTGCAGGTGAGGGCCCGCTTCGACGTGGACGGTGATGATGTCGGCGCCGGCCTTGGCAAAGCCTTCGAGGTGCGGGTCGACCGGCGCGACCATCAGGTGCACGTCGAGCGGCTTTTTGGTCAGCGGCCGGATCGCCTTCACCACCTCCGGCCCGAACGAAATGACGGGAACGAAGTGCCCGTCCATCACGTCGACATGGATCCAGTCGGCGCCGGCGGCGTCGATCGCCTGCACCTCTTCTCCGAACCTGGCGAAATCGGCGGAGAGGATGGACGGTGCGATGCGGAGCGGGCGGGGCATGACGAGCCTCCTGAAGCCCCCGCGTAACATGGCAGCCACAGTGGGGGCAACGTGGGGCGCCCTCGGTCCCCAGACAAGAACGTGTGGCAGATGCCGGACAAAGAAAAGGCCCCTCGCGGGACCTTTTCGTAGCCGGACTCCCGTTCGCGCGTGGCGCTACTGCGGCTGGATATTGGCGGCCTTGACGGTTGCCGTAACCCGCGCGGCCTCTTCCTTCAGGCCCTTGGCGTAGTCCGCCGGTCCGGCAGGCGCGGGTTCGACGCCGACCTTGGCGAGCTTGGCGATCACGTCGGGCGACTTCAGCACCACCGCTGTCTCGGCGGCGATCCTGTCGATGGCGGCCTTCGGCGTGCCGGCCCGGGTGAAAACGCCGATCACCGGAGCGAAGTCGAAGTTCGGGATGAACTCCGAAATCGCCGGCACGTTCGGCGCATCGGCGGATCGCTTGATGCCGTTGGTGGCCAGCAGCTTCACCTTGTTGCTTTGCACTGCTCCGGCAAGCGACGGATAGGCCGAAAATGCCACCTCGACGTGGCCGCCGAGCAGGGCTGGCACCGACTGGCCCGTGCCCTTGAAGGGAACGTGAGCGAGATCGAGCTTCAGGTCGGCCTTTACCGCTTCCATCGTCAGGTGGTGGGTCGTGCCCATGCCTGACGAGCCGTAGTTGATCTTGCCGGGATTGGCGCGGACGTAGTCGATGAACTCCTTGAAGGTCGAGACCGGGAGCTTCGGGTGCGCGGCAAGAAACAGCGGTCCGCGCGCAAGCTGGGCCACAGGCACGAAATCCTTGTCCGGATCGTAGGTCAGCGACTTCATCAGCTTCGGGTTGATGGTGAACATCGACCCGTCGGTGATCATCATCGTGTAGCCGTCGGCGGGAATGCTTAGCAGGGCGGTCGCGGCCACGTTGCCGCCCGCGCCCGGCCGGTTTTCGATCACCACGGATTGGCCAAGCCGTTCCTGAAGCTGCTGGCCGACGATGCGTGCAACCGTGTCCGGCAGGCCGCCGGCCGAAAACGGCACCACGATTTTCACGGCCTGCTTAGGAAAATCCTGCGCGTGCACGGGCCCCGTTGCCAGCGCGACAATCGCAGCTCCCAGAACTCCCTTCCAAGTCTTGAACATGCTGTGTTTCCACCCCTGGTTAAACTTGGGAAGGATATTGTCCTACGCGGAGCCTGCGCGCCAGTGGCTTGTACGCCAGCGGCAGCAGGTAGATCGGAAACTGCGCCAGCGCGACATAGAGCCACACCAACTCCGGTGCCTGGCCTGCGGTTGCCGCCAGCATCAGGCCAAGGTTGCGCGAGCCCGATGCATGCGCCAGTGCGAACGCCGTTGCGCGGCCGGCGCGAAGGAACACCAGCGCGGTCAGTGCGCTGAGCAGGATGGAAAGCGCCGTGGTCAATCCGATCAGGCCCAGCACGAGGCACGGATTGTCGAGTGCCGCACCGGCAACGCTGCCCATCAGCGCGACAGCAAAGCCGAACAGTCCGATGACGCTGAGGCCGTCGATCCGCTCCGCCTGCCGTTCGATGAAGCTGCGGCCCGCAAGCGCACGGACGATCCATGCCGCGGCCGCGGCTCCCGCCAGGATCAGAGCGAGCCGGATGCCAAGCGACAGCGGGGAGAGCGTCACCGTGCCTGCCGTGAACAGTGCGACGAAGGCGGGCGCAGTCAACGGCGCTGCCGCGATGCAGGCGATCAGCAACGCCAGCGAGATCGCCGCGTTCAGTCCGATCAGCGCGGCGAGTGCCGGCGACGAGAAGGTTGGCGGTGCCACGGCATGCAGGAGCAGCGCCAGCAGCAGCGCTTCGGAATAGCTGGAGATGCCGCCAGCCCAGAGGGCTGTCCCGATCAGCGCCGGCACCGCCACCATGGTCCACAGCGTGGCGGCAATCAGCAGCCCGGGCCGCGCAAGCTGTGAGCGCAATCCTGCGGGATCAACCCGCAAGAATGCCAGAATGAGCAGCGCGATCACCGTTTCGGAAAAATACGGCCGGACCACCGCGCCGAGCGGCGGCACGGCGATGCCGACGAACATGGAAAGCGCGACAGCGGCCGTACCGTGGCGTCCCAGCCAGCCGAGCGCGTACGCCAGCCGATCCACAATCGTCATGCCCGCCGAATACCAGCCATGCTGGCGGGCGTCGAGCGCGTGTCATAGATATGATTGCGGAAGGGTCCCTTCTCCGCCTCATCCTGAGGAGGCTGCGAAGCAGCCGTCTCGAAGGACGGGACGGGCCCATGCTTGGAGACGCGCACACGCAGCCAAGTGTTCGCAGG
>CAZGSW010000003.1:0-8193 GCA_964528635.1 uncultured Rhodoplanes sp. | reverse complement strand
GGCATGAGACCGGAGAAGGCGGGGCCGTGTTGAAGGAGGTTTCTGCAATGGCCCGCACTCAGGCGATCGTGCTCGGCGCCGGCATCGTCGGCGCGTCGGTTGCGCTGCAACTCGCCCGGCGCGGGGTCGGCGTGACGCTGGTCGACAAGCGTGCGCCGGGAGAGGAGACCTCCTACGGCAATGCCGGCGTGATCGAGGGCAACACGCTGTTTCCTCACGCGTTCCCCTCGCAGCTCACGGCGCTGCTCCGCGTTGCCTTCAAGCGGGCGCCGGAGGCGAACTACCATCTGTCGTTCCTGCCGCAGGTCGCGCCGTGGCTGCTGGCCTACCGCGCCAACACCACGCTCGAGAAGAGCATGGAGTTTGCCAACCTGATGCGGCCGCTGTTCTCGCACGCGGTCGCCGAGCATGAGACGCTGATGGAGGAGTCCGGCGCCTCCCGCTATCTGCGCAAGGACGGCTGGATCAAGCTCTATCGCGACGAATCCTCGTTCGACGCCAACACCCGCGAGCGCGATCTGGCCGGAAGCATCGGCATCGAGCATGTCGTGCTCGACACCGGGCAGACCCGGGCGCTCGAGCCGTCGCTGTCGCCTGTGTTCAGCCGTGCCGTGCACTGGCCGGGCGCGGCCAGCGTCTCCAATCCGTCCGCCGTCACCAAGGCGTATGCAGAGCGCTTCACCGAGCGCGGCGGCGTCATCCTGCGCGGTGATGCGCGCACGCTGCAGCAACTGGACGGCAAATGGCGCGTCACCACCGAGGCCGGCGTGCTGGATGCTCCCGAGGTGGTGGTCGCGCTCGGCCCGTGGGCGCCGGACGTGCTGGAGCCATTGGGCCTCAGGACACCCATGAAGTGGAAGCGCGGCTATCACCGTCATTTCAAGCCGCAGGGCAACGCCGGCCTGACGCGGCCGGTGGTCGACGTCGACAACGGCTATTGCCTCGCACCGATGGAGCAGGGCATCCGGATCACCACCGGCGCGGAGTTCGCCGACCGCGATGCGCCGCCGACGCCGGTGCAGTTCGACCGTCTGATGCCCGACGCGAAGGGGCTGTTTCCGCTCGGCGATCCGGTCGAGGCGACGCCATGGATGGGCAGCCGTCCGTGCTTTGCGGATTCGAGGCCGGTGATCGGCCCGGCGCCCGGCAGGCGCGGCCTGTGGCTCGCCTACGGCCACGCGCACTGGGGCCTGACACTCGGCCCCATCACCGGGCGGCTGGTCGCCGACCTGATGACCGGCGCGACGCCGTTCTGCGATCCGGCGCCGTATTCGGTGACCCGGTTCGGTTAGTCCGTGCGGTCAGGACCGGTGTGCGCGCAGGAACGACCGGATCTGCCGCACCGCGATCGGAATCCGTTCTTTCGGCTCCTTCCACGGGAACATGCTCAACTCCGAATTCGGAGCCAGCATCGCGCTCTCCATCGCCACCTCGTAGGGATGCGGCGGCACGTCGTCCGGAAGGATCAGGACCGGCGTCTGGCAGTTGCGCACGAAATCGCGCGACACCGTGAAGACGAAATCGGGATCGGTCCGGTACATGCGGGTCAGAAACCGGTCCACCGTTTCCATTGAGATGTCGGGCCGCCGCGCGGCCAGCGCCGGACCCCAGCCCTGCATGTTGTTTTCATAGAACAGGTCGCGCTTCTCCGGCCGCGAGCCGCTCGGTTGCGCCAGCACGGCGGCGACGATCCGGTTCGGAGCGCGCTTCAGCAGGTTCCAGATGAACGGGCCTCCGATGCAGAATCCGAGCACCACAAAGCGGTCGATGCCGAGGTGATCCATCACACCGATCTGATCGTCGGCGTAGGCGTCCCACGGCCGGTCGACCTCGAGCGGACCGGTCGACTGGCCTCCGCCCGCGTTGCGCAGGTCCGCCGCGATGCAGCGGTATTCATCCTTGAACACCTCCATCGGGTTGAATGGCGACCGGCTTTCACTGAGGCCACCGATCGTCGAGTTCAACCCGCCACCGGGAATGACCAGCAACGGAAAGCCCGCGCCGGTTTCCTCGTAGTGAATACGCACCGGGCCTTTTTCGTGGAACGGCATGTTCGTTGCTCCGCTTGAAATTTCTGAAGGATCTCGGCGTGTCTCTGCTAGGCGAACCTGCTCTTCCAGTCCGGCTTCGCGCCAGGAAACGGCAGCGCGCGCGCCTCGTAGACCCCGCGGGCGATGGCGCGGGCCAGCACGTTGGCGGCAATTGCGCCGATCTCGGTCACGTCGGTGACGGGACTGGCGAGCGGCTTCGCTCCGGTCGCCGCCGCGAACACGGTGTCGCCGTCGAGTGTGGTATGGACCGGATAAAGCGCGCGGGCGAAGCCGTCCTGCGCCATCACCGCGAGCTGCTTGGCCTGCGCCTTGGTCAGCGCTGCGTCGGTCGCGACCAGCGCGATGGTGGTGTTCTCGCCGGGCTGGCCCTTGGCGCGCGGCACCAGCGCCTCCGGAGACACCGTGGCGGGAAAGCCATGGCCGCCGAACTCCGAGCCGGTCTCGAACGGAGCCGCCCAGAAGTGGCGGCCGTCACCGACGTTGGCGTTGCCGCAGGCGTTCACCGCGACGATCGCGCCGACCGTATGGCCGCCACGCGTCACCGCCGACGCCGAGCCGAGCCCGCCCTTGTAAAGCACGGTCGTTGCGCCAAAGCCCGCGCCCGCGGTGCCGAGCGCAAACTCAGGTCCGGCCGCCGCTGCCGCCGCGTAGCCGAGATCACGATAGGGCGGAAACCGCCCCCACGCCTTGTTGCCGCCGTTGGTCATGTCGAACAGCACCGCGCCGCTCACGATCGGGATGGTGACGTCGCCGATCGCAAAACCGCGGCCCTGCTCGCGCAGCCAGGCCTGCACGCCGGAGGGCGAGTCGAGGCCGAACGCCGAACCACCGGACAGCACGATCGCGTCGATCGCCTCGACGGTGCGATGGGCGTCGAGCAGGTCGGTCTCCCGTGTGCCCGGCGCGCCGCCGCGCACGTCGACGGCGACGACCGCGGGCCTGTCGAACACGATCGCGGTGACCCCGGAGGCAAGCGCCGCGTCGTCGGCGTTGCCGACCCGCAGGCCCGCGACATCGGTGATGAGATTGCGCGCCGCCATCGAACACTCCCTCAGATCGTCATGCCGTGCGCCGCAAGCGCCTGGCGCAAGTGCCGCTCCGCGCCGTCAAGCGTTTCCTCATGAATGAACATCTCGCGCTGCCGCGGCGTGAACTCGTCGCGCGGACCAAGCAGAACCGCGCGCCGTTCCGCCGGGGTGCGATCCATCTCGGCCCGGTAGGCCGCTGCCATTGTCAGTTCGTTATCGGTTCCGGGGCCGCCGGGCAGGGCGATGACGGCGTCGGCGCTCAGCACGTTGACGTGATTGCGGCCGGGCATGGTCTGCCAATTGGCCACCCGCGGCGGCAGTGGCGTGTGGATTGCGATCTCGACGAACGGGTTGGGGTAGGGGGTGCCGTCCGCGGTCTCGTGCGGCCGCTCGAACGGCCCGTCCGGATGTCGCGGCACGATTCCGATCGAGAAGCCGGGGCGCTCATCGACCGCCACAAAGCCTTCCGCCACTGCCGTCATGATGCCGTAGCCGCCGCCGGTCAGGAGGTGCGCGCCGAGCGCGGCGATGCGGGCGCCGACGGACTTCGCCAGCGCGATGCGCTCCGGCCGGGCCGGGGTGCCCTGTCCGAACACGGCGATGATGGGCAGTTTCCGAAGCATTCAATCCTTCCTTGGCCACCCTATCACCGCCGATCACATCCCGGCGACGGCATCGTTTCGCGGCTTGCCACCGCCGCCGCGCCGTCGCATCAAGGCGCCGCATGACGCCGGACGTGACCATCCTCGCCGCGCTGTTCGCGGGCCTCATCAGCTTTCTCAGCCCCTGCGTGTTGCCGCTGGTGCCGCCGTACCTCGTCTATCTGGCCGGCACCTCGCTGGAGCGTCTCGCCGACGGCGACCCGCGAGCCGGATCGCAGTGGCAGACGGTGGGGGCGGCCGCGCTGTTCGTCGCGGGCTTCTCCACCGTGTTCGTCACGCTCGGCGCCAGCGCCAGCGTGTTCGGCGGGCTGCTGCGGGCGTACTCGTATCAGCTCTCCATCGTGGCCGGCATCGCCATCATCGCCATGGGGTTGCACTTCCTCGGTGTGTTTCAGATCGCGTGGCTCGCACGCACAAAGCGCGTCGAGATGGCCAGGCCTGTCGGCCTGTGGGGCGCCTACGCGATGGGGCTCGCGTTCGCGTTCGGCTGGACGCCATGCATCGGGCCGATCCTTGCCGCGATCCTGGCGGTGGCCGCATCCGAAACCACGGTGACAAAGGGCGCGGGCCTGCTCGCGGTCTATTCCGCAGGGCTCGGCATTCCGTTCATGCTGGCGGCGTTCGCGGTGGAGCCGTTTGCGCGCTTTCTCGCGCGGTTCCGCCACTATCTCGGCTACGTCGAGAAGGCGATGGGCGGATTGCTGATCCTGACCGGCATCGCGTTCCTGACCGGCTCCATCACCACGTTCAGCTTCTGGCTGCTGGAGACGTTTCCCGCGCTGGGCCGGCTGGGGTAGCGCTGAAAGAGAAAACCCGCCCCGTGAGGGGCGGGCCGATATTCTCGCGGACGGCGCGCGGGCCTACATGCCGGACTTCTGCGGAAGCTCCGCGTAGCTGCCCTTGGCGTCCCACTTGTAGACGACGTAATCCAGCACCGTGATGTCGCCCTTGGCGTCGAACGACAGCTTGCCCAGCACCGTGTCGTAGCTGCCCTTCTTCATGACCGCGGCGACCTTCTTCGGGTCGGTGGTCTTGGCCTCCGCCACCGCCTGGGTCCAGACCTGGAACGCCGCGTAGGTGTAGAGCGTGTAGCCTTCAGGGTCGATGTTCTTGGCCTTGAACTTCTCGACGATCGCCTTTGCCGAAGGCTTCTTGCGCGGATCGGGGCCGAAGGTGAACAGCACGCCGTCGGCGGCCGCGCCGGTGATCGAGGCGAACTCCTTGTCGGCGAGCGCATCGCCCGCCATCAGGATCGCCTTGACGCCCTGGTCGCGCATCTGGCGCAGGATCAGCCCGGACTCCTGATGGTAGCCGCCGATGTAGACCAGGTCGATCGCATTGAGCTTGAGCTTCGACACCAGCGCGTTGAAGTCCTTGTCGCCCTTGTTGTAGCTCTCGTAGAGCTTCTCCTTGAGGCCGGCCTTGTTGATCGCCTTCCTGGTCTCGTCGGCAAGACCTTTGCCGTAGGTGGTCTTGTCGTGGATAATCGCGACGTTCTTGCCCTTGAAGTTGCGGGCGATGTAGTTGCCTGCCACCTCGCCCTGCTGATCGTCGCGGCCGCAGACGCGGAACGTGTTCCACAGCTTGCGTTCGGTGTAGGTCGGGTTGGTTGAGGCGGGCGAGATCTGCAACACGCCGCCTTCGGCGTAGGCCTCCGACGCCGGGATCGAGGACGACGAGCAATAGTGCCCGGCGACGAATGCCAGCCGCGCGCCGCCGAACTTCTCGGCGACCGAGCGGGCCTGTTTCGGATCGCAGGCGTCGTCGCCGACCTCAAGCCTCAGCTTCTTGCCCATCACGCCGCCGGCCGCGTTGATGTCGGCGACCGCCTGTTCGGCGCCGTTCTTCATCTGACGGCCGAACGAGGCTTCGCCGCCCGACATCGGACCGGCGACGCCCACGGCGATATCCTGCGCGGAGGCCGCGCCGGCCAGAACGAGGCTCGCGCCGAGTGCGAGGCCGGTAAGCCACAGCTTTTTCATTTCCCTCTCCTCAAGTGAGCGGACCGCTGACCGCGAGGTCGCCCCGGCCGCGTTGCTCGTCCAAACTTCATTCTGTCCGGTTTTTACCGGAAGTCATCCGGAATTGGCGCTGCTTGCAGCGGCATTTGGACCGACTTGCCGGATTCATTTCCACCATAAACACCGGGCACCCCGGTTCCATTCGAATCAGGGCGTGGCGCACCGGTCACGCCTTGGCGCGCCAGTCACGCCTTGGAGCGCCAGGTCAGCGGACCGGTCCGTTCATAAAGCCAGTAATATTGCGTCGCCATTTGGGCGGCGCGGGTGGTCCGCCAGCCCAGCGAGGCGACGATCAGCAGGTAGATCACGTCGGTTGCGTAGGAGGCGGGCGCCAGCAGCGTGCCGTCGAACAGGGCAAAGTGCACGAACCGCACCGCGCAGCCGAGCAGCAGCGTGTAGGCCACGAGGTGCCACACCGGCCGCCATGTCGAGGCGATGGCGCGGCCGGTGAGCCAGGCGGCACCGCCGCCGATCGCGCCCGTCACCAGCAAAACGTGGCGCAGCGATTCCGACTCGTAAAGTCCGTTCATACCGACAATAGTACCACACCTTTCGCCGGGGAGCCTGCATGCCGAAGCGTCCGAACTTTCTTCTGTTCATTACCGATCAGCACCGTGCCGATTTTCTGGGCTGCTACGGCCACCCGGTGCTGCGCACGCCGCACATCGATTCGATTGCGGCGCGCGGCACCGCGTTCGACCGCTTTCATGTGGCGAGCCCGGTCTGCATGCCGAACCGCTCCAGCCTGATGACATGCCGGATGCCGTCGGTGCACGGTGTGCGCTCGAACGGCATCCCGCTGACCATGCAGGCGGTGACGTTCGTGGAACTGCTGCGCGACGCCGGCTACCGCACGGCGCTGATCGGCAAGAGCCATCTGCAGAACTTCACCGAGTACGGCCCGATCATCAAGCGGCCGCCGCCGCGGCCCGGATATCACGAGCCCGCGCCGGAGCTGTCGTCCGCCATGCGCAACGATCTGCGCAACCCAAAATACGAACAGGAAACCCCGGAGTACTGGAACGCGAAGGAGGCGCGCGTGGTGACGCCATTCTACGGCTTCGACCACGTGACTCTGGTTCGCGCCCACGGTGACGAGCCGGGCGGCGACTACGACCGCTGGCTGGAGGCTCGCGATCCGAAGGCCAAGAGCTTGCTGGGTCCGAAGAACGCGCTGCCGCACGATTACACCGTGCCGCAGGCCTACCGCACCGCCATTCCGGAGGAGCTCTACGCCACTTCCTTTCTGGGCGAGCGCGGCGAGGCGTGGCTTGGCGACGCCGATCCCGACGCGCCGTTTTTCCTGATGGTGTCGTTTCCCGATCCGCACCATCCGTTCAATCCGCCGGGCAGGTACTGGGACATGTACAAGCCCGAGCAGTTCGAGGTGCCGGAGGCGTTCAGGCGCAACGACTGGACGCCGCCGGCGCTGGTGCAGGCCATCATCGAGGAGCGCGCCGCCGGCAAGGCCAACCTGACCGGCATGAACACCATCGGTGTCTCGGCCCGCGAGGCGCAGGAGGCGAGGGCGCTCACTGCCGGCATGATCGCCTGCGTCGACGACGCGATCGGCCGCGTGCTGGCCGCGCTGCAAGCGAGCGGCCGCGCCGACGACACCGTGGTCATGTTCACCTCCGACCACGGCGATCACCTCGGCGATCATCGGCTGATGCTCAAGGGCGCGGAGCAGTACCAGAGCATCGTGCGGGTGCCGTTCATCTGGTCCGATCCGCACAACAAGCCGAAGTCGGCGCACACCGACGCGCTGGCTTCGACCATCGACATCGGCGCCACCATTCTGGACCGCGCGAAGATCGAGCCGTTCTCAGGCATGCAGGCAAAGAGCCTGCTGCCGGTGCTGGAGCGCGGCGAGGCGGTGCGCGACAGCGTGTTCATCCAGTACGACCACCAGCACCCAAGCCCGGGCTCGGACGGTGTGCCGCCTCGCGTGCATACGCTGATCGAGGGCCGCTGGCGCGTCAGCGCGTTCTACGGCACCGGCTGGGGCGAATTGTACGACCTGGAGAGCGATCCCGGCGAGTTCGACAATCTCTGGGACGATCCCGCCCACGCGGCCACCCGCGCCCGCATGATGGAAAAGCTCGCGCTCACCGAGATCGAGCACGTCGACCGGGTGCCGCTGCCGACACGAAGGGCGTAACACGGTCTCGTGTCCCGGGCGCAGTGCAGCACGAGCGAAGCGAAGTGGTGTGCTGCAGACCCGGGACCCCGGTTTGTCTTCACACAGGAAAGAAGCCGGGATCCCGGCTCGCGCTCGCTGACGCTCGCTTCGCCGGGATACCGCGTCTGTTTGGTACGTCTTACTTCGTGCTGCCGCGATCCTCGACGCTGAAGCCCGAGGCCTTCACCAACTGGCCCCACCGCACGGTCTGCTTCTTGATTTCGTCGCGCAGCTTGTCCGGTCCGGTCA
>CAZGSW010000002.1:55792-63248 GCA_964528635.1 uncultured Rhodoplanes sp. | reverse complement strand
CGGAGCAGGTGCTGCCGCGCGTCAACGCCGCAATCGGCAAATCAGCGGCGGCTTAACGAGGCTACAAAGGCCGGATCCGGAGATTCGCGGTCCTCATGAACGCCTGACACCGCAGATCGTGATAGTGCACCACGCTATACTTGTGCGGCATGCAGGATGGGGACCGTGACGGTAGCCCGCAGGCCTCCGAGTTCTGAACGATCCAGTTCGAGAGTTCCGCGATAGCCTTCCGCCAAATCACGCGTGATTACGAGACCGAATCCGGTGCCCGGCTGCGTCTCGTCCCAGCGCTGGCCGCGTGCGATCTGCGCGGCCTGATCTTGCGATAGTCCCGGGCCGTCATCCTCGATGTGCAGCCTCAGTATCCCCCCCGCTGTGCCTGCTGTCAGCCTGATTCGACCGTTGGCCCATTTGCGTGCGTTATCAAGGAGGTTCCCGAGAATCTCGGTCAGGTCATGCTCCTCGCCTGGAAAGCGTGCGTTTTGCGGAACGCTACACTCCCAATTCAGGGTTCGGCTATCAGGCAGGCGTGTAAACGCGCGGACGACTTTTTCGGCAATCGGAGCGACCTCGACGGTTTTGCGGCCGATTGCTGCGGCAGCGCCCGCGCGTGCGCGCGCGAGAACGCGATCGACCTGCCTCCGCATTTGTGTAACCTGCTCCTCGATTGCATCTGCCAGTTCCTTCCGATCGTCGCCTGCCGCCTGGCGCGCAACGGCGGCGAGCACGGCAAGCGGCGTCTTCAGGCCATGCGCGAGGTCGCCGGCATGGGTCCTGGCACGCTCTACTGCAGCATCCTGGAATGCGATCAGCCGATTGAGATCATCGACAACGGGTTGAACCTCGTCGGGGAACTTGCCGCGCAATGAGCGGCCCGCACCGGAATGAATCGCTTGCAGGCCGCGGCGCAACTCGTCGAATGGCCGCAGAGCAAGCCGGATGAAGACCGACATTGCGACAATCAGGATAGCGCCAAGCGCGGCAAGGGAAAATATCAGCAGGCGGAGGAACGATCGCTGCGCTTCGGCAAGGTCGTTTCGATCGGTGGCGGCGACAATCTGCAGCGGTGTCTCACCAGTGGCTGACGGCACAATCACGTCCTGAACCACCGACAGAAGTTTCGAATTGTTCGGGCCGTCCAGATCGGTCACCCAACGCGAACCGGCCGGCCTGTCGCCGGGAACCGCCAGGACGAAATCCCAGAGCGAACGCGAGCGGGCCCGTTGATTGTTCGCCTTGCTGATCTGCCAGTAGAGTCCGCCGTAGGGAGCGTCGAAGCGCGGGTCTGGCGGCGCCGCATCCACCGTCGGTTCGCCATCCGCGCCGATCCGGACCTGCGACACAATTACCTTCACGATCTGGCCAAGTTCAACGGCCGCGCGGCGCTCTATTTCCTGATTGAAGATCGCCCTTAGACCGAAACCGGCCAACGTCAGCGCCAGCACGATCAGGATCGCTGCGGAGGAACCGAGGCGGAAGAGCAGCGAGTGCGTTCTCATGCCGGGTCATCGGGGACGCGGTAGCCGTGGCCGCGGTGGGTCTCGATCAGGGGAAAGCCGAGCTTCTTACGAAGCCGCGCGATCAACGCCTCGATCGAGTTGGTATCACGGTCGGTATCGCCCGAGTGGAGATGCTCCAGCAGTTCATTCTGCGACATTGTACGTCCACGATGCAGCAGAAGATAGGAAAGGAGACGATATTCCATCGCCGAAAGCGCGAGAGCGCGCCCGTCGACCGATGCAGTGCGCGCCCTCGTATCGATCTCCAGGGGCCCCGCTTTGATGAGCGCGGTCGCCTGGCCGGCCGCGCGCCGCGTGATCGCGCGCAGCCGCGCGATCAATTCCTCCATTTGGAACGGCTTCGTCAGGTAGTCGTCTGCTCCGGAGTCGATGCCTTCGACCTTTTCGCGCCAGCCATCGCGCGCCGTCAGGATCAGCACCGGCGTCCTGACGCCAGCACCCCGCAGCCTTTTGAGCACCGAGAGACCGTCGAGCCGCGGCAGACCGAGATCGAGAACGATCGCATCGTAGTCCTCGGTCTCGCCCTTGAACCAGGCGTCCTCTCCGTTCCGAGCGGTATCGACGGCGTAGTTCGCCTGCTCGAGCCCTGATTTAAGATCGGCGGCGATGCGCGGTTCATCTTCGACAACCAGAATGCGCACTGTCAGTCCACCTTGATGATAGCAAGCGTCCTGGCGTTGATCTCCACTTCGCGGCGGCGGCCGGACGGCGTCAGAATTTTGATCTCGTATATCCAAATCCCGTCGTCATGCTCCAGCTCGATCTTGACGACTTCGCCCGGGACCTTTGCGCGGGCGACTGCAAGAACCTCCGAAAGCGGCCTGATCTCTCCGCTCTTGAACGCATCCAGCGCGCAGTCCTGACTGCGCTTGCAGTCCTGCCCCACCGCACCCGACTGCAACGTGGTTGCGGCAAGGCCCAGCGCAAGGAGCAATCCAATTTGCGATCGCGTGAACAATAAGGAACCCATTGGCTACAGTCGTGATGTCGAGTGAATAGCAGCAGTCTTTACTCAAAACCGCGAGAAATCCAGCGAATGCGGCGCATCGGTCTTTGAAGCTCTGGGCGGCGCGTCCAGCCGACGCAGGCACTGCCCCACCCTTGCCGAGTGAAACTTGCGGTTCCGTCCATTGTCCGGCGTGGATTCCTCATGGGAGCGGTTTGCCAACGGCTCCACGGATGACGTGCTGAGGCCGGCGGCCACGCCGAGCAGGACCATGAACAGAACGAAAGCATCGATATCCAGCAAAAGAGCCGCGAAGACCGGCGTGATGAGGTAGAGGAGGAGCACGATGGTCGGCATGGATGCCTCCGGATGTGAGGTTCGTCCGGGAGCCTAATCCGGCGTTCCTGACGGCTTGCTGACACGACCTGTCAGAAACCCGGTGGCCTGCACCTGTCATCTCCTGGGGTGTTGACGCTCAAATTTCAAAGGAGAAACCCATGAGAATCGCCCCCATCGCGCTCGCCGTTGTCATGGCCGCCGGATTCGGCAGCAACGCCTTCGCGGATCGTGATCGCTGCCCCGCAATTCCTGCGCAGCAATGGATATCCATCGAGACGGCGATCGGAAAGGCGGAGGCGCTTGGCTATTCGGTCAGTCAAGCCAAGCGGAGCAAGGGGTGCTGGGAAATCGAGGGCTATGACCGCAACGGCGCGGAGGTCGAAATTACGCTCGATCCGGCCTCCGGTGAAGTCGTCAAGCCGCGCGGCTGGCGCCCGCCCGCCGGCAGGTGATTGGAGCAGTGTCGGAAACGGACGTCCGGAAAAGGCCGTCCGTTCCGGCGTCCTTCGCAGTTCAGCAACGCCTCTATGCCGGCCAGCCCTTCCGCCCCCTCCCGGGTTGAGCGTCATCCCAATGACTGCGAAGCCCGGACCGGATAAGATACGATCTCGTTTCGACTCGCTTGTCGCTTTATCGGGAAAGGCTTGAAGACCATCTGGAGAGATCCGGGGACTCGCAGGAATGGCTTTTTCGATCACGCTGATTGACCTTGCCGGTTCAATCGCGCTCCTCTTGTGGGGAACGCACATGGTCCAGACCGGGGTTCAGCGTGCGTATGGTCCCAGCTTGCGATCGTTTCTCGGCAGTGCGTTGCGCAACCGGCTCTACGCCTTTCTCGCAGGACTGGGGGTAACGGCGCTGCTTCAAAGCAGCACGGCGACCGGCCTGATGGTGACAGGATTTGCCGCGGGCGGCTTGGTCGGGCTGGTGCCGGCGCTCGCGGTCATGCTCGGCGCCAATGTCGGCACGACGCTGATCGTGCAGGTGCTGTCCTTCAACGTGGTCGCAGTGTCCCCAGCCTTGATCCTGGTCGGCGTCCTGATGTTTCGCAGGGACTCGGCCTCGCAGGCCCACGATCTCGGTCGGGTCTTCATCGGCCTGGGACTGATGTTGCTGGCCCTGCATCAGGTGCTGGCGGTGATGACGCCATATGAAGACTTGCCGGCGATGCGCGCCTTTCTCGGTATGGTCTCAACCACTCCGGTGCTTGACGTTGTGCTCGCGGCGGCGGTGACCTGGGCCATGCATTCCAGCGTCGCCGTGGTGCTCCTGGTGATGTCGCTGGCGGCCAAGGGAATCATCCCTCCCGATGCGGCCTTTGCCTTCGTGCTGGGCGCCAATCTCGGGACTGCGATCAATCCCGTTCTGGAAGGCACGTCCACCACCGATCCGGCCTCCAGGCGCCTTCCGCTTGGCAATCTCCTGATCCGGGCTGTCGGGGTCGTGCTTGCGCTCACCGTTCTTGATCCGGTTGCCCGCGCCATCGTTGCAATCGAGCCGAACAACGCGCGCGCAGTGGCGGATTTTCACACGCTGTTCAATATCGTTATGGCTGTCTTGCTCTTTCCGCTACTCGGCCCTTATGCGCGGCTGCTGCGAAAGATGCTGCCGGATCGCGTCGATCCGGCAAGTCCCTCAAGGCCGCTTTATCTCGATGCGGCGGCCAAGGAAATGCCGATCGTCGCCCTCGGCGGCGCCGCGAGAGAATCCCTCCGGCTCGCAGATGTGCTCGACGAGATGCTGCGCGGCGCACGGGATGCGCTCGCCAAGGGAGACCGGAAGCTGATCGGCGACACGCGGCGGCTCGACGATGTGCTCGATCATCTCAACACTGCGATCAAAGCCTATCTCACATCGATCGACCCGGACGAACTTGGACAAACAGATCATCGCCGACTGAACGAGATCCTCACTTTCACAATGAACATGGAGCAGGCAGGAGATGTGATCGATCGTACGCTCCTGCCTCATGCCGCCAAGCGTTTGAAGCGTGGCCTGGCGTTCTCCAAGGAGGGCGAAGCGGAATTGACCGCCATGATGGACCGGTTGATTTCAAATCTTCGGACGGCGGCGTCGCTTTTCATGACGGAAGACCCCAGGGCAGCACGTCTTCTGGCAGAGGAGAAGGCTGCATTCCGCGCGGCCGAAGCAGCCGCAACGATGGCCCACTTCGACCGGCTTCGTGCCGGGCGGGTGGACACCGCGGAAACAAGTGCGCTCCACCTCGACCTTTTGCGCGATATGAAGCTGATCAACTCGCATATAATTGCAGCGGCGGCATATCCGGTCCTCGAACGAACCGGGGAATTGTTGGCGAGCCGCCTCGTCAACCGTGCATCATGACGAATGCACGGGAGAGCGGCGGACGGGCCTTGAACGCCGAATGGAACTGTCGATGCTCGGGGGGAGCCGGCGGTTGCGCGCCGCAATAACGGGCGCCGTTATCGAAGCTCAATGTCGAGTTGCACCGCATCGCCGCGATAAATTCCCGCGCCGACATAAATCACATTCCCTTTGCGATCGAGTGCTATTCGACTGACATGGGCTACCGGACTATTGAGCTGCACCTTAAGAAGCCCCGCCGTCTCGACGTCCGCAATGCCGATCGTCATGCGCTGCCGCGCCTTGCCGATTCTGTTCGCGGCGAGCTGGTGCAAAATGGGCAGCGTGGGCTGGTGACGAAATTTCGCGGGCGATCCCTGCTTGTACAGCTCGTAATCCAGATAGAACGTGCCGAGCAGGTAAGGCACACCGTCGCGTGAATGCAGGCGACGCATCATCTGATACTTTGCAAGCTGCCCGCCGTGGTCCCGGAACTCCTCCGGCAGAGCCTTGAACACCCGGCTGGATAGAATCTGTATCTCGGCGCCTTCATGCGCGGAGATGAGAGCTCTCCAGTCGGTCTCCAGCTTATGAGGCACCAGGGAAATCGGCGAACTGCGGACAAATGTGCCTTTCGCGCGAAAGCGCGCGAGCAGGCCTTCCGCCTCGAGCACCCCGAGCGCCTCCCGCACCGTTCCGCGCGCCACCGCGAATTCGGCAGCAAGATCGTCCACGTTGGGAATGCGTCCGCCCACCGGCCAGCGCTTGGACGCGATCCAGTTGCGGAACAGCGTCGCAAGCTGAAGGTAGATCGCAATACGGCTCTGGTTGAGGTCGATGGTCGAAGAAACCGCGGCAGACATCTGCTTCATGCGCTTGTTCCGGGACGTTCGGGCATTGAACTAATAATATGGACTTTCCGCCTAGGGACCGCTACTTTTTCCGAGAGGCGGCCCGTGCCGCGCAAGCCTGCACAACCGCTCAGGGAGCGACACATGGCTGTCCAGTTGATCTGTTGTTCGCACAGCCCGCTGATGACAACCGATGTAGAAGAATCCGAGGCGGACGTCCACGCATCGTTCTTCCGGGAGCTGGATTCCTGCGCCAGGGCGCTTCATGCCTTCAATCCCGACCTGGTGGTTGTATTCGGCCCTGACCATTTCAACGGCTTCTTCTATGAACTGATGCCGTCGTTCTGTATCGGCACCGCCGCGGTCGGCACCAAGGATTGGCATCTGGAAAGCGGGCCGCTGCGGGTGCCCCGCGAACTTGCGCTCTCCTGCATCCGTTTCATGCAAAGCCGCGACTTCGATCTCGCCTTGTCCCATGACATGAAGGTCGATCATGGTATCACGATTCCGCTTTACAAGCTGACCGGTGCATTGAACCGCTATAATGTGCTGCCAGTTTTTATCAATTGCGCGGCCGACCCACGCCCTTCGTTCCGGCGCGTTCGAGGCTTCGGCGAGGCGCTCGGCGAATTTCTCGCCGATCAGGATATGCGCATCACCCTGATCGGTTCCGGCGGCCTGTCGCACGATCCCCCCACGCCGCGGCTGGACATGAGCCCGCCGGACGTGGCGCAGCGGCTGATCAAGCGGCAGACACCCTCACAGGAGGAGCTCGACGCACGCGAAAGCCGTGTCGTCCGCGCCGCGCGCGATCTGGTCGCCGGCAAAGGGCCCTGCCTGCCGCCGAGCGAGCAATGGGATCGCGATTTCCTGTCGACCTTCATGGCCGGGAAACTCAGCGACTTTGACCGCATGTCGGATGTGGAGATTGATCGGCTTGCCGGATTCGGCGCGCACGAGGTCCGAACGTGGGTGGCGGCCGCCTCGGCCGCGCACAAGATCGGCCGGTTGCAGACCGAACTCAGATACTACCATCTCGTGCCCGAGTGGATCACCGGCATGGGCATCGTCGTCGGTCAAGCCTGATCCGAAGGGCTGCCACCAGGGCCGCCATACGATCAGCAAGGTTCGCAATCAGCAAGGTTCGCAATCGTGTCGGAGAATGGCCAGCGCACCGGATTTGCCTTGTCAGGCGATGTGCGAATTCACTTCCGTGCCTTCGGCCGGCCAGGCCGGACACCGGTCCTGATCGTCCACGGAATGTCCTACTTTTCGTACGATTGGATCGGGCCTGCGTCCGGCCTTGCGGTCGACCGAGAGGTCGCGGCGATGGATCAACGCGGCTTTGGCGAGTCCGGCTGGAGCGCCGCCCGCAAATACGATCTGAAGCAGCAAGCCGCCGACACGGTGGCAGTGCTCGATCAGCTCGGCTGGAAGCAGGCGATCCTGATGGGGCATTCCGCCGGCGGGCGGATCGC
>CAZGSW010000002.1:52357-55692 GCA_964528635.1 uncultured Rhodoplanes sp. | reverse complement strand
ACCGGGCAGTCGCACCCGGCCGGGGTGGACGGATGGGCGCTGCTGAAAGAACTCGACATCCCTGCCCTTGTGATCCGCGCATCGGGCTCGGAGTTGTTTGCGAAGGAAACGATGGCGAAGGTGCGCGACATCAATCCGGCCATCGAGGTCGTAGAGCTGGACGGCGGCCACGATCTCGCAACCGACAATCCGAATGCGCTGGTGCAGACGGTGCGCGCCTTTATCGATCGGGTCGGATGACGCGCTACACGCGCGTCTCGCCAAAAATTCCCTGAGCGAACATCTCCTCGACCGCGATCACGCGCGTGGCCAGGCCCTGCTCGTAAGAATAGCGCGCCATGGTTTCGAGAATGCGACGGTTGTCGTCGTTGAGACCGTACGACCAGAAATCCGGTCCCATGACTTCGGTCGTGGCTTCGAACTCGGCGGTAACCCAGGGCAAGCCCACCTTGAGCGCGGCAGTTTCGGCGAACTCGGCATCAGCCAGAGCCTTTGCCCTGGCAAACGCCTTGAACACGCTGACGGCGAGCCATGGATGCTTCGCCAGCAGCTCGCGGCGGATACCAACCGCATGCATGATCGGAAATATCCTGGTCCGGCGATAATAGTCCTGCTCGACCTTGCGGTAATCGGGGAATAGCCGCTGCACCTGCGGATGCCCCGCGACAAAGCAGGACGGCTGACGCGCTGACATGACCACGTCGAGCTCGCCCGCCACCAGCATGCGCGACAACGAATTGTCCTGCACCGTAACGAGAGGAAAACCGTCCGGCAGATTGAGGGGAAACTTGTCGCGCCGGCCCGGAACCTCCAGCCCGGCCTGCACCCACTGCATGTCCTTCGCGGCAATACCGAACTCGTCCTGCAGATAACCGCGGAACCACATTACTGCCGACATCTGGTACTCGGGCACGCCGATGCGCTTGCCGCGCAGGTCGGCCGGGCCTGCAATACCCCGATCGGTCCGGATGTAGACCGCGGAGTGCCTGAACATGCGCGACAGGAATGCCGGTATTGCGACGTAGGGCGTGATGCTCCGGGACAACGCGATCAGATAGGGACTGAAGCCGATCTCGGCGACGTCGAATTCGCCGTGAAAATACGCACGCTCGAAGCATTCCTCTACCGGCATGGTGAGATAGTTGACGTCGCAGCCCTCGATCGCGACGCGCCCCTCCGTCAGGGCGCGCACGCGATCGTAGTCCCATGTTGCGACCGTCAGCGGCAGTCGGCTCATTGCAGATGATTCCAATCCATCACTCGATTTTGATGCCGATCTTACGGATCAAACCACCCATGCGCTCGGTTTCCGCGTCGATCAGCGTCTTGAATTCCGCCTCGGTGCCCCCGACCGGGGTGACGAATATCTTCCCGAAGCTGGCGCGATAATCCGCTTGCTGCGAGATGGCCTTTGCCTCGGCGTTCAGCCTGTCAAGGATACTCCGCGGCGTGCCGGAGGGCGCGAACAGCCCGAACCAGCCCACGAATGTGAGATCCTCGAAGCCCAGTTCCTTAGTGGTCGGCACGTCGGGCAGCACGCTCACCCGCTTGGGCCCGGTCACCGCCAGCGCCTTGAGCTTGCCGGAAGCGAGCATGCCCGTGATCGGCGGCACGCCGGCAACGACCATGTCGACGCGGCCGCCGATCACGTCCTGAAACGCCGTGGGAAATGCGCGATACGGCACATGCGTCAGATTGAGGTTTTCCTGCACCCGCAGCAACTCGCCCAGAAGATGCAGGTTGGTGCCAACGCCAGGCGATGCGAACGTGAAGGTGCGGCCCTTTCTGGATTGCTCCATCAAATCCTTGAGCGTGGTGATGCCAAGCTGAGGCCCGACGACAAAGGCGTTGTCGATCGTGCCGAGCAGCGAAATCGGTGTCAGCGCCTTGTTCGGATCGAAGTTGCGCTTGGTATAGAGATGTTTGATGACGGCGTTGGTATCCTTGCTGCCCAGGAAGAGCGTATAGCCGTCCGGCTTCTGCGCTGCGGCGTATTCGGTGCCGAGCAGCCCGCCGGCGCCGAGCTTGTTCTCGACGATCACCGGCTGCCCGACGCGCTTCGACAAGGCATCGCCGAATCGCCGCGCAATGATGTCAGGCGTCGTGCCTGCTGCGTAGGGGCACACAATGGTAATCGAGCGCGACGGCCAGGATTCCTGGGCGTTTGCCGTGGCAAGCAGCCCGAGCAGAAAAGCGAAGATCATGCGGAACACGGCGAACCTCCTGTGTTTCCTCGTAGCGGCGCCGCTTTTCATTAGAACGGCGCTCTGGGTCTCTACAGACAATAGTATGGACTTTTGCCCAATAAACTTCTAGCGTTTTACGCGCCAGCCGCTCTCGCCGGCCGCCCTGACCTTGACGTCGGGATACGGTCTCGTGGCGTTCGAAAAGCGGCGCCAAAGACAAGGGAGGAATGACATGCGTGCCGTCGTCGCCGCCGTGCTCGTCCCCGCAATGCTCGGCATGGGTTCTTTGCCGCTCGCCGCACAGGACTATTATCCAAACCGGCCCGTCCGCGTCGTGGTCCCCTTCGCCGCCGGCGGCGGAACAGACCTGGTGGGGCGGATCATCGCGCAGGAGCTCACCAAGCGGCTCGGCCAGCAGTTTTTCATCGAGAACAAGGCGGGAGCGGCCGGGCAACTCGGCACCGATCTCGTCGCCAAGGCTGCGCCGGACGGCCATACGCTTCTGTGGACCGTCACCGACGGCCTCTCCGTCCTTCCTGCGGTCAAGCCTTCGCTGCCCTATAAGATCCCCGATGACTTCGCGTTCATCGCCGGCGTCCTTCAGCTCCCGTACGCGGTGTCGATCAACAGCAAGCTGTCCATGAAATCATTCGCCGACCTGGTGGCCTATGCGAAGGCCAATCCGGGCAAGCTGAATTTCGGCAGCGCGGGTGTCGGAAGCGCGCCGCATCTTGGCATGGCGATCATGAATGTGACTGCCGGGCTCCAGATGGTCCACGTACCCTTTGCGGGTCTGGGCCCAGCCACCAATGCATTGATCGCCGGCACGGTTGATACCGGTCTGGTGACTCCACCGCAGGTCAAGCCTCACGTCGATTCCGGCGCGCTGCGCGTGCTCGCGGTAACAGGCAACAAGCGCTATCCCGCTTTTCCCGCTGTACCGACGCTTCAGGAGTCCGGACTGAACGTGACGACTATCGTTGGCTACGGCCTGAGCGCGCCTGCGGCGACGCCTCAGCCGGTCTTGAGCCGTCTCAAGCAGACCATCATCGACATGATGAAAGATAAAGCCGTGATCTCGCGCCTTCAGGGATTGGGATACGAGACGGATCTCCAGATCGGCGACGATTACAGGAACTTTATCGTCAA
>CAZGSW010000002.1:48350-52257 GCA_964528635.1 uncultured Rhodoplanes sp. | reverse complement strand
GAATCCGTCGTATCCAATCGATTGCAAAGCCTGCACGATTTCCGGGAAATCGATCCCGCGCGAATCCCATAGCGGGATCTGTTCAAAATAGACATCGCCGCAGCACCAGGTCTTCATATGGGTATCCCCGGCCGGATCGAGCCGCTGGTTTTGCAGGTAGACATTGAAGATATGCGGGGCCAATCGAAGAATGGTGTCGGTGCGGTAGCTCTGCCCGCAAACCTCGAGATTTGCGGGCTCGTAGGTCAGACCGAAGTTGCTCCGGCCGATGCGTGACAGCACGTCCAGCGTTTCGTTCACCTTCTCGAACAGCGATCGATTGTGACACTGGTGAACCAGCTTGATGCCCCGCTCACGCGCCTCGTCGGCCGCGCGCTGCGCCCATCCGATGTCTTCTTCCTTTCGGAGCGAAACCCGAACGATATTGCTGCCCAGCACCCCGGCCAGATCGAGGTAGGGAGTGATGTTGCGCAAGGCCATCGGACCTTCGTCCGTGTTCTCCGGGATCGGGAAATCCCCGGTGACCATGGACACATCGAGCCCGTTTGCACGAATCGCCGCCGCCTTGTCGGCAACCTCATCCGGCGGAGTGTGAATGCCGATCTGCGACGCGCGCATGCAAAGCGCATGATATCCGCTGTTCTTCGCCATGACGATCAGGTCCTCAAGCGACAGCGCGGCTTCACGCTTGTTCGAGAACTTCTCGCCGACGCGGACCGAAACGGACAATTTCATACACGAGACTCCAGCCGCATCCGGGCGCGCCGGCGTCACACCGCGCGCTGCTGATCCGCGGCCGACAACGACCCCTGGCTGAGAACGCCACGGCTGAGGAATATCTCGGTGATCTTCGATGTCACCTCCTCGAACTGGGCCTCGCGGCGGGCGTCCAGACCGCGCGGACGAGGCAAAGAAATGTCGAATATCTGCTCGATATTGCCAGGGCGCGGCGACATCACCACCACGCGGTCCGACAGCAAAACCGCCTCGTCGATGCTGTGCGTGATGAAGAGCACGGTTTTTCGCCCGGCGAGCCACAACTGTTCGAGGTCCACCCGCATCTGTTCACGCGTCAGCGCGTCCAGCGCGCCGAACGGCTCGTCCATGAGCAGGACAGGCGGATCGTGAATCAGCGCGCGCACAATGGCCGCACGCTGCCGCATGCCGCCCGACAGTTCGCGCGGATAGCGGTCCTTGAATTCACTCAGGCCGACCGCCTCGAGCAACTGCAGCGCCTTGTCGCGATACCGCTCCGTCGGCAGGTCCCGCAGTTCGATCTGAACCAGGACGTTGTCGAGCACATTACGCCAGTCGAGCAGCACCGGCATCTGAAACACGATGCCAAGGTCGGTGACCGGCCCCGACACGCGCTTGCCTGCGACCGTGACGCTGCCTTCGGTCGGCGCCAGCAGGCCGGCAATGATGCGGAGCAAGGTACTCTTGCCGCAGCCTGACGGACCCACCACGGCCACAAACTCACCATCCGCGATCGAGAGGCTCGCCTTCTCCAGCGCATGCGTCAGCTTGCCGTCAGACCGGTACATCATCCGCACCGAGTCGACGACGATACGGGGGGTGCGGGCAGTGTCTCCGCCCGCCTGCCCCCCCGCGCTCACTGTTTCGGCCGAGACCAGACTCATTTCGGGATGAAGTCGTTTGTATAGTACGTGGTCGGGGGCTTGTCGGACTTGAGCGAGCCAAGTTCGCGAAGCTGGGCTATTGTGTCATCCCAATCCTTGTCACTGTGCCAGCCGACGACCTTGCCCTTGGTATTGGGTGAATCCATCAACTGGATGTTGCCGGTCGCCTGGCCGAGCACCAGCTTGTGATTGAGTTCGGGCTTGTGCTTGACGGCCGCGTCCGTCGCTGCCTTCGGGTCCTTCTTGTAGTCGGCCCAGGTCTGCGATGCGGCACGCACGAAGCGACGCACCAGATCCGGATTCTGCTTGATGAGGTCCTCGTGGGCGGCAAGCGCCATCGTCACGTTGTTGACGCCATGTTCCGAGAATTTCAAAAAGTCGACCTTGAACCCTTTCTGCTCGATCAGAACCCCCTGATCGACAAAGTTGCCAAGCATGGCATCGACCTTCTTCTCCATCAGCGCAACACTCTTGGCGGGCGCATCCATATAGGTCAGCTGAATCTTGTCGGCATTGAGCTTGTTGTGCTTGACGACAAGCGGCCACTGCTGCGTCAGGGCGTCCCCGGCCGTGATCGCCAGCCGCTTGCCCTCGAGATCCTTGAGGGTCTTGATGCCCGAGTCCTTGAGAAAGATGACGGCGTAGCCCGAAGAGCTACGGATCGACATCACCGACTTGATCGGAGCGCCCTTCGACGCCGTGAGCGCGATGGCCGCGCCGTCCGACATACCGAACTGATCGGACTTGTTCGCGACAAGCTGTGCAGCCACGACGGAGCCGCGACCATCGGTAATCTTGAGGTTAATCCCTTCCTTCTTGAAGTAGCCGCGCTCCAGTCCGAGATACCAGGCTATGTTGGTGCCGCCGGTAATCCAGTTGAGCCGCACCGAAACATCGTCGGCAGCGGTCGCCGGCTGACCCAGGCACAGCAGCGCGCCGGCTGCAAGGGCGCCCCGCAAAATCGACTTCATGTCATCCTCCCTTTCGATTGCATGAGTGACCTAGTTAGTGTCCGCCTGCCCCTTTCCGGATGCATGCCAGGGGATCGTCAGCTTCTCGACGAGTTCTACGGTGTAGTAGAGGCTCAGTCCGATGGCCGAGAGCACCACGATCGTCGCAAATGACATCGCCGTATCGAGGTCGCCGTTAAATTGCAGCAACAGGAAGCCGAGGCCGCGGTCGGAAGCTACGAACTCGGACACCACGGCGGCTGTAGGGGCAGTGACACTTGCGACCTTCAATCCGATGAAGATGCTCGGGAGTGCCGCCGGCAGACGGATCATCCGGAACACCTTCAATTGGTTTGCCCCCGTCGACTTTGCGAAATCCATGATCTCCGGATTTATCGCCTTGAAGCCCGCGATGCTGCTGACGATGATAGGAAAAAAGCAGAGCAGGAACACCAGAACCAGCTTGGGCGTAACACCAAACCCGAACCAGATGATAAAGAGCGGAGCAATTGCGATCTTCGGGATGGTCTGGAACAACACGAAGATCGGATAGACGGTCGTTTCCAGAAAACGCGAGAATGAAATCATCAGCGCCAGAGGCACGCTGATCGCTATTGCGATGCCGTACCCGCCCAGGATCACGGAAAGCGTCGATACCGCGTGGCGGAGAACGAGCGGATAACGCTCCGAGAATTCTTCAAAGACTTTGCTGGGAGCCGGCACCAGATACTGCGGGATGCTCAGAAGACGAACCAGGATTTCCCACAGCAGGACCATGAACAAGATGGTGACTATCACCCGGCCATTGCGCGCGAACCACGCCGCAACAGCGCCGCGCTGCGGCGCATAGAGCAATTTCGTCGTGTCCGTTTGGCTGCTCACCCGGAAAACTCAAAATTGGAACATCGTTCTAGGTCAACATAGGGGACTTGTGAGGTCAAGGCTCGCAGGCATGCGTTGCAAGCGCGCATGCCGCGACACTCCGGCACTTCTCCCTTGCCGGTTTGCCGCACTTCATTGTTTCACGCTCCCGATGATGCGTGCAGGGTTTTCTTCGAATATCTTGTCCAGCAGGCTCCGAGGGACGCGCGCAAGTTGACTCGCAGGATCGAGCACTCCCATGGGAAAAGGCCAGTCGGAGCCGAACACCAGATTTTCCTCGCCGTGCACACCTGCCGCAAGTTCGAGTGCGGCGGCATCGTGAGTGATGCAATCGACGCAAAAGCGGCGCATCGCTCGACCGATGTCGACCGCCGCAGGAACCCCTGGCCGGCCCGTTGACTGACCGCGAATGAGCCTGCCAGCCACCGCCGCCGT
>CAZGSW010000002.1:43414-48250 GCA_964528635.1 uncultured Rhodoplanes sp. | reverse complement strand
AGCGAACCGCGTCTGTCCCTCGCCTGTCCAGCGACGCACGATGCGCGCGGCCAACGCGGGATGCTCGATTGGCAAATGAAACAGCGGAGCGAGCCTTCGCGGATATTGCCGTCCGATCGCCAGCAGGCCGTCGTTGACATACGCAGCCCATATGTCCATCGCAGCCTCGCCAAGGCTCTGCCGATAGGCTGGCGGCGGCAACGAGATCCACGCCGTCTCGACGCCGTGCTGGTCCATCCACGCGATCAACGCGGCCGGATCGAACAAACTCTTGAAGCCTATGCGGTGTCCATCGAGCGTCAGGGATCTGTCGGATTCTACCCATGAAACGCCTTCGAGACGCCCAAGGTGTCCGGTGTCGATCGGTATCAGATGAGCATGGACATCGAGCGCGATCTTCGGCACGTCCACGCCCTCAATTCACAACGCACGGATCACGAGCGACTTCTGGTGTCGTCACAGCGACCTGTAATGCATGGTCGGCCATGATCTCACCCGGTCGTTGCATCACTTTGGGACCGAAGGTAACGGCCACCAAGCATGTGGGCCGTCACCGTTGTCGTTTGGCGTTGGAGGCGCTTTCGCAATCGCAGCTTAGCGCCTCTCGACGACCTCCAGCGTCTTCGGATCGAAGCGGACGCCGTAGTCCGCCCACGCGCCGTCCAGCGTGACATATCCCTGGCGCACGTCTTCGCGAAGCGCGTCCAGCGAGCGCTCTGACGGAGGCCCGAACCCACCGCCGCCACCCGAGCGCAGGATGCACAGGTCACCGACCTGAAGGCTGTTCGTCACCTTGCCGTTCGGGAACACGGTCTCGTCATTGTCGCCCTTGCGTTTGACGGCGACGAGATTGCCCTTGCCGTTGGCGCCGCCTTCCAGTCCGCGCGGCGGATTCTTCACCTTCTCGATGCGGGTCTGGAAGTTGATCGGCGACAGCGCCTCGATCACCTGGTGGGTGCCCAGTCCGCCGCGCTGCCTGCCGGCGCCGCCGGAGTCCTCCCGCAACGAATAGCTATGGACCAGCAACGGATACTTGTTCTCGACCTGCTCGCTGGGGCCGTTATGGGTGTCGCCGTCATTGATGCAGATCGTGCCGTTGACGCCGTCCTCGCTCTGCTTGGCGCCCCAGCCGCCGCCGATCAGGCCGCCAAGATAGAGAAACAGCTTGCCGTCCTTGGGATGCGGCCCGTTGATCATGTTGACCATCAGGTCCGCATGGTGCCCGGCGATAACCCGATTGGGGATCGCCGGCGCCAGCGCGCGGAAGATCGTATCGATCACGGTCATCGGATAGGTCATCCAGACCCGCATCGGCGCCGGCCGGGTTGCATTGAGCACGGTCCCCTTCGGGCTGATGACCTTCAGCGGCCGGTACGTCCCGTCGTTGATGGGGAAATCGTGCGGCGCTGCAAGGCACTTGAGCGCAACCTGTGCGCAGGCCTCGCCGGCACCCGAGTTGTAAAAGCCCTTGACCTGCGGACTGACATTGCTGAGGTCGACGGTCATCTCGTCGCCCTTGACGGTCACCTTGACCTTCATCGGAACCGGACGGTCGAGATCGACACCGTCGTCGTCCATGAACGACTCCGCCTCATAGACACCGTCCGGAATCTCCCGGATATGCTCCCGGGCTGCAGCCTCGCTGTGATTCATAATCGCGTCGATGCTGGCCAGCACCGCATCGCAGCCATAGCGGGCCAGCAACGCCTCGAACTGGCGCGCGCCGGCGCGGATACACGCCAACTGGGCGCGAAGGTCGCCCATCGCGCGATCCGAGACGCGAACGTTCATCCGGAATATCTCTTCCAGCTCCTTGTTCAATACGCCCTTGCGATAATACTTCACGATCGGAAGCTGCAGGCCTTCGGAGTAGATATCCGTCGTCACACCCCGGAGCACGCCGCCGATATCCGGCCAGTGCGCCATGCAGGTCGCGAACGCGACCAGCTTTCCGTCGTGGAAGATCGGTTGCGAGAACGTCGGATGGTTCAGGTGCGATCCGGTGATGTACGAATCGTTGGTGACGATGATGTCGCCGGGATCGATGTTCTCCGCACCATAGAAGTTGACCTGGGCCTTCACGGTATCGCCCATGCCGCGAATGAACATCGGCAGCCCGAGGCTGATCGACAGGGTCTGGCCCCTGGCATCGAACAGACCGACGGTGAAGTCGAGCGCCTCGTAGATGATCATGTTATAGGCCGTGCGCATCAGCACGGTCTTCATCTCTTCCGATCCCGCGATCAGACCGTTTCGCACGAGTTCGACGGTGACAGGATCGACGGTCTCGGCCGTGAGCGGTTTCGCTGCCTTCTGGACGGCTGGATTTTGCATGTTTCAGCGAGCTCCGATCGCGATGAGTAGGTTACCGAGGTCGTCCACCACCAGCGTATCGCCGGGGAATACGACCGTCGTCGAGGCGTGTTCTTCGATCAGCGCCGGGCCGGCAATGCGGTTGCCGGCCTGCAGCCTGGCGCGCGCGAAGGTCGGACAGTCCACGTCGCCGCCGGCGACACGGAAATGCACCGGGCGCGAACCCGTGGCGGCCGCTGCCGGCGGCTTCTCGCCGCCCTTCGCGATCGCAGGCATCTTCGGCTTGGGAACGATGCCCTGCGTGGAGCTGCGAACGCTGACGATCTCGGCGTCGCCTTCGTCCGAGGCGTAGCCATACAGCCTCTCGTGGCTGGCGTTGAACAGCTTGCGGATCGCAACCTTGTCACGATCGCGAAACAGGTCGAGCGGAAGATCGAGCGTCGCCGCGTGCTCCTGGCCGACGTAGCGCATGTCCACAGAGCGATGCACGGCGATGGCTTCCACCGGAATGCCGGAATGCCGGATCAGCTCGGCGCCTTCGGCTTCCATCTGCTGGAAGTGCTGCTCGATGTCCTCGAACGACAGATCGGCGAGCTCCTGGAAGACAGAGCGGCTGAAGTCGTGCCGAACGTCCGTGCGCAGCATGCCGCAAGCGGCGAAGTGGCCCGGCGCGACCGGAATGAGAACCTGGCGGATGCCCAGCTCACGAGCCACTGCCGTTGCATGCAATGGACCGGCGCCGCCATAGGCAACCAGAGTGCCGAACAGACCCGGGTCGAGACCGCGTTCGCTGGTCACCGCCTTCACGGCGTTGGCCATCGAGTTCACGGCAATACGAAGGATCCCTTCGGCGGCGTCCGCCGCACTCATTTTGAGCGGTTCGCAGACGTTCTTCGTCATCGCCTTCCTGGCGGCCTCGAGGTCGAGCTTCATCTCCCCGCCAAGGAAGCGATCGGGCGCCAGACGGCCGAGCAGGAGGTTGGCGTCGGTCACGGTCGGCTCGGTGCCGCCGCGGCCGTAGCAGGCCGGCCCGGGCATCGCGCCGGCGCTCTGCGGCCCCACCCGCAGCGAGCCGCCGGGCCCGACACGCGCCAGACTGCCGCCGCCGGTGCCGACTTCGCTGATGTCGATCATCGACACCTGCACCGGCAGACCGCGCAGATAGCCGCCGATCATGCCCATCGAGGTGGTCAGCGTCCGGCCATCCCGGATAACGCCGGCCTTGGCGGTCGTGCCGCCCATGTCGAGGGCTATGGCATCTTTCAAGCCGAGTTCGTCGCACAGAGCCTTGGCGCCGACAACGCCCGCGGCCGGCCCCGACTCCAGCATCCAGATGCACTTCGACTGCGCCTCGTCGGCGGTATAAAGGCCGCCGCTCGATTTCACGATAAACAGCTTGCCGTCGAAATCCTTCTCGCCGAGCTGACTTTCCAGCTCTCCGATGTACTTGCGGATCGTGCGGCCGACATAAGCGTTCGCGGCCGTGGTCGAGGTGCGTTCGAACTCCCGGTATTCCTGCGACAGCTCGTGGGAAGCCGTCACAAACATGTTGGGGAAGCGCTCGGAAATATAATCCTTCACGCGGATTTCGTGATCGGGATTCCGATACGAGTGTAGAAACAGAATCGCGACGGCCTCCACCTGCTGGCTCTCGAGCTGGTCGCAGATGCTCTTGACGTCATCCATATCGAGCGCGGTGTGGACGCTCCCGTCCGCCGTCATCCGTTCCTTCACCTCGAAGCGCAGCCGGCGCTCCACCAGCGGCTCGTGCTTGCGATGATACAGATTGAACGAGTCCGGCCGATTGATGCGTCCGATCTCGTAGATGTCGCGGAAACCCTTCGTCGTCAGCAGCGCGGTGCGCGCGCCCTTGCGCTCCAGCAGCGTGTTGATGACGATCGTGCTGCCGTGGAAGAACAGTCCCGTGTCGGCGAGATCGACCCTGGCCTCGGCAACACCCTCCAGAATACCGTCGACCAGCCGGTCCGGCGTCGAGAGCACCTTGCCGAGGCGCAGTTCGCCCGACCTTTCGTCGAAAGCAGCAACGTCCGTGAAGGTCCCGCCAATGTCCGCGGCGAGACGAACGTCGACTTGTACTTTGGTCTTATCGAGCATTCAGCTGACTCCGTTGGAAACTCATTTCTTCCGCGATGTGGATCTTCTCTTCCGGGAGACAGATCCTCGCGTCCTGGCGATCGAGGCCGCCTGCGATGACACTTCATAAGGCTCGGATATCTGGGCGGCCCTGATCTGGAGATGCATCGGCCAAACCTCGCTCAACTCGCGAGCGTGCAGCCGGAGCGCCGGGAGCATGTCGACGAGTCTCGATTTGGTCATCCGGATCGAAGGTCCCGCAATCGAGAGAGTTCCGACCGCAGGGCCGTTCAGATCGCCTCCGCCGCGAACCGCCACAGCTATGGCGTTAACGCCCGGCTCGCCTTCTTCGAGGTTCAAGCCGTAGCCGTCGCGCCGCACCTTGGCGAGCTTGGACAAGAACTCCTTCTCGGTGCGCACCTCGTGGCG
>CAZGSW010000002.1:41852-43314 GCA_964528635.1 uncultured Rhodoplanes sp. | reverse complement strand
ACATCGGTCGTACCGTTCACGGCCAGGAAACGAAAGCCCAGCGCGGGAAGCCGAAGCGTGAGGTGATAACGCTCGGAAATCGGATCCTGCCGGACGTATCCCTCTTCGACCAGATTGGCGAGCAGCCGGTGCACGGCACTCTTGGCAAGCCCGATCCGATCGCCGAGCGCGCTCACGGTTGCGCCCTCGCCGGACCTGGCAAGTATCTGCAAAATCTCCAATGCGCGGCTGAGCGGACGATACATGGCCTTCACGTTTCTGGAACGTTGTTCCACTTGTGATCCTAATAGCATTTGAGCGCGTCGCAGGCGAGTCCTGCTCAACCGAAGTTAAGCGGCAGCCACAAGGCGTCGCGCTGCACGCCCTACTCCGCCTTGATTCCCATCTCGATGATGAGCTTACCGTACACCGACTGGAACCCGTCGATATACTTCTTGACGTCGGCGATGGAGTTCTGGGCGCTGGCAGGAACGGTCAGCCCGAGCCCTTGCAGGCGCGTCCGGACGGCAGGCTCGTCCAGAGCGGCCGCGAACTCCCGGTTGAGCATAAGCTGCAGATCCTGCGGCATTCCCTTCGGCCCCAGGATGAAAGCGCCGGCCTGGTTGCTGTAGTCGACGAGCCCCGTCTCCAGCACGGTGGGGATCTCGGGCAGTTTGGTCATCCTGTTCTCACCGGTCACCGCAAGCGCGACCAGTCTGCCGGCCTGGATGTGCGGAGTAATAATTGTCGGCGTATCGAACACGAGCTGGATCTCGTTGGCGATCAGTGCCTGCAGCAGGGGCGCATTGCCGCGATACGGCACATGCACCATGTCGATCCTGGCGAGCTTGGCGAACTGCGTGCCCGCCAAATGCTGCGGGCCGCCAATGCCCGACGAACCCCAGTTGACCTTGCCGGGATTGGCGCGAACGTATTTCAGGAAATCCGACAACGTACGGAAGTTCACGGCCGCCGTGGTATTGGTGGCGATGACGTACATGAAGAAATAGATGTTGGCGATCGGCGAGAAGTCGTCGCTCGGATGCCAGGACAGCTTGTTGAGCGTGGGCAGCGTCGCGTGCGCGCTTGTGACCATCAGCAACGTGTATCCGTCCGGCGCCGAGCGCATCAGCTCGTTGACCGCAATCGCGCCGCCGGCGCCCGGCCGCGATTCGATGATGATCGGCTGCCCAAGCTTTTCGCTCACCCGCTGGCTGACAATACGGGCAACGACATCGAGCCCGCCACCGGGGGCAAACGGAATGATGATCCGGATCGGGCGGTTCGGAAATTTCGTCTGCGCGAACGCGGATGCCGTTGCCGCGTGGATGATGAAGCTGCCCGCGAGAACCGCCAGAATAGTCCTGATAAATCTCATTATCCGTTTCCTTCCTCTTACAGCCCCTGCCTGATGCGTCCGGGCGCTACGGGAGGGACGCCAACACCGGGACATAACGCAGCGGCGCCTGCGAGCCTTGCGCCC
>CAZGSW010000002.1:31644-41752 GCA_964528635.1 uncultured Rhodoplanes sp. | reverse complement strand
TCTGGCAAGATTTTGAATGAACGCCAGTACGCGGCTCAGAGGTCGGTGCATAGCGTCTTGATAGGAATGGAACACTGTTCCATTATATGTTTTAGCCAATGCAAGGCAAGCGGGTTTGCCACGGCACCCTGGCGGATTTCCTCAGTCGCTCGAGAGGGATAATGGACCACAAGATCAGACGGATTGTCACCGGACACGACGCCTCCGGAAAGGCTGTCGTGCTTTTCGACGGACCGGCGACGAACGTGACGTTCCGCAAGGTCGGGGGGTTTGTATCGACAGTGCTGTGGGCAGTCGACGAGGCCCCTGCCGACGTATCGGGCACCATCGACCGCGCCGACCGTCCGGTCGCGCTGGCGCCAACGGACTGCGGCGCAGTGTTGCGGATCGTCGACTTCCCTCCCGCCACGCCGGAGCGGCTCAAGGATGCCGACATGGCGCGCGAGATGGGCGCCGGGGTACAGGTGCCCGACAAGAAGGCAGACGCCCACCCGTTCATGCATCGCACCCGAAGCATCGACTATGCGCTGATCATGAGCGGCGAGATCGAAATGATGCTCGACGATTCATCGATTCACGTTAAGGCCGGCGACGTTGTGATTCAGCAGGCCACCAACCACGCCTGGGTCAACCGCGGTACCGAGACTTGCCGGATCGCCTTCATCATGATCGACGCCAAGGAACCGCCGGCCTGGTCGAAATAGCGGCTTTCGATTGCCGGCCACACCGGTTTCGGTTCTGGCAGAACCCAAAAGCAGGTGCAGCCTGCCAACCTGTCGGCGCGGCTTACAGGCCGCTACCTCGCCGTTCAGATGAGCGCAGGCCGATGCATCCCTGCAACGACATCAAGCGGCGGGCATGACCTGACAGTGATCGACGGGCAGCAGAAGGCAGACCTGCGCGCCCTGGTCGGGCCGCACCGACGGGGGCAATTGGATACGAATTCGCTCCCCTCCGATCGCTACGGTGCAATCCAGCAGGTTGCCTAGAAAACTAATCGCCTCAACCTTGCCAACCAGACGGTTGCAGTTGCCCTGCTCCGCGCCCGGACTCTCCGTAAGAGTTATGTTCTCCGGCCGGACCGCAAGCTTTACCGCCGTTCCCTGCGCCATATCGACCTGCATGACGCACCGTAGCGTGCCGAGCGGCGTATCCACCGATGCAATTCGCCGCGAGTTCACCTCGTCGATCGATGCGATCTGTCCGGCGAACATGTTCGTTTTGCCGATGAAGTCGGCCACAAAAGCATCGGTCGGATCGGCATAAATCCGGGTGGGCGATCCCTGCTGCACGATCACGCCGTCCTTCATGACCGCGATGTTGTCGGACATGGTAAGCGCTTCAATCTGCTCGTGCGTCACGAACAACGTTGTCACCTTCAGCCGTTCGACGACCTGACGAAGTTCCAATCGCATCTCTTCGCGCAGCTTGGCATCGAGGTTGGATAACGGCTCGTCGAGCAACAGCACCCGCGGCTCGCCGACAAGCGCTCGCGCGAGCGCGAGCCGCTGCTGCTGGCCGCCCGAGAGGAACGGCGCCGGGCGATCCTCGAAGCCGGCCATCTGCACGAGGGACAGCGCGTTTGCCACCTTGTCCCGGATTTCAGACCGCGCGGGCTTCGGTGAGCGCTGTCGCAACGGGAACGCGACGTTGTCGAACACATTCATATGAGGCCAGATTGCATACGACTGGAACACCATCCCGATATCGCGGCTGTGTGGCGGCACCCAGATCTGGCGCTCCGACGAATACACGACCTGGTTTCCAATTACGATTTCGCCGGAATCCGGCCGCTCCAGACCCGCCACGCATCGCAACGTGGTGGTTTTGCCGCAGCCGGACGGGCCCAGCAGCGTGAAGAATTCGCCATCCTTGATGTCGAGCGACAAGCTCTTGACCGCGTGATGAGTCGCGCTCGCAGAGCGATAGGTCAGGGACAGGTTGCGTATCTGGATCAAATTCAAGCCCTCTAGCGTGGTGCGACCATGCCGAAACGACGCGCAACGAACCAATAGAAGAACAGGAAGGGTATCATCAGACCAAGCATCAGCAGCGCAGCCGCGGAGGCCTGGCCGTAGTTCGATATCTGGACATAGCTCCAGACCAGCACCGAGAACGGGATGTTGGTGTTGGAGGCGAGAACGACAGGCAATGTCAGCTCGCGATAGGTCAGGAGCGCGACCCAGATCCAGGCATACAGCATGGTCGGCGCCAGCAGCGGCAACAGCACAGACCGGATCACCCCCGCCGTGCCGGCGCCGCCAACCTGTGCCGCTTCATCCAGTTCGCGATGGATCTGGATCAACGCGCTATTCGTCATCCGCGTCCCGTAGCTGATCCGGGCGATGACATAGACGATAACAAGCAAGGTCAGCGTGCCGTAGAGAGGGACTGCATTCCCGAGCACAAACAGCACCAGAAGCAGCGTTGCGATGCTGAAGACGATCGAAGGGATCGTGACAGGCAGAAATGCAAAGAAGTCGAACAGCGACCGGCCGGGGACCGAGGACCTCAGGATGACCCACGAGATCGCAAAGCTCAGGACGATCGTGATCGTCGGCACCACCAGCATGAGTATCGCCGTGTTGGCGATGCTCCGGAACAGCAGGTCTTGCGGAATCGAGAAGAAATTGGCGAGAGAGAGCTGCGAAAACGCTTCCGCCGAGGGCGTTTGAAGGAAGGGCAGCCCCGAAGCCCAGCCCAACACCAGCAACGGCACGACCTGACTGATCGCAAAGAAAGCGCAGACCAAAACGAGCGCAGGCCGGGTGGCCTTGCCGAGCGGGGTTATGCGCGGACGATAGGCCTTGCCGGTAACGACCGCATAACGGGGCGCCTGACGTTGCACGACCCGGTAGAACCAACTGAGCAGGATGGCAAAGAACACCATGATCGTGCTCAGCGTCGCAACGGTGCCGTACTCGGGCGGCCCTTCGGTGGGCGTCAGTTGCTGATACACGTAGGTCGAGAACGTGTAGACGCGGTTCGTCATTCCCAGCACGGCCGGCACGTCGAAGGCTGCGAAGCTGACCGCCGAGACGTAGATCGCCGCTGCCAGCAACCCCGGCCACAGCACGCGCAGCGTCACCTGATACACAGCCTTCCAGGGCTTGGCCCCGCTCATGGCGGCGGCCTCCTCCAGGGAAGGATCCATCGAGCGCAGAACCGCCGACGTCATGATGAACGTCAGGGGCGTCAGGCTGAGTCCCTCGACTATTCCCATGCCGTACACAGTGGAAATGTTGAACGGCGCCTGAGCAAGCCCGAACAGGCTCATCGCAGCCTGGTTGATCAGTCCGATCCGCGGGTGCAGCAGGAACAGCCAGCCGAGCGCCACGGCAAACCCCGGAATCAATAGCGCGATACTCATCAAAGTGAAGATGATCGTCTTTCCGGGCAGATCGGTCCGCTCGACCAGCCATGCCAGGGGCAGCGCCAGCGAAAAGGCAACCACCAGGGAAACGGCGACGAAGAGCACCGTATTGAGAAGGACCTGGTAGGTGAAAGGATCAAGGAAGATGTACGAGTAATGGCTCAACGTGTAGCTGAGCAATTCTTCGCCCGGGCTTCCATCCAGAAAGCTCAGCCAAAGCACGGTGACAATAAGGATCAGAACGCAGCCGCTCGCCACCACGCTGGCTGCGACCATAAGCAGCTTCGCGAAGTCGATGCGGCGCCACAATGCCGCTGCGTGCTTCTGCGGCATTCCGGCAGCCTCTGTTGCGGTCACGCTCAACGCCGTTGCCCCACAATTCGACGCCGCCTCGGCATTCGGCAACCGGAGCTTCCTGCAGTCAAGGGCTTCGAAAACACGGCGCTGAATACCAGGCGGCCTGTCCCGCCTGCGCGCTCGCAGAATGCACCCCAACCTGGTGCGCCGGACGGACTTCGGCACGCGTCGAGCCTGCCCGCAAACCGCTGCAACACCCTGGTGTTTGCCTCCCGATCAAAGGCCATGTTAAACTGGAACATAGTTCCAAAATAGCCCAGCAGCCTTGTGGGCGCAAGATTCAGGCTCCCGCTGCACAAGATTCGCGCTCCCGCTGCAGAGGTGATTCATGGTGGGCGCAAGCGAGCGTGTGACGCGCAGACGAGTTATTCGCCGACGAACGGCTGGCAGCCGTGAAGAACAGGGAGGAAATGCAAATGGAAGGTTTCGGTCTGATTATGCGGTCATCGGCGCTTCGAGCCGCCGGTGTGGCTATCGCGTTGGTTATGGGAGTCGGCCCAGCCGTTTCGCAGGGCATCGAGATGACTCCCGAGCTTAAGACGCTCATCGAAGCCGCCAAGAAGGAAGGCAAGATCCAGCTTCGATCGAACTCCGCCGTGTTCGGCGCCGGTGATGGCGGGCAGAAAGTCGCCGTTGACGGCATGAATCGAATGTTCGGAACCAATATCGAGCTGCAATGGACGCCGGGGCCCGCCTACGCCCAGTTGGCGGCACAGCTCATGCAGGAGATGCAGGCGGGACAGAAAGCAGCCACCGACGTTTACGTCGGTACCGCGGTCCAGATCGTACCGTACCTGGAGCGTGGCCTCTGGAAGCAGGTCAACTGGACCGCGCTCGCTCCCAAACGCATCCAGGCCAAGTCGGTTGAAGGTGATTCACGGGCCTTGCGCTTCAGGAGCGGCCTGACCGGCATCCTGTACAACAAGAACGCCGCCCCTTGGGTCAAGGACGTCAAGGTGATGGCGGACCTGCTGAAGCCGGAATACCGCGGGAAGTTTGCAACCACACCCTTCCTGGCGGGCTACGACGTTCTGCTCACCAACGAGAAATGGGGCGTGGAGAAGACACGCGACTTCATCGCAAAACTTGCGCCTCAGGTTCTCGGATTGATTGGCTGCGATGCCCAGGATCGCATCGCGGCCGGCGAAATCCCGGCACTGGCGTTCGATTGCAGCGGCGGAGCGCCGAATTTTATCCGCTTTCGCGACAAGAACATTCTCGATCTGCAGCTTGTCGCAGACAACATGCAGGAACGCTACACGTACATGACAGTGCCGGCGCACGCTCCGAACCCGAATGCCGCCGCACTCCTGACAGTTTATCTCTCCACCCCGGAGGGTCAGGAGAAGGTGATCTGGGACTATATGGGTGGCGACCTCACGGACTATCCGGAGTCGCGGACAACCAAGAGGATTAATGACTTCATCGCGAGCGGCGCTTCGCTGGAGAAGAGCGTCGACGTCACCCTGGAGTGGTGGCGCAAGTACGGCGGGATATCCAAAGCCCATCGCGAGCTCACCAAGATCATTCGCACACGGTAGTGCCCGAGCGGCCGGACGGATGCACCGTCCGGCCGTTTTACTCACAAACATGCGCACCGTCGGGGATGACGAATGAATAATTCCGCGCGCGAGCACGACGGCAATGCCGCATCGCAGCCGACCTACCGCATGCTGGTTGAGAAAGACGTCAACATTGCCATGCGCGATGGAACCGTCCTGAAAGGGGACCTGCTCCGGCCGGATTCAGACGAGCGCTTTCCCGTCCTGGTGAATCAAGGCTTCTACCAAAAGGACAGAATCTGGGTCCCGCCGTCCGATCTCGACGAAAAGGCCAATCCGTTCATGGCCTGGGAAACCGTAAACCCGGAATGGTGGGTGCCGCGGGGGTATTGCCTGCTGCGCGTCGATGCCCGGGGCAGCGGCAAATCGCCGGGCCAGACCGCACCGTATTCGCTTCAGGAATCGGTCGACTTCTACGACATCATCGAATGGGCCGCCCGGCAGAGCTGGAGCTCGGGCAACGTCGGCACAATCGGCATCTCCTACTACGCGCGCACGCAGTGGTGGGTCGCCAATCTGAAGCCTCCTTCACTGAAAGCCATGATCCCGTGGGAGGGTGCGGCCGACCAGTACCGGGACGTCCTGTATCACGGCGGCCTGTTCAGTCTCGGTTTCCTTACAACGTGGTTCACCACCCACATGGCGCACCACCTGCTGGGGCGCGCCTCGCGCTACAATCCGGATACGTTCCAGGAGAACTTCCTGTGGCGGATCATGCGGCACAACCTGGATACCGGAGCGTTCCGAACCCAGCAGGCACAGTGGGATCAGCTTGAGACCCCCTTCCTCGCCGTCGGCAACTGGACCGGGATGGGCCTGCACCTTCGCGGCGCGACCGAGGCTTATATGCGCGCTGTATCAGCCAACAAGAAACTGCGCATCCATACGGGAACGCATTTTCATTCGTTCTACACAGAGGATGGGCGGCGGGATCAACTGCGCTTCTTCGACTATTGGCTCAAGGGCATCGACAACGGCGTCATGGACGAACCGCCCGTGCGGCTCTGGATCCGTCACGGCGATAACAAGGGCGAGTGGCGATACGAGAACGAGTGGCCGATCGAGCGCACCAGATGGACGAAGTACAACTTCGATCTTTCCGATGAAGCCGGCAAGGCAAGCGGGCTGCACGGCATGCTGGTCCCCGAAAATCCGCCGCGAGAGGCTTCGCGAACGTATCCGGCTGGCCAGGGTCACGCCTCGACGCTGTCGACGTCTCATGCCGCAGGAGTACTGCCGCCGCCAAGCGGTATCTCGTTGATAACACCGCCGCTTGACGAGGCGCTGGAAGTCACCGGTCCGATTGTCGCGGTGATGTGGGGCTCAAGCACGACCGAGGATATGGACGTGTTCGTCACCCTGCGCAACATCGGACCGGATGGAAAGGACATCCTGGAGACCGGTCAGCAGGGGCAGCCTGTTCCAGTGGCCAAGGGCTGGCTGAGGGCGTCGCATCGCGAACTCGACCCGGAGCTCTCCCTGCCGTACCGGCCCTATCACAAGCACCAGCGGCGGCAATATCTCAGAACCGACGAAGTCGTGCAGCTCCACATCGAGGTCTGGCCGACCAGCATGGTGTTTGGAAAGGGCCACCGGATCCGGATCGACATCCAGCCTCGCGATGGCGTGGGAAGCGCGCCCTACACGCACTACCATGCCGACTATAACGTCGGGCAGAACTCGATCTACTCCGGTGGCGAACGCGAGTCGTATCTGCTGCTTCCGGTCATCCCGCCGCGATAGCACGGCTGCAGACTCCACATTCGCCGGCACACGCGCTTCGGCGGCAGGGGTATTCCCTGCCGCCGCTTCACGCCGACACTATCGGCCGCGAATGATGCGGGTCATTTCCAGATGCGCCTTGCCGATGGCCCGGTTCTCGGACCACCAGTCGATGGTCACATCGACCACCTTTTTTCCCTTGGCGACGACAGGCGCAAGAACCTTTCGGGTGTTTGAATCGTCGAAGTCGGTAAGATCCATGCCCATGTAATCCCACATCACCCTGTCCTGCCCCTCCTTGGTCGCGATGTATACGCCAAGCAGCGTCGCGGCATTGGGTTGGGCGGCATTCGTGGGAATCAAGATGTAACCATAACGCCGCGAAACCAGGTCGCCGACCATTTGGTGGCCGAGAATGCCCTTGCCGCGGAACTTCAAGGTATTGGGCGACCCTCCGCTGCAATCCATCGCTAGGGCAAGGACCTCGCCGGACGCGATCCGGTCATGGGCATCGCAGCCGACCACTCCGGCAATTTGCTTGGAAAACGCTTCGATATAGCTGCGTGTCTTGTCGATTCCCCAAAGCTCTTTGGCCAGAAGAATGTCGAAGCCGGCAAGGAAAGGCGTGGTGTGGAATTTCCCCTTGTGCCTGGCGTCCAGCAGATCCGACAACGCGTCGATCTGAACCACCCAGGGCGCCCTTTCCAGGTTGTAAACAATCCCCGGAAGCGAGGTGTAGATGCGAAGCGCCCGGCCACCGCCTTCGATCATCTCGGGACGCAGACGCGCTGGCAGCAGCGATTTCCAGTCGATACTTCGAAACAGATCGCGCTGAAGATAAGGCACGATCTGCACGGCGGTGCCGACATAGACGTCGGTAGAGGCCGGTTGCCCTGCTTGCTTCTCCTGCATCATCTGAGCGGCGAGAGGAGCATAAGGCGGACCGGGCGACCATTCGACTGCGATGCTGGTCCCGAACATCTTGTTCATGCCGGCCTCTGCCACTTTGGCGCCGGCGGCTCCACCGAACACTGCTTGCGTCGACTTGATCGTAACCTTGCCTTCTTTCTTGGCCGCTTCGATGATTTTGGCGAGTTCGGGGGACACCTGCATCGATTGACCGAAAGCTGGCCCCTTTGCAGCGACAATCACAAGCGCCAGCGCCGCACACGTCAGCACCCGAATGGTCGCCGATGCGGAGAATCGTGTTGTCTGCGGTTGCATGTTTCCTCCAGATTCTTGATCTGCTTTGCTATTTCGCCGGCACGATCGGCAGAAGCAGGTAGGCCTGTTGCCGGTCTCCGAAATGCAGGCTGTTGGTGCCGCCAAATACAGCGGCCGGACGATCCGCAGGGTCGTTGTGGCGAAATGGCCCGACGCTCGCCCTGATCCGGAAATCCGTTCCGCCGATTGCGATCGGCGCCTCATTCGGCTCCATGTCTTTGCCGCGGATCGAAAGGCCGACCCGATAACCTTGGGGCACCACAATGCACGTCGGCCAGATCTCCACGTCGAGTTCGACGGGCTCGCCGGGCTGCAGCGGCTGCAACTCATCGTGAGTGTGATACGGCATGTAGGGCTGCGAGAGCTTCTTATCGAGCTTTCGATGCGAAGCACGCAGCCAGCCGTTGCCGATGCCCGTATGCGGATCGTTGGATCCCTGGAAGACGACTTCGGTGCCGTCAGGCGCAAACAGGTGCAGACCGAGAAACACATCCGCATCGCGCGTGCTCGACGACAGAAAGAGTTTCGCCGCAACCGGTCCCGTTATCTCCGTCTCCGCTTCAAACGGCGCGGTAACGAACAAAAGTCCCTGTCCGAGCGCATCGTAGTCGATGCGGGCTGTGCCGTGTGCCGGCGTCCGCACCAGCCCCCGCTGCGCTGGATCGAGATAGAATTTCGTCCACTGCGTTCGCGCGATCGGCCATTCGTTCTCATGACGCTCGACGAAGCGATCAATATGCCGGATCTGTAACTGTACCGGAGGCTGCCTGGACCAGCCCGTGTCCTCGCCCTTGAGGAAATGGCCGAAGAAGCGCTTTTGCAGCGCCACTCCATAGTCGGTGTAGAACTCGGCCCAGTGCGCGTAACCGTGGATCTCCAGCCACTTCTGCTTCGAAGCGGACTGCACGAAGCCTTCGATATTGCCGCGCGGATGGAGCCCCTGCCCGCCCCAGTTGGCAGCGGTGAGAAGCGGTACGGTTATCTCATCCCAATGCGCGGAGCGCTCCCGATAGTCCGGGCCGTCGAGTGGTCGATCGAGGACCCATTGCTTCATGTCCACCCGCCGCTTGGCCAGAACCTCCTCCGGCAACGTTGCCGGACCAGCGACGGGCTCGCCGGTGATCGGGCTTTTCCAGCCCCGATCGCCGACACCGTGCTGCACGCTCACCACCGAGCGCGGATACCAGGGAAAGATGAACTCGCAAACGATGCCGCCATGGTGGGTCAGTTCGCGGTAGTAGTCCGCCGCGCCCTCCCAGGGACAGATCGCCGCAAGATGCGGCGGCTGAAGTTGCGCACACCACCACGCGTTCATGGCAAGGTAGGAAATACCGTTGATCCCGACCTTGCCGTTGCACCATGGCTGTGCCGCGGCCCACTCGACGCAATCGCGAAAATCCATGGCTTCGCGCAGCGACCAGGGGTCCATGAACCCGGGAGAGCGGCCTGATCCCCTGGCGTCGATTCGAACGCAAGCGTACCCGTCCGGCACCCATTTCTCGGGATCGACGACCTCCCAGTTCTGATACTTGTTGCTCGAACCGCGCGGAATGTCGGGATGCGCGGCGATCATCGCATCCCATGCCGCCTTGTACTTTTCCTGGAACGCCGCACCCTTGGAATAAGCGCCATAGGCGATGATCGCCGGATACTTTCCTTCGGTGGCCGGCCGGAAAACGTCGGCTCGCAGCACCACTCCATCGTCGACCCGGATCGCCGCATCCCACGTGATGTGCATTCCGTCGCGGATTTCGCTCTTCTCAACCGCGGGGATATCGCCATCCGGCAAGGGGGACCGCGGTAAATTGACGTCCTGAACTGACACGGCTCTTCGCTTTCCTCGTTATGCCTCTTTGGGGAGAGCTTAGAA
>CAZGSW010000002.1:0-31544 GCA_964528635.1 uncultured Rhodoplanes sp. | reverse complement strand
TTCTCGGCCGCCTGTGCAGCAACGGCGACGGCAAGGCCAGCGCCAGGGCAAAACACGACGCCGCAATGACCCGCGACGCGTCCCCGCAGAACGCGACTTCGACCCGAAAGGTAATGCCTTAGTTACTGCCGGGTATCGCGCTTTCTCCCGCGCGCGGCGGCAACGCCAGTCTCAGCAGTTCGCGTGCGGGCTCACTTCCGTCCAGCGAGCGCAATGTCCGGCGCTTGATTTTCCAGCCTGCAGACGTCCGGACCAGTTCCCAGCGATTAACGCCGACACGGTGGACGCGAAACCCCCTGGAGGTGCCGTGATTGGGCACTTCGACAGGGTCTGCTGACGGGTGCGGTGTCAATATCTGAAGGTAGGATGTCGCCACCGCGGTGTCGCCGTGGAGATCGACTCGCGGCAGGCCGGCGAAATGAGCCAGGCCGGCCGTGATTGCCGCCTTGTGGCCAGGCGTGTCCTGGATCTGACCGATGGCCTCATTGCCAACCGCCGATTTGCCCGCGGCAAGATCAATCACACCGTCTTCTGTAAACGAGCTCTTCGTATAAGCCGAAGAGCCGGTATCAGCCGCAGGCGGATGACTTGCGATAAGATTGTATATCTCCAGGCGGTCCTCGATCGCGCGGATCCGACCCTCGATGCTGTCTGCACCTTGCGTCATCAGACATTCCTCCTTCACTGCTCTCATTGCGTCCAGTTGGCCGCTTCCGGTCTCCGGCACGGAATGGTCCACTCTCGAGCACGGCCGAAGTAGCGCTCAGACACTCCCGGATGCCTGGTCGGCGCGCTCCTGGACAGCACCCGGCACGAAATATCAGAAGTCCAGCTCAAGGATATAGAGGCCACCGCACTCACGGTCCACGGTGTAGGCGATCTCACGCTCGTCAATGAAAACGTCATTGAGCTGGATGGTGCCAGACGTTGCTCCTTTCGGAGCTGGCGGGACAAACGAGGCGATCTCCACGGGAGCATAGGGATTGGAAATATCGTAGGCACGCAAACCGCCATTGAAAAATGTGCCGACAATCACCTGGTCGGAAAACCACGAGGTCGGCAACGGGACATTTTCGTGGATATTGTGGGCACCAAACCGGCCACGCGAACGGAAAAACTCCGACCGTGGTGCCTGGCACGTCGCGATGGGAATCAGGTTGTTCTCGTCCCGCATATCCAGAATCCAGACCAGTTTCGGCCAATCCTCAGACTTCCGGTCGATGCATTCATCCGTCACCACGAGCAGCCCGCGGTCAAACAACGGCATCACTGTATGGGTGAACCCGGTATAGGGCGGGGAGTTGTCCCATCGGCTGACCGCCTTGGGTCGTGACTTGTCGGAAATGTCGAGAATGAACATGCCGGCATCAATATAACCGACGTACGCACGGTCGGGTCGCTGCGGATAGACGTTGGTATTGTGCGCCCGGTTGCCGAACTCGCGGGCCGGCGCCTTGTGGCGCGGCGGAGGCGGCTCGCTGTCGCCCTCCCGCGTACCGGGCAGCCACCAGCGGCCCACCTCCAGCGGCTTGGACGGATTGCGCACGTCAAATATCTGATAGCACTGATCATCCAGCGGATGGGTCGGCTTGTAGTCCTCGGCGCCGCTGGCGATGTGCACGTACTCGCCGTCGCAGAACCAGAGATGATGGACTCCCCGGGAATGCGGTGCCGAACGGTCGACGAACGCTATCGATTTCGGCTTCTCGGGAATGGAAATGTCGAACAATTCGAAGCCCGCGGGCTTCTGGCCCGCTTTCTGGCACTGATAGGCCACGGCCATTATGTTTCCGCAGGTTTCAAGCGAGTTCGACCGCATGTGGGACTGCGGTAGATCTGTCTGCACAACGACCTTCGGCTTACGCGGGTCGGACACATCGACCGCGGTAAAATTCTTCGGCGCGCTTTCGTGCGCAAGCCACAGAATGCGGCGGCCGTCCGGTGCAATCTGGATCGACATGCCCTCGCCCATGCCCCCGAACCCGTCCAGTTCGTGGTGTGCTATCAGCTTGAAGTTATTCTGGATTGTGACGGAGGGGTCATTGTCGAGAGGCATCAAAGGTCCTTCCAGAAAATCGAAGCAGGTGACGATTAGATAGTCGGTTGCGACTTACGAAGACAATGGACAAGACTCGCATCTCACGCTGCCTTGTAATTTTCTTGGAGCATCGCCCCGCTGGAGCTTGCGTCCTCGCGACGTCCGCAGATCGCGGACTTGCGGACGCTATTGACCAGCGGAGAGCAGCGACGTGATGAGCGCAGCAATTCAGCGCCACCGATGCCTTATCAGGCGGTTTGCGCCCTTCGGGTGGGTATCGACCGTCTCCATTCCTGCTCGATCTCATCTGCACTGGCGACGAACCCAAATAGCAAGCGTACAACGTCAATCGAGTTCTCGTGGAGCCGCACAGAACGGGCTGCGCAGCAGTCATGTACGAGCACGACCTCGAAATCGCGAACAAAAGCATTGCGGAGAGTTGTTTCCACGCAAGTGCTCGTCGCCACTCCAGCAAATGCCACCGCTTCGATGCTATTGGTGCGCAGAATCAACTCCAGGTCGGTTCCGTGAAAGCCATCGTAGCGATGCTTCGTTACGATCGGTTCCGACGGCAATGGCGCCACCTTGTAGAAATCGGCTCCCCAAGAGCCCGCATGGCACAATTCCGTGTCCCAACCCACCCGCTGCCGGCGCACGTTCTGTGTCCTGGACATATAGATCGGATCATAATGGTTCCGCACGAAGACCACCAAGGTCCCGGCCGCCCGGGCAACATCCAGAAGCTGGACAAGCCGATTGATCGCGGGATCGATCAACGACAGATCGGCACCCGACCGGTCAAAGTATCCCCCCGGGGCGCAAAAATCGTTCTGCACGTCGATAACGACAAGCGCTGTTGTCCTAGGATCGATATTCATGTCGCATCCAATCGTCCACATCGTCACTGTAGTACACGCAACATGAGCTGCGGCACCTCTGGGCTATCTTACATGGTGGAGTGATCGCGATCAAAGGACACAAGTGACCGAGAGGCAGGCCCTTGGAAGTCGTGGTCGGCACTTATGGAGAAATGGCAAACCAAGAGCCTTCGCTGTTGTGTGGCGGCAGGGTCGTCGGAATCGTGAGTCGCAGGTCTCTGGTTTACATCCCCTCGTTGCCTGTCGCCGGCGACCGTGTGCGGTGAGCGCCGACGACCAGACCATCTGCAACCAGACATCCGCCGTCAGGATCGTGCTTGAGCGTCTCCCGCACCAGCAGCGCCTACGACAATCTCCCGCCCGGGCAGACCTATCGACAACGCCTCTGCCTGACCTCCTTTTGAATGCGTGGAAGTTACTGCCCACTGCAGGACAGCAACGCGCAAGCTGTTTCGCGCATATCGTGTCTTCGCGATACCGAGCGTTTCCGGATCGATCCCGGCTTCCAGTGAAGCCAACGCTTGGGTCTTCAGGTTGAAGAGACCTTCGTCGCCGAACGCACGCAAGATCGCCTGGAACGCCTCATGAGCATTCGGGTCGAAGGGTCGCTTGCGTCCGAAGGCATCGCTGACGGGATGCGGCGGATAAATGTGGGCGCAGGGCACCCAGTTCGGGGGAATGGGTTCGGTCGCCGCATGCGTCAAACCGTGGCGCAGCAGGTTCAGCAGTACATGGGTATGGGGGCCATCCGGACTGCGCCCATGCGGAGGCGGAATCGGTTGGAACGCTTCAATACGGCCGAGACGGCTGATGAAGACGCGGTGTGGAGAATGCTCAAGTATGGCCTTGAAGGCCGCACTTTGCATGTCGGATTGGGGACGGCCAGCCTCCGCACGCAGCGCCGCGATCAGCTCTTGATCCTGACTGCGAACGCAGACGTCGACCTGGAGTGCGCCCAGGCCGACATCGAACAGCACCGCGGAACGATCTTCGGCACGGATGGCCCGTTCGTCTGGACCGAGCTCCGTCAACACGGTGCGTCGGTTCATCGCGCATCGGTCTGCTGGCAGACACAGCGCAATCCGATGGCTCCAGCTATCGCGGCCGGCTGTTTCCGATGCAAAGGGCAGCATCCCATCCAATGCGACAAGCCGGATGGCTCCACGAGCGGTTTCGATCGAGCATTCGGAGTGCTCCGTGACGATCTGGGCGGGTTCGTCCGGGTCGCGCATGAACTCGGCGATTGCGCCAAATGTGCCAAGGCTCCATTGCGTTCCTGGCTCGCGAAACTGCGATCGGAGAAATTCCTTCAGCTCCATATGGTGGCTCCGACTGTCATTCATGGAGTCCGCGGTCGGCCCGAACGCAGCAGTTCGAACAGGCGGCCGATATCGTCAACCTTCTCGATATTTTCCAGCATATCGAACAGTTCAGCCGCGTCCGCTTCGTTCAGGCGCCCCCCGACGCAGCGATCGTATTTGTCCTTCAGGTCTTGGATTGTGGCTGGATTGCCGGGCGTTCCTTTCGCAGCATCAACCGTGGTCGACAGAGTTTGCCGGGCCTCGATCTCGACTCTTGCCTGGTCGGGAGACAATCCTGCATCCGGCAAAAGCTCAAAGCGGTTGATCATGAAGTAACGGAGTTTCGGATCGTCAATTTTTCCCGTTTCCAGCGAATCCAGCCACAAGCGCCCATCGCGCAGGGCCGATCCCACGACGAAGTTGTAGGACAACAGCGCTTCGAACTTGCCTTGCGGATCGACAAAGCGCGCGTGGGCGTCGTGGACCCCTGGTGCGACATGGACACGAACGCGCTTGACGTCATCGAGACCGATCACGTGGCCGGCGAGAAGATCGAAGACCCCGGTCAGCGCACACTGAAGCGGCGTTCCGCCCGGCCACAGCCGCAACGATATCTTCTCGAACTCGAAACGCTCGCCAAGGCGATCGGTGATGGCGTCTGGTTTCCCTCCATCGGAGAATGCGGTGAACATGCCGCCGTTTGGATGGGAAAGAATCTCTTCGGACGCCTCGAAGCCCGTCTCCGCAAGGAGCGCCGATGCAAGACCGGAAGCGGCCCCGCGCGATTGATGGAATTTAACCGTGGGCGTTCCCCAGGACGCCCAAGTTCCCGCCGCCTGACTTCCGGCAAGGCCGAACGCGTTGCGCATCTTGAGCGGGGAAAGCTTGCGCAGGCGGCCGACTGCTGCCGCGCTCCCAAAGGGGCCCACAATTCCGGGAAAATGCCAGCCGCGGGGACCGGCCACGGAATAATCAATGCCATTGGCCACCCGGACGGCAACCTCCGCGCCTATCGCAATGGCGTCCAGAAGGTCTCTGCCGCGCGCACGATCCCGCGCGGCGATGGCGAGCGACGGCGGAACCACTTCAGGGGTGATATGAACGTGGGCCGGAACATAGGTGTCGCAAATGGTAATGGCCGTGATCAGATAGCCGTTGAGCAGAGTCGCCCCAAGTGGCGAGAGCGTTTCGCTCGAGCCGATGACGGTGCTGTTTCCCGGCCCACCGGCGGAGCGTGCAAAGCTGGTGTACCTGAGGGTCTCGTCGCCGAGATCGCCAGCCAGGGCACAAGCGACCGCATCGAGAAGCAGGTTGCGAGCCGAGAAGCGGGCCGATTGCGGCAAATCCTCGTAGCGGGTTTCGGCCGCGAAACGTGCCAGTTCGTGGGTCGGCTTCAGGTCCACGGGTCAGTTCCTCGACTTCGACGGCACGTCGTCAGACAACACTGCGCATAGCTCTGCGACGCGCGGCAGCCCCTTCAATCCGACGATCATTTCGATAGCCCGCCTGGTCTTGCCGGCGTCGAGCCGGCCTTCAGCACACCGCCGGAATTTGGCGACGATCTCGTCGCGGCCCGATCGATCGACTCGCTCACCCGCCCGGACTGCTATTGCGCCGTCGTCGCACCGATGTCTCAGCGAGATTGTTTCCAGCATCCAGGCCTTGCCGAGATCCGCCAACATGGCGGCAGGATTTCCGCCGTCGGAGTACATGTCGAACACGCCGCCTCGTTCGGCCTTGAAGATCTCTGCCCCGGCAGGGAACTCCTGTTCGGCTAGCAGCGCGGCCAGAAGTCCGGACACCCCGCCGCGCGACTGATGGAAGTCCATTGTCGGTGTGTCTGCATTGGCGAATGATCCCGCCGCTTGCGTACCGGCGAGCGAAATCGCGTTGCGATAGCGTTCCGGATCGAGTTTGAGGATCGAGGCCGAGGCTGCAGCAGCACCAAATGGACCGATTACGCCTGGAGGATGCCATCCCCGTGCGCACAAGGTGCCATAGTTGATGCCGGTGGCAATGCGAGCGGCAGTCTCCAGGCCTGTGGCAACAGCAAGCAGCAAATCGCCTCCGCTTGCGCCGCGCTGCTCTGACAAGGCAAGTGCCGGCGGCACGACCTCCGGCGCGAGATAACCCGTAATGGGCCGACGAAGGTTCCTTAGCCCGGAGGCCGCAATCTGAAAGCCGTTGATGAGCGTGGCGCCAACCAGCGAGCTTGGAGTGCCGGCGATAACCGTTGAGTTGCTCCCATCCGAAAGCGCCGAGGCAAGCACCTCGATGTTTGTCGTTCGGGCTGCGGAGCGACCTGCCAGCGCGCAGGCGATCGTATCGAGGATGATGTCAGTCACCCGCTCCAGAGAATCATCCGGTATCGCCTCCAAGCGAAGGCCCGAAAGAAAGGCGGCCAGCTGTTCGGTCGGTCGCAATGTCATGACATCAGCCTCCGCAGCGGCACGTCTTCAGATTGCCTAACCCGGTGTGAACTTCGATCCGATCACGGGCTTTCCATGCCCGAGCCCGGGAAGCTCCCACACACCAGCACCGGACGGGTTGCTTTCCGCCGCAATATTGGCGTCGATCAAATATGGACGCCCGGAGGCAATGCCGGCCAGGATCGCGTCTCCAATATCGGCTGCCCGGTCGATGCTCACGCCTTCGACCCCTGCCGAACGCGCCATGACCGCAAAGTCCGGATTGTAAGGTTGCCCGGTCTCGGGATGCTTGAAGTCCGTGACGAGTTCGCGCCCGCCCAGATAACCGCGCTGAAGGCCCCGGATGGAAGCGTAGGCATAGTTGTTCCAGACGAGCCAGACCACCGGGAGCGAATATTCCACGGCCGTGGCCAGAACGCTGGCATGCATCAAAAACGCGCCGTCCCCGCACACTGAAACGCAAGGACGGTCTGGGGCTGCAAGTTTGGCGCCAAGAACACCGGCTACGCCGAAACCCATCGGTCCGAAACCCATCGAACCGATCAGTGAATCCGGACGCTTCGGCTGGCAGAACTGAATCAACCAGTTGTGGTGAATTCCGATGTCGGACACCAGAATCGCGTCATCGGGCATGGCGCGATCGATCTCATAGGCGGCGCGTTGCGGATGGATCGGACTCGAGTCATCGAGGAAACCCGGCGCTATCAACGCATGCCACTCCTTGCGCCAACCATCGATGGTCTTGAGCCAGGCATCGCGAGAAACGTGGCCGGCCTTGTTGCCGCGTGCGTTGAGTTCTGCGAGCAACTGGTTGATGAACGTGTGCGCATCCGCCATCAGGCCGAGCGCCACGGGGTAGTTGCGCGCAATCTCGTCGGGATCAATATCGACATGGATCAGCCGCGTCGGCGGGATATTGAAAGAATATCCGGGAATCCACGAGCTGGACGTGCGGTCGTCGAAGCGAACCCCGATCGCCAGCAGGACGTCCGCCTGACGCATCGCGCTGTTGGCCTGGTAGTATCCGTTGCGCGCGACCAGTCCGAGCGTCAGCGGATGATCGTTCGGCAGCGCGCCTTGGCCGCTCGCCGAATAGCCGACCGGAATCTGGAGCCGCTCGGCAAACTCCATCAGAGCCTTGGTTGCACCTGAGTATTTGACACCCTGCCCGACCAGAATGGCGGGCCGTTCCGCCCTGAGCAGCATGTCCAGCGCTCTGGTCACACCCGCCGGATCGGCGCCGCAGCGGCAGGAGATATTGCCGTTCCACTCCTCGGCATCGATCGGGGAATCCGCTGCAGCCTCCTTGAAGATGTCGAACGGAACATCGAGGACGACCGGTCCGGGACGTCCGGTGACCATCGTCTTCCAGGCCTGACGCATGGCGGTGCCAACCATGTCTCCGCGTGTCGGCTGGAATACGCGCTTGCAACAGGCCTGAACCATCGACGGGAAATCCGCCTGATGGTGGCGGTACAATTCCTGGAACGCTCCCCTGTTGAACTGCGATGTGGGCACATTCCCTGTAATTGCGAGGAACGGAACAGAATCGAGGAACGCGTTGGCGAGGCAGATCGGCATGTTCGCCGAACCTGGACCGCATGACGTGAAGGTTGCTGTCGGCGTACCGGCGACCCGGTAATAGACGTCGGCCATGAAGCCGGCCACGCTTTCGTGACGCACCGAGATCGACTTGATCTCGTCGGACCGCTCGTAAAGCGCGTCGATCAAGCTGATGTTGCCATGGCCGCAAAGGCCGAATGCGTAAGGAACCTTTTCGCGAATGAGATAGTCGACGATGAGCTGGCCGCCGTTAAGAGTGTTCACAGTCATGTGGCGCATCCTGTCAGGACTTTGCATTGCGACAGCAAGCCAACGGCACCAGACCAGGCCGCGGCTCAGAAATGATTTTTATCGAGTTTGGGGGTCTTCGCTGACCGACATGGACGTGCCGCGCCGACTTGCGCTTGAAGCGCACGGCCGCGCGGATGGCCGCGTCATGCGTGATGAGCCAGAATTCTCCCATTCTCGATATCGAGGCGAGCCAAGGTGACGATCTGGCTACCACGCGCACCGGAAATCATTCACACGGACCGGGTTGAAAGAGAATCAAAGGCAGATGGACTACTCGCGCGCAGGAAAAGTATGCGAGGAAAGGAAACCTCTGTGGTGAATGAGCTTTGAACTTATGACGAAGGCAAATCGAGCAGACTACAGCGGATTGACCGCGACGGAGATCGTTCGTGGGATCTCCGCCGGACACTTCACGGCTGAAGCGGTCATGAGATCGTGTCTGGACCGAATTTCAGAACTGGAGGGCGCTGTTAACGCTTGGGCGCATATCGACTATGACGCCGCGCTTGCGGCCGCGCGCCGTTGTGACGAGCAGTCTCGACGTGGGGCGCTTCGGGGGGTCCCGTTCGGCGCCAAGGACATCATCGACTCGTACGACATGCCCACGGAATGGGGATCGTCCATTCACAAGGGAGCCCAGGCTAGCCGCGACGCCGCCTGTATTGCCCTGCCCCGGAAGGCTGGCGCCATCCTGGTCGGAAAGACCGTCACCTCTGAGTTCGCGAATGTGACACCCGGAAAATCGCGGAATCCGCGCGACACGTCGCGTACGCCAGGGGGATCATCGAACGGCACCGCGGCCGCCGTTGGAGCCAGCATGGTGCCGGTTGCTATCGGCACGCAGACCACCGGATCCACCATTCGCCCGTCATCGTTTTGTGGGATCGTCGGGTATCGACCCACGTATGGAGAGCACCGCCTGCACGGCGTGATGGAAGCATCCGGCTCGCTTGACACAATCGGACTGTGCGCGCGTTCGGTCGAGGACGTGGCGCTGTTTCGGGGCGTCATGCTGGGAATTGAGCCGGCGCCAGTTCCCGTCCTTCCGGCGCCGCGGATCGGATTTTGCAGAACGTATATGAGCAATCTGATTTATCCCGAAACCCAGAGGCTGGTCGAGGAAGCCGCCAAGACCCTGGAGAGGGCCGGTGCGACGCTGACGGACGTCGAACTGCCGGTAGAGTTCGGCCACCTAACAGAGGCGCATCGCTGGATTTCCAGTTTTGAGTTTGCGCGTAACTTCACGTGGGAGCTCGAACATCATCGAGACCGGATCAGCGAGCCCCTGCGTGGTGCCCGCATCGCGGATGGCCTCAACTGTCCCTTTGAACGATATCTGGAGGCCATTGAGCTGGCCGAATCCTGCCGGTTGCGCATGGATGGCCTCTGGAACGATTACGACATCCTCCTGACCGCCTCTGCGATCGGAGAGGCGCCCGTGGGTTGGGATCATCTCCTCGGCGCGGACATCTACAAGATGTGGACGGTCCTTCACGTTCCAACCCTGTCGCTGCCTGTTCTTACGGGTCCCAACGGGATGCCTATCGGTCTGCAACTGCTTGCTCGCAGGCATCGGGACCGCGATCTGTTTGCCCACGGCGCATGGGCGTTCAACTTGCTGAAGTAGCTGAAACGGGAGTATTCACCGCTCACCGCATTAATTAGCGCAGCGGGACGAAATCAGGATTGCGCCTGAACTCCCGGAAGACATGATCGGCAAGGGCTCTGGTCTTCTTCGGTATCTGCATTCGCTGCGGCATATACAGAAAAAATTCGATGGGCGGCGCTTCGTATCCGAGCGAGATCGGGACGAGCCGTCCTGTTCGCATGTGCGCGCGGACGAAGAAGCTCGCAACCTGACCGATACCGAGACCCTGAAGAACCGCGTGACGGTGCGTTTCAGTGTCGCTCGTAACGATGCAGCCCGTGATGTCAATATTGATGAGTTCTTTTCCCTTTCTGAAGGTCCATGGCATCATCTTCCCGTCTTTCGGATGCCGAAGCGTGATGCATCTAAAACGCCTCAGCGCATCGATATTTTTTGGAGTTCCATATTTCTCGATATATTCCGCTGATGCGCAGAGAACGAGTTCTGCCGAGGCCAGCTTGCGAACGATCAGGCTACTGCCGGGAACGGATCGGCTTGCAATTCCCAGGTCGACACTCTGATCGATGATGTCGACGCTGGTGTCCTGCGTTATAAGCTCGACAGAAACCTTCGGATAGCGCGCAAAGAAGGTCGACAGCATCGGCAGTATATAGCCGCGGCTAATACCGAAAGGCATGCTGAGGCGGACGGTTCCGACGGCTTCGTCGGTTGATTCCCGTGCGCCCCTGATGCCCTCTTCTATCGACTCGAGTCCTGTCTTGCAGCGTTCAAAAAAGTGACGCCCCTCTTCCGTCAGGCTGATCTTGCGGGTAGTGCGGTTGAATATCCTGACACCCAGCCACTCTTCCAACTGCTTTATCTGGCTGCTGATCGCTTGGGGAGTCATACCCAAATGAAGCGCCGCTTTGCTGAAACTGCCGTTTTCGGCGCAGCAAACGAAAGTCGCAACGTTCCTGAATGGTATCGTCATCGACCAGCTCTTACTCAGTCCGCAGAGAATACTTCCTTACGTCGGCGCGTGAATGCTGGAAGCGCGGCCAAGACAAGAAGTATAGCACCGACTGCGAGCAAAGTGGCACTGATCGGCCGCTCGACGAAGGTCAAAGGATCGCCCTGCGAGAGGATGAGCGCCCTCCTGAGTTGCTCTTCGAACATCGGCCCGAGCACGAAACCCAGGACGAATGGCGCCGGCTCGCAATCGCACTTCACGAGCACGTATCCAAGCAAGCCAAACGCCGCGAGCGTATACAGATCGAACAGGCTGTTGTTGACCGTGAATACGCCGATGACTGAGAAAATGACTATGGCAGGAAACAGCATGTAATAGGGGACGCTGATCAGGCGGACCCAGACACCGACCAGTGGCAAATTGAGAACCAGCAACATGCAGTTGCCAACCCACATCGATGCGATGAGGCCCCAGAACAGCGCGGGTCTTTCGGATGCGATGTTCGGCCCGGGAACGATGCCCTGGATCATCATCGCGCCGATCATCAGGGCCATAACCGGGTTGGACGGAATGCCAAGGGTCAGCATCGGGATGAACGAAGTCTGCGCGCCGGCATTGTTCGCCGACTCGGCGCTGGCAACGCCTTCTATCGCTCCCTTGCCGAAACGCTCGGGAGTCTTGGAAAGCTTTTTCTCCATTGAATAGGCGGCAAACGAGGATATCGTAGCCCCGCCGCCGGGCAACACGCCGAGAAATGAACCCATGAGTGTGCCGCGGCCGATCGCAGGGACAGATGCGATCAATTCGCTTCGAGTCGGCATCAGGCCGGACACGGCTCCGACGATCAAAGGCCGCCCCTTTTCGTTCTCGAAATTCCTGATCATCTCGGAAACGCCAAAAAGTCCGACGGCTATCGCCACGAAGCTGAGGCCGTCGGCAAGCCCCAGCACATCGAAAGTGAAACGTTCCGTGCCTGTATAGACATCGGTGCCGACAGTCCCGAGCACCAGACCCAGAATGACCATCGCAAGGGCGTTGACGATCGAGTCTCGTGCAAGCGCCACCGATGAAATCAAACCCAGGACGATCAACGAGAAGTAATCCGCCGGGCCAAATTCGAGAGCAAGCTCGGTCAGTGGTGGCGCCAGGACTGCAATAACGAGGGTGCCGACCGTGCCCGCCGCGAAGGATCCGATTGCGGCAATGGCCAGGGCCGGCCCCGCACGTCCGGCCCGCGCCATCTGATATCCGTCGATCGCGGTCACTGCTGATGCGGATTCGCCCGGCATGTTGACGAGGATTGCGGTCGTGGAGCCGCCGTACTGGGCACCGTAGTAGATGCCTGCAAGCATGATCAGGGCCGATGTCGGCTCCATCGTGAAGGTGATCGGGAGCAACATGGCGATCGTCGCCGGAGCGCCAATTCCAGGCAGGACACCGATCAGTGTTCCCAGTAGCGCGCCGAGACCGCAGTAAAAAAGGTTCGAGAATGTGAGGGCCGTCTGGAACCCGAGAATAATATTATCGAACGTATCCATGGGTCGTCTTCAAAAGCCAAGCCATGGACCAAAGTAGCGCAGAGGAATACCGATTCCGACGCCGAATACGAGGACGCAGAAGGCGGCCAAACCCGCCGACAGCAAGATTGCCTGAACAACGCCCATCCTCACGCTGGCGAACGAAGATATGAGCAGCGTCAGCACCATCGACGGAACGAGTCCAAGCCCCTTCACAGTTAATCCAAACACGATCGGTGCGATGGTGAGCAAAACAACCCCCCGCCACGGGATCTCGCCAAGGGTGGCGCCGTCTCCATCCGGCACTTTCACAAATCCGCGAACAAGAATCGCGATCGCAAACAGCCCGAGCACGATGGAAGCCAACGCGGGGAAATAGCCAGGCCCCATTTGATGAGCGCTTCCCATCTGCAGCGTCGCATTGCCACTGACAAAGAAAAATATGGCGATGGCACCGAATATCGTTCCCGCAGTGAGGTCCTTCTTGTTCTTGAGCATGGGGGCCTCGGGATGGGAGTTGGACCGGAACGAAGTTGGGCTGACCGGGAGAGCGCTTGCCTCGCTTGAAACAAGCGCACAGCCTATAGCCGCGAACGGCACCATCCAAGCTTTCGAAACAATTCCCGGTCGCTAGGTCAGGGCGTCCGCGCAAACCCCGCGCCGACGATGCTGTCGCGTGTCACCAGCGTCGCCAGTTCTTCCTCGGACATCCCCTCACTGCCTTGCGGACGCACGGGGATCACGATGTACCGTACATCTGCGGTGCTATCGTGCACCGTGACTTCAACGGAATCCGGCAATGTGACGCCGAACTCCCGCAAGACTTTGCGTGGTTCTTTCACCGCTCTCGACCTGTAGGCCTTGCTCACGTACCAGGCCGGCGGCTCCCCCAGCAACGATCGCGGGTAGCACGAACACAGCGTGCAGACGATCAAGTTGTGCCTTGTCGACGTATTCTCGAGACCGACGATCTTGGGCTCGGCAACGTCAAACCCGAGGTTGATCGCCGCCGCTCGCGCATCCCTGAGCATCAGTTCGCGAAATGACGGATCGGTCCACGCCCTTGCAACCATTGCCGCACCGCGCAACGGACTGCCGAGATCGTTGTATTCCAGCCGGGCCTGAATTTCAGCGGCGGTCAAAATGCCCTTCTCGATCAGAAGGGCTTTCATTGCCAGGAACTTGGCTTCGTCCGGAGTCAACTCCAGATCGTTGTCTTCCTTGGTCGGATGCGGGTGGGCATGGTCATGCTCGCCGTGGTCGTGATCATGATCATGATCATTGTTGGGGTCGGTCATGAAGCCCTCCCAGCGGCCGGAGCCAGTGTTGATAAATGTCCAACTTCACCGTATCTGCAGCGGAACCATCATAGTCGTGCCATAGGTCCACCAACCTGAACTTGATCTCGTAAAGGTGGGTGGGGTTCTTCCCGATCTGCCCGTAGGCGCGTTTCTCGGGATTGTCGAACACTCCCCAGAGCTTGCTCACCTCGCCGATCTTCTGACGAACGAACATAGGCACCCTCACGTGCCCGGTCAGGTCGAGATTCTCGACTTCGACCTGTTCCCCCAGCCGAAAGCGAAAGCCAGGATCATTTGACATGATCGCGGGATCCGCTGCTGAGTATAGCCTGCGTCCTTTCGCGCAATTCCTGTTCGGTAATGACGCTCTTCTCAATCAACAGATTTGCGATGCTGTCGAGCCGGCGACCATAGAAACTCGAAGCATCGTAGACATGCTTGTCCATTTCCTCGACTTTGCGACGAAACTCGTCGCTGACCAGAACACCCCGAGTTTGCAGCACATTGTAGGCCGCCATAAGCTGCTTCTGCCAAAACAACTGCTTGTAATCCTCCATCGGGATCTCTCCCGCGGGAAGGCCACCCAGGTCCGTTAAAAGTCGGTCAGCCATCATACCGTCTCTCGCTTGTCTCCGGATTGTGGAGACGTGGGCGCGCCACACTTCGGTGCGCGCCCATTGCCACTAGCGTTTCTCCAGCTTGATCTTTTCAATCATCTTGCCCCAGCCGTCGATCTCGGACTCGAGCTGACGTCGAAGCTCGGAACCCGGCCTGTAGGCGGGAGAAAAATCCAGTTCAATCATGCGTTTTGACACAGCCGGATCCGCGAGCACAGATTGGATTGCTGATGAGAGCTTCGTGGATACATCAGCCGGAAGCCCCTTCGGAGCGAATACGCCCCACCAGAAACCTAGCTCGATATCGGTCGTTATTCCCAGTTCCTTCAGGGTCGGCACATTGGGAATAACGGCGGACCTTTGCAGACCGGTCTGGAGCACCGCCCCGATCTTCTTGCCTTCAACCAACGACCGCGCGGCGCCAAGTCCCGTCATCATGGTCTGAACGTGGCCGCCTGCCACAGCCGTGATTGCCTCGCCACCGCCTTTGTACGGAACATGCAACGCCTTGATGCCCAACCGAGCAAGCAGCACCTCATTGTTCATGTGAGAGACGGTGCCCACGCCGGATGAGGAGAAGCTAAGCGGTTTCGCCCCTCCGCTCGCGAACTTCTTGATATCGTCGAGCGTCTTGAACCCCGATTTGTTGCTCGCGATCAGCACCATTGGCGCTGTCGCAACCTGCGCGACCACGTCGAACGACTGTAGAGGATCGAATGCACGGCCCTTCTGCAGGGCGGTGTTTATCGCCAGAGCGTTCTCGCCCAGAAGCAACGTGTATCCATCCGGCGGAAGCTTGGACAGATGCCGCCAAGCTACAAACCCGCTCGCACCCGCCATATTCTCAACGACGATCGATTGGCCGAGCTTCTTGCCCAGGGGCTCCGCCAGTTGTCGCGCCATAACATCGCTTGGACCACCAGGAGAGAAAGCCACCAACAGCGTAATCGCCTTGGTCGGATAGCTCGAAGCCGCAGGGCTTGATTGAGCGGAAGCCAATGAATGCGAAAGCACCAACAAGGCGCAGGTGGACAGGATCAGATGAATTCGCTTCACTCAAACCTCCTACCAAGAGCCGCAGTTCAGCAAGCTTATTGTGATGCGGGCACCGGATAAGCAAATATACATTACAAATAAATCAATTAAACGCCGCAAGGCATTGGCTTCGGTATCCCGGCGAGAGCCAGTTCAACGATCTCCTGATCACCTTTTCCGTGAGCTTGCTCAATTTCGATCGGAGAGCCGCACACTCTCGGTCGCCCCTCCGCCAGGCACCAGCGGAACGCCTTGCGACACTCCGAACTTCAGCAGCTTGATGAGGCCAAGTGTTCGACGATCGAACCCTCTGCGGCTATTTTTTGGATATCCGGTTCGGCTTTGGGCCTGATGACCTCGCGCTTCAACCGCGCGATCTGCAACCGCTACGGCTTCATCTGCCCCTGGCCGAAGCGTATGCGCCTTTGGCTTTCAGCCAGTCACCGCGATGCCTTTGATTTCGATCAGGGCATCGGGGCGGACAAGTCCACTCACAACCACGCCGGTCGCGGCAGGCCAAGGCGGCCCCCTTAAAAGCTCGCGGCGAACCTGAGCGGTTTTCCTGTAGTCGTCCAGCGACAGGACGTAGTCCGTCGTTTCGACCAGATTGGCCAGCGAGCATCCCGCCAGCGCCAGAACCTTCTCGAACTTCCGGAAGATATGGCGCGTCTGCTCGGCGATGTCATTCATACCGACAATTTTACCATGGTCATCACTAGCCGTGGTCCCGGACAGAAAGATCAGATTTCCGACGCGTACGCCGGGTGAAAACGTAAAGCCGGCCGGCCACGAAGCAGACGGGATCAAGGGCTCGTAGATCGGGGTTTGGAGTGTCATGACGCCAGTGTCCTGCAGGTCAGCGGGACCGGAGCAGAAATCGCTGTATCTTTCCGGTCTGGGTTTTCGGGAGGCTGTCTACGAACTGGATCGTGTGCGGATACTGGTGCCGCCCACAGATAGACTTCACCAATTGCACGAGCTCCGACGATAGCGAATCCGCGTCCCGCGGCGGAGCGCGCAGGACCACGAAAGCCTTGATCGCCTCGCCGCGCACGGCCTCCGGCACGCCGACCGCGGCGGCCTCGATCACCTCAGGATGCCTGAGCAGCGCGCTCTCGATTTCAAAGGGACTGATGCGATACCCCGAACTCTTGATCATGTCGTCCGCACGGCCTTCGAACCAGAAGTGGCCGTCGGCGTCCCGGCGAGCAAGGTCACCGGTGCAGACCCACCTGCCCTTGGCGAGTGATCGGGTTGCGTTGTCATCATTCCAGTAGCGCAGCCAGTATCGGCTGTTCTCATCGGTGCGTTGCGCGATGAAGCCCACCTTGCCTGATTGCAGTTCGTTGCCATCCTCGTCCACGATGGCCATCGTCTGTCCGGGCGCCGGCAGGCCCATCGACCCAGGCCTCACTTCCATCGCCAGCGCGTTGTGATTGCCGATCGGCAGCCCGAATTCCGTGGCGCCGAAATGATCCATGGGCGTACAGGCCCAGACACGTTGGAAGAAGGTAACAACCTCGCCGTTCAACGGCTCTCCGCAACATGAAATGGCACGCATCTTCGTTCCGGTGGAGGCGATGCTCTCGCCCAGAGCCATGAGGCTGCGCAGCACTGTGGGGTTCGTCGCAAAATTCGTGACCCCGTGCTTTGCAATAACATCAAGGCATACGGCCGCAGTGGCGTTCGTCTCGACACTGATTACGGTTGCTCCGGCCGCGAGCGCGGGCAGATAGCAGCACAACCCATACCCCCAGCTCGGATCACCGGAAGGCCAGAACACATCGGTCTCCGGCCGCAAATCGAGGCTGAAGCGCACGTAAGGCCACATTGCTGCCAGCAGATTGGCAGCAATCACGCATCCCTTGGGCTGGCCGGTGGAGCCGGATGTGTAGATGATGAACGCTGGCGCATCGCGCGACACGCGCGCCGAAGCAAAAACTTCCGGCTCGGCGGCAATGGCATTCCCGTAGTCGATGTCCCCGGGCTTGCTACCATCAAGCGAGATGATCGTCACGCCATCGTATCCCACGACGAGATCCCGGTAGACACCAGCGACGAACGCAAGTCCGGCTCCGCTGTGATTCAGCCGATAGGTGACGGCCTCCCGCGCGAAACCGCCGAAGATCGGAACGTAGATCGCGCCAGCACGCAGGCAACCGATGATGACAGCGACGGTTTGCGGAATGCGGGGCAGGATGCCTGCGACCCGGTCGCCGGGCCTTATGCCATGCCGGTACAGCAAGTTTGCGACCCGCTTGCTCTCACTGGAAAGCTCGGAGAACGAAATGCGGCGCTCCGCTCCGTCTGCGCCGATCCAGTGGACCGCCGTGCAATGTCCACGGCCCGATGTCACATGCCGGTCGGCCAGCGTCCAGGCCAGATCGACCTCGCCTGCACCGGTCCAACCGAGATCATCCAGCGCCTTCGACCAGTCGAAGGCGCTGATCGCGTTCGCATAGGATGGCTTGTCGGGCGCCATTTCAACCTTCACGCTGGACGGCAGCGCAAAAGGTAGACGTGCCGGCCTTCAAGCACGGTCGCTCCTTGTGAATTGGAAAGGCTGACCTTGATCTCGACCCGCGCAGTCTTCCGGCTCTTGCCTGGAACGTTGGAGACGACCTGATAGGACGCACGAAGCGTATCGCCGACGAACGCCGGCTTGAGAAAATCCATGCCCTCGCTGACCAGCGCAACCATCGAATTTTCAAGCTGGATTGAGAGACTGGTGGCGCCCAGCGCCGTCAACGCCGCGAGCAGAAGGCCATGCGCCACTGGACGGCCAAATCTGGTGTTCTTCGCATAGGTCTCGTCGTAATGGATGGGATGGGCGTCGCCAGTCAGCGTCGCAAAGGCGTTGAACATCTCCGCGGTCAGTGTCTTTTCGACTCCCGCGAACAAAAAGCCTTCGGGAAGATCCTCTGCGTAGAGCTGCGGGGCGCCGCTCATCCGGACAGACCGTCGGACACGGCAGCGTTTTCGGGCTTGAGGGTCATCCGGGCGTACTCTGCGAGCTTGTCCAGGATGATGGTGTAATCCTGTTCGGCCCTGCCCTCATCGATACAGGCTTGCACGATATCACGCACGACCTCTGTGGCCGGGAGCGCAACACCCTTGGATGCCGCCGCCTTGAGGCCGAGTTCCAGATCTTTGCGCATCAGGGTGTTCGTGAAGGTGGTGGTGTAATCCAGATTGGCGATGACCGGCGTCTTGTAGCGCGTGAAGGTCGATCCGAGCACGCTATTGTTGATCACCTGAAGGAACAGGTGCCGCGGAACACCATGCGCCTCGGCGAGCAGGGAAACCTCAGCCAGTCCTTCATAGACGATGCCGAGATAAAGATTGTGGCAGATTTTCACGATACGGGAGACGTCCGCTTCGCCGACGTAGGTCACATTGGGACCGAAGCACTTCAGATATGGCAACAAAAGATCAAAAACGGACCGCGGGCCCGACGCAGTAACGCTGAGCCTGGCCGCTCGGGCAACCACGTCATTGCCGCTTACCGGAACGACGAGCATCTCTGTCCCCCTGCCCGCGGCGAGCGCGCGGATCTGTGCTGAGGATTCCGGCGAGATCGTCGAAAGCTCGGCCAGGATCCGGGGCGACAGGTCTGTCCTCGAAAACAACCCGTCGGAGCCGGTCAGCACGGATTTCAGGTCGTCGGCAGTCGACACCATCGTGAAGACAATGTCGCAATCCGCCAGATCCGCCGGATGATCGACAAGCGTGACGCCGGCCTTCTGCAGGCCCTCGGCCTTGGAGCGCGTGCGGTTGTATCCCCGCAGGTCGAAACCCGCTTTCGCAAGCTGCTCGGCCATGGCGTAACCCATACGGCCGAGCCCGATCCAGCCGAGACGGTGTCGTTCTGCTGATTGCGCCATCTAGGCAACCCTTGCTTTGGCGTTTCCATGACCCGATGCCCCCTGCCGCAATGCCGCCGGGTGCTTCAACACAAGGCCCTTGGGGGCCGCGCCGTCACGAATCCCTATTTCAATCACGCGCTTGAGCTGTTCGGCACTCTGCCTCAACGCATCCACCCGTTCTGCAATTGGGCGCTCCTTCAGACGCGCCGTGAGGCCTGTGACGGCAACGGCGTACTGGACGCCAATGCCTTCCACTTCAATAGGACATGCGAGTGCACCAAGCCCGAGGTCCATTTCGTTCCAGCAGGTCGCAAAACCGTCCCGGCGGATCCGCGCATGTCCTCTCAGTATCTCGGCCAGGCCGGTCCTGGTGTGCACCGTGAAAGACTCCAGTTTTCCGGCGAGCGTCTGGCGCACGAAGGTTTCGGGCTGGTGCGCGAGGATCGCCTTTGCCGAGGCTGCGGCGTGAGGAGGCATCACGTCTCCAGGATAGACCTTGCTGCGAAGACCGCTCTCAGGCACCGCCCATGAAATCGATATCACCTTCTGCCCGACCAATTGGGCGAGATATGCCGTCTCGCGCACCTTGTCGGCCAAGCGATCGAGGATCGGCTGCGACGCGATCTTGAGCCAGCCATCGTCGGTCCCGGCAAGAAGGAGCCGGAACAGCCGGTGCCCCAGCACATACTGCCTGGTTTCCTCGCCCGGCATGAGAAGACCCGTCTTCATCAGACCCTGCACGATCCGATACGCGGACGGCACCGGCAGATCGCAGCGGCGTGCGATATCGCTCAGGCCGAGGCCTGCCTGGTTGGACGAGGCCACCTGCTCCAGCACCAGAATGGATCGCTCGAGGGGAGATTGCTTGGTCATGCGCGATTGCAACTCATGTTGCGGCTCGTTGACTTGGCCTGCGCGGCCAGTCTTAATGTTATCCGGAAAACAAAACAAGATTTTCGTTTTTCGAAAACCTTTGGCAATCGTTTCTGACGAATTGTCATGGCCGCGGCGCAGCACAGGCCCGATTTGTGCATGCGTTTCGACTGTCGAATCGGAACGGGAAAGGGACAGACGATGGGCTCGAAGTTGCATCTGCCGGCAAGGGATCGTGCGCGCGCATTTGTGCGCTTTTTCGTTGCATGCGCCGTCATCGCGGGCGCCGATTCTGCCTCTGCGCGCGACAACTTTCCGAACCGCCCGATCTCCCTGATCGTTCCCGTGGCCGCAGGCGGCGGTGTTGACGGACTGGCGCGCCTGATCGCACCGGCGATGTCTGAAATCCTGAAGCAGTCGGTCGTGGTCGAGAACGTCCCCGGAGCGGGCGGCACGGTCGGACTGTCGCGCGTCGCAAAGGCCGCGCCAGACGGCTACACCATCGGACTGGGAAACATCGGCACCCACGCATTCAGCGCGACACTTTACAAACAGCCGCGTTACGACGCCGTCGCCGACTTTGCGCCGGTGGGACTGGTCGCCGAACAGCCATTGATCCTTGCGGCACGGCCTGACTTTCCGGCATCGAACCTCCCGGAATTCATCGCCTATGCCAAGGCGAACCAGGACAAGATGCAGTTCGGCTCTCCCGGACTTGGCTCCGGATCGCATTTCGCATGTGTGATGCTCAATGCGGCAGCCAACTTGAAAGTCACGCACATCCCCTACAAGGGCGGCGGACCGGCCATGAACGACCTGATTGCCGGCCGTCTCGACTACTGGTGCCCCTTCAGTGCGACCGCCATTCAGTTGATCCGAAACAAGCAGATCAAGGCGATCGCGTTGCTCTCCAAGGAGCGAATGGCCATAGCGCCGGAAGTGCTGACGGCCGACGAGCAGGGCCTGAAGGGCTTCAATACAACGACGTGGAACGCACTGTTTGCCTCCAAGGGTACCCCCGACGAAATTGTGGCGGTGCTGAACGATGCCGTGAACAAAGCCGTGACGACGGCCAAGGTTCGCGCACGCATGGAAAACCTCGGCATGAATCTCATCGCTCCGGAACGACAGTCGCCGGGCTACTTGCGGTCATTCGTGAAAGACGAGGTCGAACGCTGGGCGCCGGCGGTCAGGGCTTCGGGCCTGAGCATCGAATAGGCTTTGTCCCAGCGGATCCGGAAGCAGGACCGAGCGATCGGTGCAGGGGTTCCTGCAAACGGCCGCATTCCGGTCAGGTTCCATAACCTTGTCATTCCGCGAGTACTCTGACCTTGTCGGAAATTGCACCGATCCTCTGCAAGACAACTGGCCGGCGTGAGTACCGGCTCAATCGGGCGGCATGCCGATGCCGGTATCGCGCCGGTGCATGTACATCCATTTGTCTTCCAGATCGCGCGGCAGCATGTAAACCTTGCGGCCGTCGGGATCGCCGTATCGCGCGCAAAGCTCTTCCAACGACGGAACGCGCTGGTAGCCGTCATAATAGAATTGCTCCTGCGATGAGAATATCTCTTCGCATGACGTCTGTTCGAGTTGATCGATATTCTCCTCATGGACGTCGAGCTTCATCGCGATCTTGCGCGGCTCGGCGGCTTTCTCCATCAACAACGGAATCCATTCGCGCTCGGAGCGCCATTCCGAAAAGCGCCCGCGGCGAAGCTTCAGGATGCGCTCCGGCAACCGGTCGCGCTCATCCTCGGTGAGGCGCTCGTCCTCGTAGCGCCGGGCGAGACCCGCGTAGAAGAACGGCGTGACGATGCGGCTGCGCACCTCGCCCGGAATGCTCTCCATGAGGTCGAGAAGCTCGTCGAACAGCGGCAGCGTGTTTCGGGTCAGAAATAGCCTCTCCTGCCGTATCATGCCGCGCGCCCCGGCCATCCGCAGGATTGAAACCTGATAGTCGAAGTCTCCGGCACGGCCGTTCCACCGGTCATGGGTCTTGCCGCACCCTGCCAGCGAGGTGTGAAAACCCTTGATGCCCGCGGCCCGGCGCTCGTCGATCCAGCGCGACAGGGCGGCCGCGTCACGCATTTGCAAACCGCCGAGATTGAGAATTTCAAGTGCACTGCCCCGTCGGGCGCGCAGCCGACCCACCCCTTGAAGAGTCTCGATATCGTAGTCGAACGACGGCCCCACGAAGACCCGGATGCTGAGGTCGATGCCATCGGCCTCCTTCCAGTCATAGAACCGATGCACAAACTGCTCGAAGCGCGAGAACGGCAGCTTGCTGCCCTTGCGGGTTTCGGAAACAAGACAATACCGGCAGATATGCGCGCACGGTGCGTGGCGCAGCGAGAATGTCAGCCCCCGGGCGACGATGTCTCTTGGCATCGCAGGCCTCCACCGAGTTCCATGATCGTCGCGGTCGGCACCGTGCCAAGAACGGTTTCGTCCGCGGGGTTGAGAACGGGCTGGCTCTCAGATGCCCTTCCACGTGCCGCCAATGTAAAGCTGAAGTTCAAGGTATTGCATGGCCGCTTTCCTCGACAAGATTGGTGACGGAATACCGGGACCGATTTCGGCGGCCCGCAGAGCGGTCTGGAGGGATGAGAGCCGCCGCGATTGCCTGCGGCGTGAACACGGTGCGGCGAAGTTCGTGCCAGCGCCGCGCCGATCTGCGAAGAGCCTCCAGGCGGTCGGAGTAGTGGCTGGAGATCAAATCGTCGTTTCGACGATGTCTTCCAGTTGAGGCACACGAGCCAAAACGCGCCTCCGCGTCCATCGCAAAATAGACGTCGAACATCGATACCGCGTTGATCAGATTTCCAAGCTGCCCCGTGCGGGTCCGGGCTGAAAAGAGGGTCCGCACGCGATCTTCTTCGATCATATCCGGATCGACGACGATCATGTTCTCGTCGGCGAGTACCACGAGCATAAAAGCCAGATCATGGCGCACGCTCGACGGAAGCCCCTCGTAAAACGCAGCGAACTTTTCCAGCAGCGAGTCGGACATCGCTTCCTCCGGTCGTCTTCAGCCGGGACAGTCGGGCCAGGTCCTCAAGCCGCTGACGGTACGCGCCACATCAACCCGAGGGCCACGAACAGCATGACGTTGCTCGCGTTTGGCTAACAGCATGTGTGTCGGTCCCGCCTGGTGGATACCCGACCTGCCACGGCATCGTAATATTCATATGAATATAGCGATGTTCCTGTCAACGTGGGAGCGCGACCAGTTCCTCCGTCCGCCGAGGCGTCCGGTCGAAACGGCAGCGGTGCGGATCAGGACAAACGGACAAAGTGATCTGCCACGCCATGCCCGGACAGCCTGCATCCCCGACGCACCGGCCCATGCTGCAGCCTGTATCCCTCGGAATATAACGATAGGTACGGTATAATCTGTCAAAGTATCAGCCCCTTCGTCCGCAAGGGCAGACACAAGGCCTGTTGATGAACCTTCTCAACCCCCTGGCTAACGACGAGGACGCGCGGCGTGGCCCGCCAGCGGCGCGCACGGCTCCCAATGCGGACTTGCTCGCGGTGGACGAGGCACAGGCGCGAATCCTCGCAGTCGTTAGCGAAAGCCCGGCTGAGACGATATCGCTGGCGGAGGCGCATGGCCGCATTTGTGCCGCTGATGTTGTTTCACGATTGAGCCACCCGCCCGTTCCCGTCTCGGCGATGGACGGCTATGCCTGCAGGTCCGCCGATGTCGCCATCCTGCCGGCACGGTTGACGCAGATCGGCGTGTCCCGCGCCGGCGAACGGTTTTCTGGTGCCGTGACGGAAGACACCTGCGTTCGCATCTTCACCGGCGGAATGGTCCCCGACGGTACCGACATCATCGCCCTGCAGGAGGATGCCCGCGCGCACGGCGGCGCGGTGGAGATACTGGAGGTCGCGAAGATCGGCCAGCACATACGCCGCACGGGAATGGACTTCGCGGCTGGCGACGTGTGCGTCAAAAAGGGACGCATCCTGACCGCGCGCGATATCGGATTGCTCGCGTCATGCGGCCACGCCGCAGTGGCGGTCAGGCGCAAGCCCAGGGTTGCCATCCTTTCGACTGGCGACGAACTCGTGCCTCCCGGCGTGATACCCGGTACCGACCAGATCGTCGGCTCGAACGGGGTCGCGCTTGCGGCGGCGGCCGCGGGCTGGGGAGCCGAGCCCGTCGATCTCGGAATCGCTTCGGACAACATCGAGGCGATCACGGCAATGGTCCAGAAAGCCCGTGACGCTGACGTGCTGGTCACCACCGGCGGCGCCTCGGTCGGCGACCACGACCTGGTGCAGGTCGCCCTCGAGCGCCTCGGCTTCGTGCCCGACTTCTGGCGCATCGCGATGCGTCCAGGCAAGCCCCTCATGTACGGGCGCCTCGGCACCCTCCCCGTGCTGGGGATGCCGGGCAATCCGGTCTCCGCCCTCGTTTGCGCCTTGTTGTTCCTGCGGCCCCTGCTGCGCGCGATGGGCGGCGTCACGCCCGCTGTGCCTGCCTTCGACAAGGCGGTGCTGGGCGCCGACATGAAGCCGAACGACAAACGCGAGGACTATGTTCGGTCACAGCTTGGCCCGCCCGAGGGCGGGCAAACGGTCGTCCGTCCATTTCCGACGCAGGACAGCTCGATGCTGATGACGCTCGCCCGCGCGGAGGTTCTGATCCGCCGGCCGTCCTACGCGCCTGCGGCCTGCAAGGGCGAGGAAGTCGAGATCATCCGTCTCGACGGCGCGGCTGGCTTCTTCTGACCCGCGCGTCTCGCGACGACCGCATTCACGGCCTGCAGCCAACAGGCGGGGTTGATTGCAACAGGCGGCTCAGCTCGCCACGGGACGCGACGTCCGCCTCAGAATGACCAGGACAACAATCGACGCGAGGCCGAGGATTGCAGACAGCACGATCGCGCGCGGATACTCGCCGTTGAAAACAGCATTGTAGACTTCCAAAGACATCGTGTTGGTCTTGCCGACAATATTGCCACCGAGCATGAGCGTGATCCCGACCTCCCCGAGCGAACGAGCGGTCGCAAGAACCAGTCCCGCAATGATCGCCCCGCGAATGTTCGGAAGGATTACGTAGATAAACGTATCCCATTCATTACGACCGAGCGTACGCGACGCCTCTCCAAGACTTCTCGACACATTTGCGATCGCGGCTTCGATCGGCTTCACCACCAATGGCAGGCCGGCGATAACGGAGGCCAGCAGAACGCCCTCGACGGAAAATACGAAGCTAAGGCCCGTCGTCGCTTCGATCCAGCCTCCAAGCATGCTGCGGCGCCCCAACAGCAGCAACAAGAAGAAGCCCAGCGCGAGCGGTGGAAACACCAGGGGCAGCGTAACAAGCACGTCCAGCATCGTGCGGCCCGGCCAGGCCGGACGCGCCAATGCCCATCCGAGCCCGGTCCCCAACAGGAAGTGCAGAATGAAGGTGACGACCGCGATCTTCAGCGTCAGCGCGGCAGGATAGGCCAACGCGGGGTCGGACAGCGTCCCGTACGCAATTTCGAACCAGACGCTCACAGCCCGTAGCGTGTCAGGATCGCACGGGCCGCGTCGGTCGCCAGAAACTTCGCAAAGCCATCCGCCGCCACCGAGTTCTTCGCAGACGCCACGACGCCGCAACCCACTTCGACGAGGTCGTAAAGCTTGGGATCGACCTCGACAAAACCGCCGATGTTGCCGGTCATCCCGATCGCATCGGTGGCGTTGACGAACCCGGCGTCCATCTCGCCCCTCGCCACATAGCTCGTCACTTGCGGCACGGTCGCGACAGCAATGAGCTTGGGGTTGATCTTCTCCGCAAGCTGTGCGCGCTCCAGAAACTGGCGGCCCGCCTTGCCGTAGATCGCATTCGCCTGATCGGGGATGCCGATGCGTTTGAAGTCGCCGTGAACCAGGTCCTCGGCCTTGGTGAGCGTCAGCCCCTTGCGATACGCAACGACGAGCTTGCCGATACCGAGACGCACCATGCGATCGAACTCGACGCCTTTGGCGCCCTCCAGAACCACGCGGTCACCGCACACCAATGCGACACGGCCGCTTTCCCGGGCCTGCGCCAGCACCTGACCCATGTGCCCATAAACCTGAAGAATCTTGTGGCCGCTGCCCTTCTCGAAGGCTGAAGCCACCTCCGCGATTGGGCGGCGAAAGCCGGCGCCAGCGGCCAGCGTTACCTCTTCAGCGGCGGGAGAGCCTGCCGAAATCGTCGCGACCGCAAGACCAAGCACGATGGCACGGTTCAGATGCTTCATGAGCACGACCTCGCATTTCTCAATTTGCCGAGAGCATATAACATGGTTGTATACGGTGATATATAGCGAGAATGCGTCAATGCCTGTCGATGGCCCCTCCCTGCCCGCCCGGCAGGACGACACCGCGGGCAAAAGCCGCTGGCTCAATGTCTCGCTGCGCATGGCCCTTCATGGCCCGACCGGTCCGTTCGGACTCGATGTCGAGTTCGCGGTATCCGCCGGCTCGTTCGTTGCGCTGGTCGGACCGTCAGGGGCCGGCAAGACGACCCTGCTCCGGCTGCTGGCCGGGTTGAGCCAGCCCGAGTCGGGAAGCGTCCGCACGGGCGATGCGATCTGGTGCGACACCACTGCGCACCTCAACCTGCCGACGCGCCGCCGTCCGATCGGCTTCGTCTTTCAGGACTACGCCCTGTTCCCGAACATGACCGTGCGACGCAATGTCGAATACGCAATCGGCAGGAAGGCGCGCACGGACGATGTGACGGCGCTCTTGAATCTGGTCGGGCTGGGTGGACTGGCGCACGCCTACCCGGCGCGCCTCTCGGGCGGACAGAAGCAACGGCTTGCACTCATCAGGGCACTCGCCCGCCGGCCGGCGTTGCTCATGCTCGACGAGCCGCTGTCCGCACTCGATCCGGTCATGCGACAGCAGCTCCAGGACGAGATCAAGCGCCTGCACCGCGATTTCGGAACCACGACTTTTCTCGTTAGCCACGATGTCTCCGAAATCCTGCAACTCGCGGATCGCGTGATCCGGCTGGAGAACGGCCGCATCGTGTTCGATGGCTCGCCTTCAGACGCTTTCGGCCTGTCAAGCTCGGCTGACCACACCGGTGTCGCCGCTCAACACGTCAACGGACCGGACGACGCCGGGTATTCGACGGTCAGCGTTGACCGTCGGATTCTACGTATCCGATATCGCAACGCACCACGTGATTTGACCAGTGGAGACCAGATCGTGTTGCATCTCAACGAGGTCGATGCGGAGCAGCGTCGGCGTAAGTGACCGTCAGCGTGCGACGAGAGATTCGGATGCCTGAACGCAAGAAGACGGTCGTCGCCATCCGTCATGTTTCGTTCGAAGACCTCGGTCTGCTGGCCCCGGTTCTCGATCGTGCCGGCTGGAGCGTTTCGTACCGCGATGCGCCGATCGATGATCTGCGCGATGCAGCGATCACGCACGCCAGCCTTTTGATCGTGCTTGGCGGACCTATCGGAGTTTACGAAACGGAAGCCTACCCGTTTCTCTCAAAGGAGGTCGCACTGCTGGAACGCCGGCTGGCCGACAATCGTCCGACGCTCGGCATCTGCCTCGGCAGCCAACTCATGGCCAAGGCGCTGGGAGCACGCGTTTATGCCGGCGGCGTCAAGGAAATCGGCTGGGGGCCCGTCGAACTAACCACACAGGGATGTGCGTCGTGTCTGGCTCCGCTCGCGGAGGCTGGTGCGAATGTCCTGCACTGGCACGGCGACACATTCGATCTGCCGGGCGGCGCCACGCGCCTTGCCAGGAACTTGAACTACGACAATCAGGCATTCGGATACGGCGAACAAGCGCTGGCTTTGCAGTTCCACATCGAGACCGATCCCACATCGCTGGAGCAATGGTATGTCGGTCACGCAGCAGAAATGTCCGCCGCCCGCATCTCCGTCCAAGAGATCAGAATCGCGACGACGCGCATGGCAAAACGGGCTCGCGCCCAAGCAACGCGCGTCTTCACCGACTGGCTGCAGCGAATTAATCGTGACTAGCGACCTTGCGGCGAAGCCCGCTTGCGCAAGATCGATGTGGCGAGCACTGGTGTGTCCCGATACATATCCGGCATCAGGATTTTGAGATTTACGATCTTGGGCAGATCGTGCATGACGATGTACGGCTGCATCGGATTCCGCGTCGCGTAATCCTGATGATAGTCCTCTGCAGGATAGAACCCGTCGAGGGCTTCCATGCGCGTTACGATCGCACCTTTAAAGACCTTCAGCCCGTCGAGCTGTTTAATGTAGCTCTCGGCCACCCGCCTCTGTTCGGCATCCGCGAAGAAGATCGCGGAACGGTAGTGAGCGCCGATATCCGGTCCCTGCCGATTAAGCTGCGTGGGATCATGAACGACCGAGAAGAAAATCTGAAGAATCTTTCCGTATGAAATCTGGTTCGGATCGAACTTGATCTGGACCGCCTCCGCGTGCCGCGTCCGGCCTGCGCTGACCAGATCGTAAGTCGCGGTTTGCTTCGTGCCTCCCGCATATCCCGACAGGGCCTGAGTAACACCGCGGGTGTGCTGATAGACCGCCTGAACACCCCAGAAGCACCCGCCTGCGAGAACAAGAACCTGCTCACCAGCCCCAGCGGACTTCAAATCCACGACCGGCAGCGGCAGGACGACCGCAGGTTCGGACGCACCGACCGGCTTCAATGCCAGCGCCACGACTGCGATTGTCGGCGCCATGACCGCGACCGCGCCAATCGTGCGGAAAGCCGGAAAAGACATGGTTCATCTCCTGGCCAGTCTGCTTCTCGATCAAGGGCGAATGATACAGCGGAAGGACATGATCCCGCGTCAGCGCGCCATCACCATGTCGTGAGCGGAGCCGCCGTCGATCCAGACGACCTCGGCAATTTTCGGACGCCGGGACGACGTCTTTGCGCTGAGTTCATATCTTCTGACTATGGCGAGAAGCGTCGAGATCGCAGCTCGTATTAAAGCATGGAGCAGTCCACGGCCATCATGGTCACCTCATCGAGGTCGCGTCATCGCGACCGACTGCGCATGGTCGAACGGCCATACGACCGATACGGCCTCGCGGCCTGATCCGACAGATCCAACCAAGATCCCTGTCCACCGTCGATCACTTCGCTCGTCGTCAGTTTGCTACTTGCGATCTCCGTCAACTGCCGGCTCTGGTTGACAAGCGGGAGCGCGCCAGGCCGACACGCTCCCGTCGAATTTCTAAGCGGTCTGGTAGCCAAGAACAGCTTTGACCTCGAGATACTCCTCGAAGCCGAACACGCCGTGCTCGCGTCCGTTTCCGGATTGCTTGTAGCCGCCGAACGGAACACCGGGGTCCATCGGCGCCCCGTTGAGGTAGACGCGCCCCGCCCGGATTTTCGACGCGACGCGGCGCGCACGCTCAAGATCGCCCTGTACGTATCCAGCCAAGCCATAGGTCGTGCTGTTCGCAATCGCAACGGCCTCATCCTCCGTCTCGTAGGCCATCATCGAGAGAACGGGCCCGAAGATTTCCTCCTTGGCGATCGTCATGTCGGGCGTCACGTCGGCGAACACGGTCGGCCGCACGAAATAGCCGCGGTTGAAGCCTTGCGGCCGGCCCGCACCTCCGGTGACCAGGGTCGCCTTCTCCTGGATGCCCTTCTCGATCAGACCCTGGACCTTGTCGAACTGCGCCTTGCTGACCAGCGGCCCCATGGTCGTCGCCTTGTCGAGAGGATCACCGACCTTCACGTTCTCCGCCGCACTACGCGCGATGGCAACGGCGGCGTCCCGTTGCGAACTATGGACCAGCATTCGCGTTGGCGCCTGACATGACTGTCCGGTGTTCCAGAACGTGCGCAGCACCCCGTTCGTCACGGCTTTCTCGAGATCCGCGTCGGTGAGAACAATGTTGGCGGATTTCCCACCCAGCTCCTGCACCACCCGCTTGACCGACGGAGCAGCCGACCTGGCGACCAGGACGCCCGCGCGGGTCGAACCCGTGAACGACACCATGTCGATGTCGGGATGCGACGAGATCGCTTCGCCGACCGTCGCTCCGTCGCCGTTTACGAGATTGAACACGCCCTTTGGCACGCCCGCGTCGTGCAGGATTTCGGCAAACAGGATCGAGCTCAACGGCGCGATCTCGCTCGGCTTGAGGACCACGGTGCAGCCCGCGGCAAGCGCCGGCGCAAGCTTGGACGTCACCTGGTTCAAAGGCCAGTTCCACGGCGTGATCAGCCCGCACACGCCGATCGGCTCACGACGCACGAGCGTCCCACCCATGAACTTCTCGAACTCGTAGGTTTTGAGCACCGAAACGAGCTCCTTGAAATGTGTGAGCGCCATCACGGTCTGCACTTCGGTCGAGAACGTGATCGGCGCGCCCATCTCGGCGGTCATCGCGCGCGCCAGTTCGTCGCTGCGTGCCTCGTAGAGCTTGATGATCCGTTCCAGGAGGGCAATACGCTCCTCGCGGCTGGTCATCGAATAGCTGGGAAAAGCGCGCCGCGCCGCAGCGACCGCGCGATCGACGTCGGCGGCAGACCCAAGGCTGATCTGACCCGCCACCTCCTCTGTCGCGGGGTTGATCACATCATAGGATTTCGACAGGACGGGAGCGACCCACTGGCCATCGATGTAAAACTTCAAATTATTCTTGCTCATAACTGCCTCCTTATGCGCCCTTCACCAGGAACTTGTGCAACCAAAGACCCACGCAACGTGAGACAACACGTTGGCTTTCGTTATATACCATTGGATATAGCGAGGTAACAATGCTCAGACGAACAGGCATATCAGCCCTGCAATGGGTCAGGACAAACCTGCGGGCAATCAGAGAAACCTTTCGAGCGATCTGCCGTTTGGATCGCCCGCCGGACTCCAGCCTGTCCGAGATGGCAACAGAAAGACGGTTTTTATGACTGAAATTGGGGTTGTCCGCGAAGTTTCCGGGGAATGGCGCCCGGCACAAGGAGTGGCGTGTCTTCGGATCAAATCCGATAGAGGCGCCCAGTCGCACGACCTTCTGATCGAGCCAAGCGATATCCAGAGCCTGGTCACGCTGCTACTGGCTCTCGCCAGCGAAGTTGGACCCGTTTCGGAACCCTCACCTGCGAATGCCTTCAAATCCATCCTGCCTCTGCAGGTCGATTCCCTGGGGTTGGGCGAGGCCAACGACGACGATCATATCATACTGGAGATGGAGATCGGCGCGGCTTCCTTGGCATTTGCGCTTCCGTCACGCGTCTGCATCAAGCTCGGCCAGTCCCTGCTGACACTCGCTGCCGAACGCGACGAAAGAGCCAACTGACCCA
>CAZGSW010000001.1:58036-93815 GCA_964528635.1 uncultured Rhodoplanes sp. | reverse complement strand
ACGATGTCGATCTGCTCGGCCGGCTCGCAGCGGGTGGTGATCGACGACGACGTCGATCCCTCCAACCTCGCCGACGTGATGTGGGCGATCACCACCCGCTGCGAGCCGGCCGAGCAGATCGACATCGTGCGCAACGCATGGTCGTCGGCGCTCGACCCGCGCATCCCCGAGGAGGCCAAGCGCGCGGGCATCACCTCGCACTCCAAGGCGATCATCGAGGCGGTGCGGCCGTTCCACCTCAGCGACGGCTATCCGCCAACCTCGGCGCTCACGCAGGACGAGGCGCGTGAGATCGAGGCGAAGTGGGGCGGCGCAATCGGGGGGAAGGCGCGACGGCGGAAAGCCGCGAAACCGAGGCGCAAGCGGTAAGAGCAGGCGACACGGGCAGCGCCCTTCCCTCTCCCGCCTGCGGGAGAGGGTGGCTGAAGCGCCGTCAGGCGCGAAGCCGGGTGAGGGGTCTCAGGTCACCGCATACGACGCCCTCACCCGCCTCGCATACGCTCGGCACCCTCTCCCGCAAGCGGGAGAGGGGACTCGCGGCATCACCTTGGCCAGGCCGCACGCAAAGGCCCCTATTTTCTCGCCCGGATGAACTCCGGCGACGGCGGCAGGCCCCAGATGTATTGCGTGCCGTGGCTTTCCGGCCAGACCTTCGGGCGCTGCGGGTGGTCCTTGTGCCACGGTCTGGGATCGTAATAGCCGAGCGTCTCGTCCTTCATCAGATCGAGTTCGGCGAACAGCTCCACCACCTGGTCGTCGGGATTGCGATGGAACGTCGCGACGTTGTGCCCGGGGCCGAGACGTACCGGCCCCCAGACGATGTCGATGTTCCTCTCGCCGAGCAGATCGCACGCCACATGCAGGTGCGCGGCGTCGCGCAGCTCGAACGCAATGTGATGCATCCGGCCATGCGGCCCGACGATGAAATTCACCGTATGGTGATCGGCGTTGCAGCGCATGAACACGAACATGTCGCTGATCCAGTCAGACACCTTGAAGCCGAGCACCCGCGCATAGAAATCCGCCATCGGCGCCGGCTCGTCGACGCAGAACGCGAGATGCCCGAGCTTGAGCACGCCGACACCCGGCCCCTGCGCACCGCGGCCGGTCGACTGCCATTCCCTGAACAGTTCGATCTCGGTGCCCTTCGGATCGCGGAACGCCAGCGCCTGCGGCGTGCCCGGCGCGGCATCGCTGCGCAGATCGCTGGCGACGCCGAGCGCGGTCAGGCGCTTCGCCATGTCGGCGAAATCCTCGTCGGCCGCGACCTCGAACGCGAGCTTCGCGCAGCGCGCCTGCGGCGCTTTTTGCAACTCGATCGCAAGCTGCCCGGTGCGGGCGGCGAAGAATGCGCGGTCCTTCTCGCGCGCAACAAGCGTCATGCCGGTGACGCGCGTGTGATAGTCGATCATCCGGTCGAGATCCGGCGTCTCGAACATGGCGTGACCGATACGGCGGGCCTTGATCATGCGGGCTCCTAATACGACTTCGGCAGGCCGAGCGCGCGCTCGGCTATGAAGTTCAGGATCATCTGCGGCGACACCGGCGCGATGCGCGCGATCAGCACCTCGCGCAGATAGCGCTCGACGTGGAACTCCCTGGCGTAGCCCATGCCGCCGTGGCTCATCACCGCGGTTTCGCAGGCCCGGAACGCCGCCTCGCCTGCGAGGTATTTCGCGGCATTGGCCTCGATGCCACAGGCCTCGCCGCGGTCGTAGAGCGTGGCCGCCTTGAACACCATCAGGTTGGCCGCCTCAAGCTCCATCCAGCACTTCGCCAGCGGATGCTGGATCGCCTGGTTCTGTCCGATCGGCCGGTCGAACACGACGCGCTCCTTCGCATAGGCCGACGCCTTGCGGATCGCGGCGCGGCCGAGCCCGACCGCTTCGGCCGCGATCAGGATGCGCTCCGGGTTCATGCCGTGCAGGATGTATTCGAAGCCCCTGCCCTCCTCGCCGATGCGGTCCTCCGCCGGCACCGGCAGGCTGTCGATGAACAGCTCGTTGGAATCGACCGCGCTGCGGCCCATCTTGGGAATTTCGCGCACGTCGACATGGCTGCGGTCGAGGCGGGTGTAGAACAGGCTCAGGCCTTCGGTGCGCCGCTTCACCTGTTCGATCGGCGTGGTGCGCGCCAGGATCAACATTCTGGTCGCGACCTGCGCGGTGGAGATCCAGATCTTCTGGCCGGACAGCACGTAACGGTCGTTGCCCTCACGGACGGCACGGGTCTTCAGCTTCAGCGTATCGAGCCCGGCGTTGGGTTCGGTCACCGCAAAGCAGGCCTTGTCCTCCCCCGCGATCAGCGGCGGCAGCATCCGCGCCTTCTGCTCGTCGGTGCCGAACACCACGACCGGGTTGAGACCGAAGATGTTCATGTGCAGCGCCGAGGCGCCCGACAGGCCGGCCCCGGATTCCGCCACGGCCTGCATCAGGATTGCCGCCTCGGTCACGCCGAGACCAGCCCCGCCGTGCTCCTGCGGCATGCAGATGCCGAGCCAGCCATCCCTCGCGAAGGCGCGGTGGAAGTCGTGCGGGAAGCCGCCGGATTTGTCCTTCTCAAGCCAGTAATCGTCGCCAAAACGCGCGCAGATGCGCGCGGCGGCCTCGCGAATAGCCTGCTGCTCTGGACTGAAAGAAAAATCCATCCGGCACCTCGGGCCATTCTAGCGCGGTCACCGGGGCTGGAATACTCTCGCCGCCATGATCGTCACACCAATGAAGGGCCGCCTTGCCGGATATGCCACGCTTGCGGCCGCCGTGGCTGCGTCGGTCGCCATGACGCAGCCAGCCGCAGCGCAGCCCTGCAATCCGCTGATTGACGGCACCTATTGCGCCACCCAGATGCCGCGCGGACTCTCCGCCGCGCAACCGCCGCGCGTCGAGCTGCGGCCGATCCAGGATCTGGGCAGCGCCATCACCGGCTCGAACTCGCCCGCCACCATCGGCGGCATCACCATTCGCGGCAGCGGAGGCGGCACATGCGTCGGCCTGCTGCGCCGCGGCGCCTGCAATTGAGGGGACACACGATGAACTGGCTCAAGCCTGCACTGTCCGCCGCGCTGCTCTGCCTTGCCGGCCTGGCGCAGGCACAGGACATGAGTCGAACGGTCGACCAGTACAAGTGCCGCGACGTGATGCGCGACACCGGCGTCAACCGCGACATCTCGATCTCCTTCATGCACGGCTATCTGCTCGGCAAGTCCGGCAGCCAGAGCTTCAATCTGGATACGCTGCACAAGGAGACGCAGGCCTTCGTCGAGCATTGCCTGAGCAACCCGGACGGCAAGGCCATCGACTCGATGACGGCGGTAAAAAAGTAGCAGCGGCGCACGGTTTCGCGCATCACGGGCCTGCAGCAACGGCAGGTCCGTTTTCGTTGCCGCTCCGCGCTCGCTGTGCAAGCATCCGCCGCGATGAAGGCGCGCCCTCTCAATCACTGGACCGCAACGGAGATCGCCGCGGCGGTCAACGCGGGCGGGCTTACGTGCGAAGCGGTGACCCGCGCGTGCCTCGACCGAATCGCCGAGCGTGAAGGCGACGTGCGGGCATGGGCCCACGTCGATCCGGAGCGCGCCATCGCGGCGGCGCGCACGATCGATAAAGCCGGCGCCAAAGGGCCGCTCGCCGGCGTGCCGTTCGGCGCCAAGGACATCATCGACAGCGCCGACATGCCGACCGAATGGGGCACGCCGATCCACAAGGGGCGGCGGCCCGGCCGCGACGCCGCCTGCATCGCGCTGTCGCGCAAGGCCGGCGGCCTCCTGCTCGGCAAGACCGTCACCACCGAGTTCGCGAACCTGCATCCCGGCCCGACCCGCAATCCGCACGACGCCACCCGCTCGCCCGGCGGCTCCTCCAGCGGATCCGCCGCGGCCGTCGCCGACATGATGGTGCCGCTGGCAATCGGGACCCAGACCACGGGCTCGACCATCCGGCCCGCCTCGTTCTGCGGCGTGGTCGGCTACCGCCCGACCTTCGGCGACCATCGCCTGCATGGCGTCATGGAGGCATCCGCCTCGCTGGATTCGCTCGGCATCCTGGCGCGCTCGGTCGAGGACGTGGCGCTGTATCGCGACGTGATGCTTGGCGTGGAGCATGAACCGCTCGTGCCGCTCGACCGCGTGCCCCACATCGCGCTGTGCAGAAGCCATGTCTGGGACCAGTTCGAACCGACCACCCGCACCCTGATCGAAGACGCCGCGTTGCGGCTGGCCCGCGCCGGCGCGAAGGTTACCGAGTTCGAGCTGCCGGCCGACTTCGCCCGCCTCAACGAGGCGCACCGCTGGATTTCCAGCTTCGAGTTCGCCCGCACGTTCACATGGGAGATCGAGCACCACTGGGACCGCATCAGCGAGACGCTGCGCGGAGGCCGCCTGAAGGACGGCATCGGCGGCGATCCGGATCGCTACGTGGCGTCGAAGCGCATCGCCGAGGAGTGCCGCATGCGCCTCGACGACCTGTGGGGCGACATCGATGTGCTGCTGACACCGGGCGCGTTCGGTGAAGCACCGGCCGGCGACTTCGGGTTCGACGGCGTGCCGATGTTCCAGCTCTGGACCATCCTGCATGTACCGGCCATCACGCTGCCGCTGTTCACCGGCCCGGCCGGAATGCCGATCGGCGGCCAGCTTCTGGCGCGGCGATACGACGACCGCAACCTGTTTGCCTGCGCAAAATGGATTCATCAGAAACTGAGCTGAGGGACGAAACGCACATGAGTGAAGAGCATTCCTGGCAAGTGACATTTCCTGGCAATCTGCGCTGGACCAACGCGACGCAGATCGTGAAAGGCATGGTGCCGTACGGCGCCTCCAACATGGCGGAGATCGACAACGTGCGCCGCCGCCTCAAGGCGCGCGAGAAGGAAAGCGACCTCGACAAGGCCTGGAAGGAGGAATGGGCGCGCGAAGCCGACCGCGTGGCGGCCTACGGCGACAAGGCCGATGCCGAGGGCTTCAAGATCACCGCCGGCAACCAGTACATGCGCGCCGGCAATTACTACTACAGCGCGGAGCGGTTCATCCCGCCGTGCGACGAAAAGTGGGAGGTCTATCGCAAGGCGCTGCGCTGCTATCAGGCCGCGATGCAGCGTCTGCATCCCGATATCGAACGGCTGGAGGTGCCGTACGAGAAGGGACAGACCCTGCCGGCGTATTTCGTCAAGGGACGCGGCGGCGACGGCCGCAAGCCGACCGTCGTGCTCTACGATGGCATGGACAACGCCAAGGAGATGAGCGTCATCTTCGCCGGCCTCGATCTCGCCAAGCGCGGCTTCAACGTGCTGGCGATCGACGGCCCCGGCCAGTCCGAGCCCCTGCGGCTGCGCAATATCGCGAGCCGCTACGATTACGAAGCGTCGGGCATCCCGGCATACGAGTTCGTCGCGGCGCGTCCGGACGTCGATCCGAAGCGGGTTGCGGTGATGGGCTATTCGTTCGGCGGCTATCATGCGCCGCGCATCTGTGCGTTCGAGAAGCGCTACGCCGCCGGGGTCGCGTTCGGCGCCATGCACTGGAGCGTGTACGACTTCGTCACCAGCCACGGCGTGGCCGATCCGACCCGGGCCTCGTCATCGACCTTCCAGTGGCGCTGGGTGGTCGGCGCCAAGGACAACGCCGAGGGTCTCGATATCGCGAAGAAATTCACCCTGGAGGGCGTCGCCCAGAAGATCGAATGCCCGTTTCTGGTGGTGCATGGCGAGGATGACCGGGTGGTGCCGCTCGACGCGGCCCACAAGCTCTACACGGCGCTCGGCTCCAAGAAGAAGGACTTGCGCATCTTCACGGCGGCGGAGGGCGGCGCCGAGCACTGCCAGGTCGACCATCGCCAGCTCGGCGTGGACTTCATCGGCGACTGGCTGCTCAAGAACATGTAGAGATGCGCAGCCATCCCGGACAGGTCGGGATGTGGGCCGAGAACCGGACCTGCTTCGCATGTGCGGCGCAGCCTATCGACGAAGGCTTCGGGCCGTGGTCGAATACCGCAACAAGAACGATGTTACACGGGAGGGAAACTCATGCTTGGTAAATTGAAGTGGCTTCCGATCGTCCTCGCCATGACCGGCGCTCCGGCGCTGGCACACGCTCAAGGCGCCGGGTCCTACCCCGACCGCCCGGTCCGGCTGGTGGTCGCATTTCCGCCGGGCGGCGCGACCGACACCTTCATCCGGCAGCTCACAAACGACATTCAGAACGCTCTCGGGCAGCCGGTGGTGATCGAGAACCGCGGCGGCGGGGGCGGCTACATCGCCTGGAACGCGGTCGCCGCGTCGCCGGCGGATGGCTACACACTGCTGGTGGCGGAGAACGCACTCGGCATCAGCCAGGCGCTGTACCGGGGCCACTCGTCAGGTTTCGATCCGCGCAAGCAGTACGACGCCATTGCGGGACTCGCGAACTCGCCCCTGGCGGTCGCGGTCGCCAACAACGTCCCCGCAAAGACGATGAAGGAGCTCGTCGCCTATTCGAAGTCGCTGCCGCAAAAAATGAACTACGCCTCGGCAGGCACCGGCAGCGTGGCGCATCTGACCATGGAAGTCATCAATGACGGCGCCGGAATTGACGCCATCCAGGTGCCCTACAAGGGCGGCGGCCCGGCGATCGCCGACGTGGTTGCCGGCCATGTTCCCGTCAACATGGCCGCGATAGGAGTCGCCAAGAGCCTGGTCGAAGCCGGCCGGATCAAGGCGCTCGCGGTCACCGGTGACGTGCGCTCGCCCGCGCTGCCCAACGTGCCGACGCTGAAGGAAGCCGGCATCAAGCACGCCGACGTGGACCTGCGTTTCTGGTGGGGCCTCTTCGGTCCGAAAGGAATCCCGGAGCCGGTGCGCGCCAAGATCGAGAAGGCGTTCCAGACCGTGATGACCGATCCCAAGGTCAAGGAGCGGCTGCTGAAGGTCGACAACATCCCGGACTTCATTCCGGGCCAGGCGCTGCGCGTCAAACTTGAAAACGAGATCAAGAACTGGACCAGCTTCATCGATGCCAAGGGCATCAAGGTCGTGAAGTAGCAAGTCCCGCGAACGCCTCCCCGCATTGCGTCCGCAGACTTGCGGGGAGGCAAAAACGTGTCCAATCTCCCGGCCGTGAGCGGTACAGAACTGACCATCAACGGGCGGCCCGTCAGGGTCGAGGCGGACGCGGGCACGCCGCTGCTTTCGGTGCTGCGCGACGAACTGGGACTGCGCGGCAGCAAGTACGGCTGCGGCGCCGAGCAGTGCGGCGCCTGCAAGGTTCTGATCGACGGCGAGCCGGAGTATTCCTGCAGCCGCGAGGTCGGAACGCTCGCGGGCAAGTCGATCGTCACCATCGAGGGACTGTCGCAGGACGGCAGGCTGTCGCCGCTGCAGCAGGCATTCATCGACGAGCAGGCCTGCCAGTGCGGCTACTGCGTGCCGGGCATCCTGATCGCGGCGACCGCGCTGCTGCAAAAGAACGCCCGGCCCAGCCGCGAGGAGATCGTGGCGGCGCTCGATCCGCACCTGTGCCGTTGCGGCATCCATAACCGCGTGGTTCGCGCCATCCAGAAGGCCGGCGGGGCGAACCCATGATCTCGAATGCGCTGCCGCAGTCTCTCGCCGACAACCCGATCCTCTCGCAATGGGTGGCGTTCGAGCCCGGAAAAATTCGCGTCGGCTCCGGCAAGGTGGAGATCGGCCAGGGCATCGCCACCGCCATCACGCAGATCGCGGCGGAAGAGCTGGACCTGCGCCCGGACCAGGTGCGGCTCGTATCCGGCGAGACCGACGTAAGCCCCGCCGAGGCCGTGACCTCTGGCAGCTATTCTGTCGCGGTCGGCGGCGCGTCGGTGCGGCTCGCCTGTGCCGAGCTGCGCTCCGTCGTGATCGACAGGGCGGCCGAGACGCTCGGCTGCAAGCCGGCGGAATTGTCCATCGAGGAAGGACGCATCCTGCGATCCGGCCAGGACACCGGCCGCGACTACTGGTCACTGGCCGGCGGCATCGACCTCGACCGGCGCGTCAGCGGCACAGCGCCGGTAAAGAGCCCGTCGCAGTACAAGGTGGTCGGCAAGAGCCTGCCGCGGATCGACCTGCCGGCCAAGGTCCGTGGCGCCGCCTTCATCCACGACATCGCCATGGACGGCATGCTGCACGCGCGGGTGTTGCGACAGCCGTGGTGGGGCGCGCAGCTCGTCGCGCTCGACGAAACCGCGATCCGCAAGGCGGCCGCCGCTCCGGTCGAGATCCTGCGCGATGGCAGCTTCGTCGCCTTCGTCGCGGACAATGAGGTCGCGGTGATGCGCGCGGCCGATGCGGCGCGCGAGAAGGCGCAGTGGGACGGCGGCACGCCGGCACCGGACGACATCGGCTCGGTCGACTGGCTGAAAGCGCAGCCGGCGCAGGAGCGCACCCTCGAGGATGGCGCCGGCGGCGTTCGCCCGCAGGGGCCCGTGGTGTCGTCACGCTATTCGAGGCCGTTCCTGACCTATGGCTCGATCGGCCCGTCGTGCGCACTGGCGGAGTTCAAGGACGGCGCGCTCAAGGTGTGGTCGCACACGCAGGGGCCGTCCGTGCTCCGTGTGTGGCTCGCCAAGGCGCTCGGCCTGGAGGCCGCGAAGGTCACCGTGCTTCACCGCATGGCGGCTGGAGCCTACGGCCACAACACCGCCGACGACAGCGCGTTCGACGCCGCCTTCCTCGCCATGCGGATGCCGGGCCGCACCGTGCGTGTGCAGATGCAGCGCGAGGACGAATTCCTGTCGGCGCCGATCTCTCCCGCCATGGCGATCGAGCTGACGGCGGTGCTGGACGCCGAAAACAGGCCGGCGGATTGGCAGATCGAGATCTGGAGCCCGCCCCATGCCCAGCGCCCCGGCATGAACGGCAACAGCAACTTCATCAGCACACGGGCTCTGCCCGATCCGCCCCCGTTGAACGACATCGACGACGTCGGCTACGAGCGCGGCGGCGGCGCGACTCGCAACGGGATCGCGATCTACGACCTGCCGCGGCACCGGCTGATTCATCACATGATCCCGGGATCCCCGGTGCGGACATCGTCGCTGCGCGGGCTGGGCGCATGGGCGAACGTCTATGCGATCGAGTCGTTCATGGACGAACTCGCGGAGACCGCCGGCGAGGATCCGGTCACCTACCGGCTTTCGCTGCTGACCGATCCGCGGCCGCGCAAGGTGATCGAAACCGCCGCGCGGATGAGCGGCTGGTTCGAGGGCAAACCGCTGCCAGACGGCCGCGCCCGCGGCTTCGGCTTCGCCCGCTACAAGAACATCGCCTCGTTCGTGGCCGTCGCGGTCGAAGTCGAGGTCGACGAGGAGGTCCGGCTCAAGCACGTCTGGGCCGCGGCGGACGCCGGGCTGATCATTACGCCCGACGGGGCACGGAATCAGGTCGAGGGCGGCGTCATCCAGGGCGCCAGCTTCGTGCTCAGGGAAAAGGTCCGGTTCGAGGGCGGCAAGGTCGCCACAAAGGCCTGGGACGACTACCCGATCCTGCGGTTCTCCGAGATACCGCCGATTGAGATCGAGCTGATCGACAATCCGAACGAGCCGACGCTGGGGCTCGGCGAGGGATCGGTCGGCCCGACAGGTGCGGCAATCGGTAACGCTGTGGCGCGCGCGCTGGGCGTGCGTATCCGCGACTTGCCGCTGACGCGGGACCGGATCATGGATACGCTGCTCAAGCAATAACGGAAGTCAGGGAGGACACTGTGAAATCCATCGCTCGCGCATCCGTAGCGGCAGCGGTTCTGGCGTTTGCCGCATCGCCATCGACCCAGGCGCAGGAACTGCAAAGCGGCAAGCCGATCCGCATCATCGTGGGCCTGTCCGCGGGCGGAGGCACGGACGTGATGGCCCGGCTCGTCGCCGCCAAGATGAGCGAAAACATGAAGGCCAACGTCATCGTCGAGAACAAGGCCGGCGGCAACTTCATCCCGGCGCTGCGCGAACTGACCTCGGCGCCGGCCGACGGCCACACGCTGTTCTTCATCTCGACGTCGACGCTGATCACCCAGCCGCTGCACAAGAACTATCCGTTCGACCTGACCAAGCTGACGCCGATCACGCAGGTGGCCACCGGCCCGCTGATCCTGGTCGCGAAGAACGCGCTCGGGGTAAAGAACCTCAAGGAGCTGGTGGATCGCGCCAAATCGAACCCGAACAAGGTCTCTTTCGGGGCCGGGGGCGGCACCGGCAGTTCGCTGTACTTTGCCACCGAACTCCTGAAGTCGAAGACCGGAATCCAGGTCAATATCGTCAGCTACAAGGGCGCGGCCCCGGCCCTGAACGATCTGCTCGGCGGACACATCGACGCCATGTTCGACGCCATGCCGGCGATGGCTCCCATGGTCCAGCAGGGCAGGGTCACGGCGATCGCGGTGACCAGCGCCAAGCGCTCGGCGGCGCTGCCGGACGTGCCGACCATCCAGGAGTCCGGGTACCCGGATTTCGAGATGTCGGGCTGGTTCGGCATCCTCGCGCCGGCTGGCACGCCACCCGCGATCGCGCAGAAACTGCGCGACGAGGTGGCCAAGGCGGTCGCCGACAAGGGCGTGATCGCGACGCTGGCCAAGCAGGGCATGGAGCCGCTGGCGACGCAGCCGGGCGACTGGCTCAAGTACATGCAGGCGGAAATCGCGAGCTACGCGAAAATCATCAAGGATGCGAACATAAAACAGCAATAGCGCGCCAAGCGCCGGCCGACACATCTGAAGATTCATCAAGGAGGATAGAGGAATGAACTACATTGCGCGAAGCGTGCGGGCTGCGGGCTTGATCGCGGCCGGCACTCTTGCCGCACTTGCGCCTGCGGCGGCACAAGACTTTGCAGGGAAGCAGGTCCGCATGATCGTGCCGTTCAATGCAGGCGGCGGCACCGACATCACGGCACGTCTCATTTCGCAGAAGCTCGGCGAGAGCCTCAAGGCCAGCGTCATCGTCGAGAACCGGCCGGGAGGCAACCTGATCCCGGCGGGCCGCGAAGTCATGAACGCGGCGCCCGACGGCCACACGCTGTATTTCATCTCGACCAGCGCCATCATCGCCCAGGCCCTGCACGCAGACTATCCGCTCGACCTTCTGAAATTCACGCCGGTCACCGAGGTTTCGGCGGGACCGCTGATCCTGGTCGCACGCAACGATCTCGGCGCGAAGTCGGTCAAGGAGATCATCGAGCTCGCCAAGAAAAACCCGGGCAAGCTCAAGTTCGGAACCGGCGGCGGCACCGCAAGCTCGCTCTATCTCGCCACCGAGCTGTTCAAGTCGACGGCGGGCGTCAACGTCAACATCGTGCCCTACAGGGGATCGGGTCCGGCGCTGAACGACATGCTCGGCGGCCACATCGATGCGATGTTCGACTTCATGCCGCAAATGACGCCGCAGGTGAAAAGCGGAAAGATCACGGCGATCGCCGTCACCGGTCCCAAGCGCTCTGCCGCGCTGCCGGATGTCCCGACCGTGCTGGAGTCCGGCGTCAAGTTCGAGATTTCGGGCTGGTACGGCATCCTGGCGCCTCCCGGCACCCCCGCCGCCATCGTCGGCAAGCTGCGCGGCGAGGTCGCCAAGGCTCTTGGAGACAAGGGCCTGATCGAAAAGATCGGGCAGCAGGGCATGGAGGCGCGGGGCACCGAGCCGGCTGACTTCACCAAGTACGTCGGTTCGGAGCTGACCTTCTACCAAAAGATCGTGAAGGACGCCGGGATCAAGCCGCAGTAGGTTACGGCACCGCTCGCGACGGCGCGATGGCCGGGCCTGTCCCGGCCATCGGCACGTCGGGCAACAGCAATCGGATCGGCCGGACGATAATCCGGACAGGATGGAAGGAAACTGGGAATGGCACGCGGCCCCTGGATCGATCATTTCGGCGACAATTTTCTCTGGTCCAACGCCACTCTCATCCTCAAGGGCATGGCGCCATACGGCACGGTCTCGCTGGAGGAGATGGACCGTGCCTGCGAGAAGCTGCGCGCGAGGCAGGGCGAGGCGGACCGCGGCAAGGCCTGGTTCGAGGAATGGCGCGCGCTCGGCGACCACATCGAGAAGCAGGGCGACGCGGCGCTGGCACGGGGCGGTAAGATATCGGCGGGCGACTATTACGTGCGGGCCGGCATCTATCATTACAACGCCGAACGATTCATCCCTCCGGGCCCGGAAAAAAGTGCGCAATGCGCGCACGCCTACAAGGTCTGGCACCAGGGCATCCGGCTGCGCCATCCGAACATCGAGTTCGTCGAGGTGCCTTACGAAGGCAAGTCCCTGCCCGCGCTGTTCATGAAGGCGCCCGGCGAAGGCCCCAGGCCCACCGTCGTGGTCCTCAACGGCATGGACAACGCCAAGGAGATGTCGGTGTTCTTCTGCGGGCTGGAGTTCGCCCGCCGCGGCTGGAACACGTTCTGCCTCGACGGCCCCGGCATGGGCGAGAGCCGCCGCATGCGCGACATGGCGAGCCGGTTCGACTACGAGGTGCCGCTCGGGGCTGCGCTCGATCTTCTGCTGAAGCGGCCGGAGGTCGACGGCAAGCGCGTCGCCATCATGGGCTACAGCTTCGGCGGCTATTATTCTTCGCGCGTCGCCGCGTTCGAGAAGCGCTTCGCCGCCTGTATCGCGCTTTCCGCGCTGCACTGGGATCTCGCCGCCTGGCAGCAGAAGATCAAGGACGCCAACCGCAACGCACCGAAGAGCGTGGCACAGTCGAACTTCCAGTGGCGCTGGGTGGCCGGCGCGGAGGACGAGGACGAGGGCATCGAGATCGCGAAGAAGTTCTCGCTGGCCGACGTGGCGAAGAACATCACCTGCCCGTTCCTGGTGACCCACGGCGGCAACGACCGCGTGGTGCCGGTCGAGAACGCGCAGAAGCTCTACGACGCGGCCGGCTCGAAGAACAAGACGATCAAGATCTTCACCACCGAGGAGGGCGGCGCCGAGCACGCTCACGTCGACAACCGCCAGATCGGCATCGACTTCGCCGCCGACTGGCTGGAGCAGAACTGGCCGAAGTGAAACAATCGCGTCCGTCATTCCGGCCGGACTGTAAGCGCGTTCGCCCGCGTCTCCGGCGCGTCATGGCGAGAACCGGAATCCATACTCCCGGTGACGGTTATGGATACCGGGTTCGCCCGCCGCACGAGCGCACTGGAATGACGATGGAGGGAGCCCGGAAGTGACCAAACCCATTCCGATCCGCATGGGCGGCTACGGCCCGCCGACCACCGGCTTCTCGCGCGCGCTGAAATTCATCGGCGACCGGCTGCAGAAGGAATTCGGCGACCGGGTCGACGTGAAGTACGTCTGGAACATCATGGACTTCGGCTACCGCGCCGACGACATCTGGTGGCTGGTCGAGGACGGCATTCTCACCCTCGGCTATCAGTCGTCGAGCTACCTGACCGACCGCGTGCCTGAACTGAGCATCGTCGACCTGCCGTTCCTGTTCGCCGACAACGCACAGGCCCGCGGCGCGATGGACGGCGCGCTCGGCAAGCGCCTCGCCCAAGCGATGGAGCGCGAAACCAATTACCGGGTGCTCGGCTGGTTCGAGAACGGCTTCCGCCATATCTCCAACCGGTTGCGGACAGTCCGGTCGCCGGCCGACCTCAAGGGCATGACGATCCGCGTGCTGCCGAGCAGGATCCAGGCGCGGACGTTCGAACTGCTGGGGGCCGATCCGAAGATCATGGACCTGACCGAAGCGATCGCGCTGATCACCAGCAACGGCGTCGACGCGCAGGAAAACCCGCTGACCAACACGGTCACCTACGGCGTTCACAAGTTCCATCGCTTTCACACCATCAGCAATCACTTCTACATTTCGCGGCCGGTGTTCCTGCATCGTCCCAGCTTCGACGGCTGGCCGGACGATCTGAAGACGGCGATGCAACGCGCCATCGACGCCGCCGTGGCGTTCCAGCGCGACCTGCACGAGCACGAGGAGGAGGAGTCGCGCCGCGCCATCGAGGCCCAGGGTTGCGAGGTGGTCGAGCTTGCGGCCGACCAGCACAAGGCCTTTGCCGACGCGGTCCGGCCGATCTACCAGGAGGCCCGGCAGTCACTGGGCGACGAGTTGTTCGCCCTGGCCGAAACCAGCCGGCCATGACGCGTGGATGGTTTGAAGGACCCGACCATGGACACCAAGGACCTCGCCGAAAAAGGCCTCAAACTCCGCAAGGAAATGGTGGGCGCCGCCAACGTGGAGCAGCGCATCGATGCGCTCGGCTCGTTCGGCGAGCCGCTGCAGCACATGATCAACGCCTATGCCTACGGCGACGTGTGGAGCAGGCCCGGCCTGTCGATGGGTGTGAAAAGCCTCGCCATGGTCGCGATGATGGCCGGCGCCAACAAGCCCGCCGAGCTTCGCGTGCATCTCAAGGGCGCGCTGAAGAACGGCTGCACGCCGGAGGAAATCCGCGAGGTGCTGCTGCTGGTCGCGCTCTACTGCGGCATCCCCTCCGCCAACGAGGCGCACCGCGCGGCGGTCGAGGTGCTGAAAGAGGAAGGCAAACTGTAGCGGTCGATCCTTCCGAACGGAGGCTCAATCCGCCCTCACCCTGAGGGGCGCGAAGCGCCGTCTCGAAGGATGGGGCGGCTTCGATCCTTCGAGACGCATTGCTACGCAATGCTCCTCAGAATGAAGCCGAGAGGCCGCGCAGATCAGGGCGTGCGAACCAACCCGTAGATCCGCTCCGCCGCGTTGCCCAGCACGTCCGCGCGCTCGTCGGGCGTGAGCCCGGTCAACAGGTCCTTGATGCCGGTCCAGACCTGCTGGAAACCGCCGGACAGCAGCACCACCGGCCAGTTGCTTCCCGCCATCACCCGGCCCGGCCCGAAGTGCCGGATGCAGTGATCGGAGTAACGGCGGATTTCTTCCGTCGACCATCGCCAGCGCCACACCACGTCGCCGCCGACCGAGAGCTTGACGCTGACGTTGGGACATTTGGCCGCCTCCACCATCTGCGACGCCCACGGTTCCCATCCCTTCTCCGGCAACGGCGGACGACCGAGATGGTTCATCACGATGCGCAGATCCGGCATGCGGCGCGCGGTGTCGAGCACCGTCTCCATCTGCTCCTCGGTGCTGGTGATGGCCTCGAACACCAGCTTGCCCCTGAAGAACCGGTCGAGCGATTGCTGGACCGAAGGCTGCAGCAGCCAGCGCGGGTCCTTCTCGTAAACGATGAGATGGCGCATGCCGGCGAACTTCTTTCGCGCGCCGATCTCCGCGAGCCGCTTCTCGCAGAGCGCCGGATCGGCGAGCGGGACCCAGCCGACCACCGCACGGATAAAGGGGTATTGATCGGCCACGTCGAGGTAATGCGGCGTCTCCTCCCACTGATCCAGCGACTGCACCAGAATGGTGCCGTCGATACCGGCCGCGTCCAGTTCGGCCTTCAGATCGGCGGGCGTGAAATCCCGGTACAGGCTCTGCCCCCAGGCGGGCGGAAACTGGTGGGGAAACTTGTCCAGCCACCAGACATGGTGGTGGCAATCGATCACAGCCATCAGCGTCCCCTCCACTCGGGCGTTTTCTTCCCGACGAATGCCTTCACGCCGGTCCTGAAATCCTCGCTGCCGTAGGTCTCCCGGACCAGATCGTCGCCGTCCGGCAAGCCCGCGTGCATGAGCCGCCGCAGCGCCTCCTTGGTCACCCGCATGGTGACCGGAGCGTGCCCCTTGAGCCGTTCGCAAAGCTCGGCGATCCGGGCGTCGAGTTCCTGCGGCGCCACGATCGCCGACACGAAGCCGCTGGCGAGCGCCTCCTCGGCGGTCAGGTTCTCCGCCAGCAGCATCATCCGCTTCGTCAGCGAATGGCCGAGCGCAGCCACCACGCGCGCGTAATTCTCGATCGACAGGCAGTTGCCCAGCGTGCGCGCGATCGGCACGCCGAACCGCGCGCCGGGTGTTGCGATCCGGATGTCGCAGCACGCCGCGATGGCAAGCCCGCCGCCAATGGCGAACCCCTCGACCACGCAGAGCGTCGGCATCGGCAACGCCTCAAGCGTGGCGAGATAGCGCTCCATCTTCGCCTCGTAGGCAATGCCGTCCTCTCCGGACTGGAACGCCGCGAACTGGGCAATGTCGGTACCGGCGATGAAGGACTTTCCGCCGGCGCCGCGGAACACCACCACCCTCACGTCGCGCTCCTTGCGCAACGCGTCGCAGATGCCGGCCAGTTGCTCATACATCGTCCAGGTCATGGCGTTGCGCGCTGCGGGCCGGTCGAACGTCACGTGCACGACGCTGCCGTTGCGGACGCTGCGAACCTCGCCGTCGTCGCTCATTGCCAACCCCGGATCATTTGCGGCGGCGCCGGATTTCCTCGATCACGGCGGAATTGTCGAGCTCCGCTTCGCCTGCCTGCACGCAAGCCTGCAGCAGCGACTTGTTGAGTTCCAGCGCGGGCAGCGTCTGGCCGAACTTTCCGGCCTGCTCGTGCATCAGGGAGAAATCCTTCAGCGACTGATGGATAAAGCCCTCCGGCTTGTACTCGCGGTCCACCATCTTTCGCCCCTTGATGTCCATGACCTGCGAATAGGCGGCCGAGTTCTTCGCCACCTCCAGGAAGGCATGAAGGTCCAGCCCCGCGCGCTCGGCGAACACCAGACCTTCGGCCATGGCCATCCGGTTGAGGCCGAGGATCAGATTGATGGCGAGCTTGGCGCGGCCGCCGTCCCCCGGCTTGCCGATGTGGAAGCGCTTCGGAACGAACGTATCCAGCAATCCGGCGACCGCGTCGGCCGTCTTCGGATCGCCGCCGATCAGGCCGGTGCCCTCGCCACGGCTGACCTGTCCGCTGGTGCCGGACACCGGCGTCTCGAGGAAGCGGATGCCCCTGGGCACGACCCGCTCGGCCAATGCCGCGATGCGGTCGGGATCGCATGTCGAGGTGCAGAGCACGACCCGGCCGGCGCCGAGCGGCACAAGCGTATTCTCGACGACATCCTCGACCTGGTCGGTGCTGAACACCGCCAGCACCACCACCCCGCACCCACCCGCCTGTTCCAGCGTCCGCGCCGGCCTGCCGCCCATTTCCGCGAGCTTCGCCGTCTTGGCGGGATCGATATCGTAGCCGACCACATGGTAGCCCGCCGGGATCATCCGGCTGGCCAGCGCCTGCCCCATCAGACCGAGGCCGATCAGCCCTACTTCGCGCACGTCACCCGCCATTCCCGCTCCTCTTCCTCCCGTTGCCAGCGCCCGTTCCGGCGTGCCAGCGTTTCCACCCGACCATAGCATCCGCCGCCCGCTCCGGAGCAACCATGAAGCAAAGCCTGCAGCCCGGCGCCAGCCTGACCCGGCAGATCACCGTCGACCGCGAACGCACCATCAGCTTCATGGGCGAGGACGCTCGTGTCTATGCGACGCCGTCCATGATCCTGGACATCGAGCGCGCCTGCCGCGACCTGATCAAGCAGCATGCCGACGAAGGCGAGGATTCGGTCGGCATCGCGGTTGCGGTGAACCATCTCGCGGCTTCGCTGCCCGGCATGACGGTCGAAATTGCGGTGACTGTCATGTCGATCGAGGGACGCAAGGTGACATTCGAGGTCACCGCCCGCGACGAACTGGAGCCGATCAGCGGCGGCACCCACACACGCTTCGTGGTGGATGTCGCGAAAACGGCCGAGCGGCTGAAGGCCAAGGCGGCGAGACGCGCCGCGCTCAAGCCGTAGCGAACGGGGGACGCCCGCGGAGCGCCGCACGCGTAAAATTTTAGCGAAACTCGCGCCAGTTTTTTCGCAGATGCCCGCTAGTGTCCGCGCCGGGAAGGAAACGGCCAAAATTGCGGCGGGAGCGACGCACCATGGAAATAATCAGTTATCAACCAAGGCGCATTTGGACCAGCATCATCATCGCAGCCATCATCGTGGTGGCGTCGGTCGCACAGGGTTACAGCAGCAATCGCGGTCCGTTCCAGAGGATGTCGGGCGCATGGAGCGGACCGGGAACGGTGACGCTGGCGGGCGGCGGCAAGGAAAGCATCCGCTGCCGTGCCAACTATGACGTTGCAGGCGGCGGCGCGAGCCTCGCCATCAAGCTGCGCTGCGCCAGCGACAGCTTCCGCCTCGACCTTCTGAGCACCGTCTCTCACGCCAATGGCGCCATCGAGGGGCGCTGGAGCGAGACCGCCAACCGCGTCGGCGGTGGCGTCTCCGGCAAGGCGGCCGGAAGCCGGGTCGAAGCGATCATCGAGGGCCCGTTCGCGGCGATGCTGGAGATCGATACGCGCGCCGACCGGCAGTCCGTGTCGATCCAGTCGCCAGGCGGCAGGGTCTCCGAGGTCTCGATCATGCTGAGCCGCGGCTGAAGCGATCGTTTCGATAAAGCTGCATCCTTTGACGTGACCGGATCGAGCGCGGGTTCCAAACCCGCGCTCATTCGTTGCGCACGCGTGCCAATCCGCAGGCATTTCGCCTTATGCGCGCGGGAAGAATTTTGTCGCAGGCGCGTCGTTTCGCATGATGTCCGTCATGCGCAGGCCGCTTTCCGGGCAACTGCCGTCTTATTTTTCCGCGCATCGTTGACTTGCATCGCAGCAAACGCACTTGTGCGACGCAGGATGCACACCGGCTTCGTCGGTGGCGTGCGAATTGCATCGCGATTCCGTCGCGGGCATCGCCGGTTCCGCGCGGGCAGTTCGACGTCATGACGACCACGGAAATATCCCCACCCTCCTCCAGTTGCGTCCGCACCAAGCTGGCCGCACAGATCCTGACCGGCATCGCCACGCTCGCGCTTTGGGAGGCCGCCTCCACCTGGTGGATCGACCCGTTCTGGATCGGCAAACCGAGCGAGATCGGGGCGCGCCTGTGGGAGACGTTCGTTCACGGCAACATGCTGACCCATACCGGCATCACGCTCGCGCACGCCGTCATCGGGCTGCTGATGAGCCTGGTGATCGGCGTACCGATCGGCATCCTGTTCGCGTCCAACCGGTTCATCGCCGATACGGTCGAACCTTATTTTCTCGGCTTTTACAGCCTGCCGCGCGTTGCACTCGCGCCGCTGTTCATCCTGTGGTTCGGCATCGGTTCGATCTCCAAGATCATGATGGCGTTCTCGATGGTGGTGTTCATCGTCATCCTGAACACCCACGAGGGCCTGCGCGGCGTCGACCGCGATCTCGTCGACATGCTGAAAACCATGCGCGCCTCGCGGCTCTACATGCTGCGCAAGGTGCTGTTGCCGACCATCGTGCCGTGGATTTTCGCCTCCATGCGGGTCGGCATCGGCCTGGCGCTGGTGGGCGCGGTGATCGGCGAACTGCTCGGCGCCAACCGCGGGCTCGGCTGGTACGTCGAGTTCTCCGCCGGGCGCATCGACATCACCGGCGTGTTCGCCGGCCTGTTCGTGCTGGCTTTGCTCGGCATGGCGCTGAACGAAATCGTGAAAATCGTCGAGGCGCGCGTCACCGCGGGCCGTTACTGAAACACAACCAATGGAGGTTCCTATGCGTCGATCCATTTTCCGCAACACGGTCCGGGCATCTGCTCTCGCGCTCGCCGCCTCGATGGCATTTCTGGCGACCGCGAGCGCGCAGACCACGCTGAAGTTCGGCGTTGCCGCCGTGAACGAGGGCCTGTTGCCGTTGCGCGTGGCGAACGATCAGGGCCTTCTGAAAGAAGCCGGGATCACCGCTGAATTCATCGACTTCAAGGGCGGCGGCCCGACCGTGCAAGCGTTCGCCGGCGGCAGCGTCGACTTCTGCATCTGCGCCGCCGACCACGTCGTCCGGCTGGCGTCCCGCGGTCTCGATGCCCGCATCATCGTCGGCCTCGACGAGCATCATTCCTATGCCCTGCTGGCGAGGTCCGACACGCCCTACACCGATATCAAGTCTTTGAAAGGCAAGAAGATCGGCATCACATCCCCCGGAAGCCTGACTGACAACACGGTGCGCTGGACCATCCAACAGGCCGGACTTCAGGCGGAACGCGACTTCCAGATCATTGGCACCGGCGGCGGCGCCGCAATGCGGGCCGCTATCGAGAAAGGACAAGTCGACGCTGCGACCATCGTCGTCACCGAAATTCCGGCTTATCTGGCAACTGGAAAATACAAGATCATCACGGACTGGCGGCCGACACGGTACGCTTCTCTGGTGCTGATCGGCCGCCAGCGCTGGGCCGACGCCAACCCGGCCGTGGCCAAGGGGCTCGTCAAGGCCGTCATAAAGGGCGCGGAGATCATCCAGAACGATCAGGCCAGGACGATCGCGAGCGTCAAGAAGCTCTATCCGACCTACACCGAGGCCCAGGTGAAAGAGATCGCGGAAACCGCGAAAGGACGCCTTTCGAAGGACGGCAGCGTGTCGGCACAGGCGTTCGACACCATGCTGGAGATCGTGATGGTGTCGGACAAGTCGCTGAAGAAGGTCGACAAGGCGACCGTCGATCTGCAACCGAAGCTCGCGCAGTGACGACACGGATCGACCCGGCCAGCGTGACGGCGGCAGCACAACAGGTGGCGGCGGGCGGCGATGCCCCGCCGACCGCCGTGCTGTCGCACGTGTCGATGTCGTACGACGGCAAGCTGCAGGTCCTGCACGACATCGACTTCACCCTGCGCAAGGGCGAGTTCCTGTCCATTGTCGGACCGAGCGGCTGCGGCAAGTCGACCATCCTCCGGCTCATCTCCGGCCTCGCCAAACCAACGGAAGGCCGCGTCGAGATACCGGGCCAGGACCCAAGCGCCCCCGCCAACGTCGGTTTCATGTTCCAGCGTGACGCCCTGCTGCCCTGGGCCGACGTGAACACCAACATTGCGGTCGGACTGGAGTGCGCCGGAGTACCCCAGGCCAGGCATGCGGATCGCATCCGCTCGCTGCTCGAACTGCTCGGCCTTTCGCAATTCGGGCATTACTATCCCCGCGCGCTGTCCGGCGGCATGCGCCAGCGCGTGGCGCTCGGCCGGTTGCTCGCTTACGACCCCGAAATCATGCTGATGGACGAGCCGTTCGGCGCACTCGACGCGCAGACCAAGATCCTGATGGGCTACGAACTGCTCCGCATCTGGACCGATCACCGCAAGAGCGTCGTGTTCGTCACCCACGACATCGACGAGGCGATCGGCTTGTCCGACCGCATTCTGGTGATGACGGACCGGCCCGGCCGCATCAAATCCGAATACCGGGTCACCCTGCCGCGGCCACGCGACCTGCGCGACGTCCGCAAGCTGCCCGAGTTCCATGAATTGAGCGAGCAGATTTGGCGGGATATCGTCAAATCTGCCTGACGCACGTTCTCCACACTTCCTTCGGAAGGCCCCACGCATGACTCGTGCCACCGCCGTGTTGAAACCGGGCGAGTCCGTCGTCCTGCCGCCGGCCGGCAACATCAGCTTCGAGATCGAGGCGGGCCAGCGGCTCAAGCTCGCGCAGCCGGAGGGCGAGCAGGTCGCCGACCTGATCTCGTTCAACCGCGACGACACCCGCGAAATCCTGTCGATGCTGACGAGCCGCGCCGTCAACCTGAGCTACAAGTTCACCGCGCCGATGACGCTCTACTCCAATCTCTCGCGCGAGATGTGGGCGATCGAGGAAGACCTGACCGGCGAGAACTATTGCGGCGGCGGCTACTGTTCCGAGCACATGAACATGCGCCGCTACGGCGAAAAGGCCAAGGGCGCGCCGAACTGCCAGCAGAATTTGGAGAATGCGATCCGCGGCTACGGCATGGACCGCTGGAATTTCAACGTCGACACCTGCTTCAATATTTTCATGACCGTCGGCTACGACGCCGACGGCACGTGGGAAATCCGCCTGCCGAAGGGAAAGCCCGGCGACTACATGGTGATGCGGGCGCTGATGCCGCAGATCGTCGCGATCTCGAACTGCCCGATCCTGTTCAACCCGTGCAACAACTACAAGCTCAAGCCGCTGACGTTGGAAATATTGAAGTAGCGCAGCGCTGCAACTTGCCCGCTGTCATTCCGGGCGAGCGAGTGAAGCGAGCGAAAGCCGGAATGACAGCGTCACTCACGGCCTTCGGCTCTGCGCGTTCCAGTATTTCTCCAGGTTGGCGATCAATGCCGGGCTGAAGTGGCAGTAGGCCTGCTCGCGCGCATAGACCGCGAAGTAGTTGCGGAACATGTCGAACGGCTCCTGGGCGATGCGGAACGCGCGGCGGTTCGATGCCGCGCTCACCACGCCCGAGCTGGTCAGCCCGCTGACCACGCGGTCGATCGCCTCATCCATCTGCCCCGGCTCGACCAGTTCGTCGCAGATCAGGCGGCCCTCCGGGCTGTCGCATTCCAGCCGCCGCTCGTACTGGATCGCCTGCCGCGCCAGCCGGTCGCCGACCGCGCGCGGCAACCGCATGTTGGCGGCGCCCGGGATGATGCCCTCCTTGCGCGCCGGCAGCGTCAGGAACGCGGTCTTTTCGGCAAGGACATAGTCCACCGCCAGCAGCACCTGACAGTGGCCGCCGATCGCGAAGGCCTCGACCGCGGCAATGAACGGCTTCTCGATGGTGGTGCCGCCGAATTCGTCCGGCGGTGGACCGCCAGGCTTGGCCAATCCGCGGTAGAGCTTGTTGACGTAGCCCAGGTCGCGGATCAGGTACCACAGGAACGGGATGCGGCCGTGATAGAGGTGCGTCAGGTTGATGCCCGAGCCGAACACCCGACGGTCCTTGTACTTGGGGTGCTCGACCGCGCCGCCGCGCAGCACCGCGATCTCGACCTTCGGATCGAGCAAGGCAAAGTCGACGCAGGTCTCAAAACCGTCCAGCGAGGTCTGATCCTCGGCATTGAGAAAGCGCGGATTGAGATAGGTCAGGATCGCCGCCTTGCCTCGCCGCTCGATCGACGCGCCGGGAAAGCGCGCACGCCCGCTGCGCAGGAAATCCGGAAGCGCTTCCGTCGCTTCGAGGCGCGGCAACAGCATGGCGTGGCACAGATGCCGGCCCGATTGTGCGCTTTGCAGCACGGCCGAGACGAACAGCCCCTGATCGATTTCCAGTCCCGCCTTCTTGCCCTGCAGGAGCCTGCTTTCGGCGGCAACTTCGTCGACGGACGGCACAAGACCGGGCACAAGCCTCGCCGCAGCGGGAACCAGTTCTTCCAAACGCACAAAGCGGGTCCGCTTCGCCGTCAGCACGTCGTAGATTTCGTCGACATGGGCGCGCAGGAACAGTTGACGCGCCCCGGTTGCGGCCTCGCGGATCAACTGAACGGCGTGACTGCCACGGAGGCCGCGCGGGCCATCCAACGTCACCTTCCTGGCGAGATGGGACGACAGGGTGAAATAGGCGCCGAACGCCTTGCGGTCCGCGGCAAACCGCCCGGTCCTGCGCGGCGCCGCCTTGCGCCATGCGGCCACCTCCCGCTCCGACAGTCCGGTGGACACGAGAAGCGCGTCGTCGTGTCTGGTTTCAGCCACTGCCATGAGACGTCCTCCCGAACCGGGGTTTCCGCCCCTGACCCCGTTGGTACTATAGCCACGTTCGCCAACCCCATCGACGCCGATGCCAGCCCGCAAGCCCGCAGGTTACATGTTCGACCGCAAGGCAGAGTGCATGCCGCGCAAGGCGCTGGCGGAGCTGCAGTTGGCGCGGCTGAAGAAAACCCTGAAGCACGCCTATGAAAACGTGCCTCACGTCCGGGCGAAGTTCGACGCCGCGGGCGTGAACTCGCGACATCTGAAGACGCTCGCAGACATCACCCGATTCCCGTTCGCCACCAAGGCGGACCTGCGCGACACCTATCCGTTCGGCCTGTTTGCGGTGCCCCGGGAGCAGGTGATCCGGCTGCACGCATCGTCCGGCACCACCGGCAAGGCCACGGTTGTCGGTTACACGCAGCGCGACCTCGACACCTGGACGAACCTGATGGCGCGTTCCATGGCGTGCGCCGGTGCGCGGCCCGGCGACATCGTGCACAACGGCTACGGCTACGGGCTGTTCACCGGCGGACTCGGCGCGCACTACGGCGCGGAGCGGCTCGGCTGCACGGTGGTGCCGGTGTCGGGCGGCATGACCGAACGGCAGGTCACGCTGCTGCAGGACTTCGGCGCGCACGTGCTGTGCGCCACGCCGTCGTATGCACTCAACATCGCCGAAGTCGCCGAAAGGATGGGCGTGGACCTGCGCAAGCTGCCGCTGCGGGTCGGCATTTTCGGCGCGGAGCCGTGGAGCGAGGCGATGCGCCAGGACCTCGACGCACGGCTCGGCTTCAGGGCTGTCGACATGTACGGCCTTTCGGAGATCATCGGGCCGGGCGTCGCCTGCGAGTGCGGCGAAAACCGCAACGGGCTGCACGGCTGGGAGGATCATTTCCTGTTCGAGGTGATCGATCCGCACACGCTGGAGCCGGTCGCCGAGGGCGAGCCGGGGGAACTCGTCATCACCACGCTGACCAAGGAAGCGCTGCCGATGGTGCGCTACCGCAGCCGCGACATCACCCGGCTGACGCGGGAGCCCTGCCTGTGCGGGCGCACCCACGCCCGCATCCTGCGCGTCACCGGGCGCGACGACGACATGCTGATCATCCGCGGGGTCAACGTGTTCCCCTCGCAGATCGAGGCGGTGCTGGTCGGCCTGCCCGGCATCGCGCCGCACTACCAGATTGTGCTCTCGCGAGACGGCGCGATGGATGCGATGGCCGTGGAGGTCGAGGCCGCGCCCGACGCCGATCCGGCTGCCCGGAAGCAGGCCGCCGCCGCGGTGGCGCACCAGATCAGGTCGCGCCTCGGGGTCGGTTGCACGGTCGAGGTGAAGGCGCCGGGGGCGGTGCCACGCTCGCAGGGCAAGGCGGTGCGTGTTAAGGACCTGCGCAACAAGAACTGAAACGCAAGGCTCCTGCCCGTGAACAACGCCGATCTGATCGTCGCCACCCTGAAGGCCGCCGGAATCCATCGCGGCTTCGGAATCCCGAGCGGCAACGTGCTGCCGCTGATGGAAGCCATGCGCAAGGGCGGCGTCGAGTTCGTGCTGACCGCCCACGAGGGCTCGGCGGGTTTCGCCGCCGACGTGACCGGACGGCTGTCCGGCGCACCGGGCCTGTGCATCGCCACGCTCGGTCCCGGCGCCACCAATCTCGCCACCGGGGTCGGCAACGCCTGGCTCGACCGCTCGCCGATGATCGCCATCACCTGCAACCTGAACACCGACCAGCTCGGCCGGCGCATCCAGATGTGGATCGACCACCACGCGCTGTTCAAGCCGATCACCAAGGCCTCGTTCCGGCTGGAAAAGGGCAAGATCGCCGAGACGGTGAAGGAGGCGATCCGGCTCGCCATGAGCGAACCGCGCGGCCCGGTGCATCTCGACCTGCCGGAGGACGTGGCACTGGCGCCGGCCCGGAACGACGCTGCGCCGATGAAGGCACTGTCGAAAATCCTGCCGCCCACGTCTGACATGATCGCAAAGGCCGGCGAACTGATCGCGAAGGCGAAGCGGCCCGTTGCGGTGATCGGCTCGACCGCGATGCGCATGACCGACCCCGGCCTGCTCCTTCAGGCGGTGGAGCGACACAACCTGCCGTTCGCCACCACGACGATGGCGAAGGGCATGATCGACGAGGATCATCCGCTTTCGGTCGGCGTGATCGAGCGCTCCTGCCGGCAGGTGCAGCGCAAACTGCTGCGCAGCGCCGACCTGATTGTCGGGCTCGGCTACGACACCGTCGAGGTGGAGTACGAGGCCTGGATCGCGGACGTGCCTCTCCTGCAGATCGACATCGAGCCGGTCGACGTGGCGGCTTCCGTGACTGTCCTGCATCAGGTGACCGGCGACCTCGACGCGGCGCTGGCGAAGCTCGTGGCCATGCCCGCCTCCACCAACGAATGGACGAACGAGGCGCTCGCGGCGCACCGCAAGTCGTTCCAGGCCGCGCTGCGGCCTGCAAGCCGCAACTTCACGGCACACGCCGCCATCGACGCGGTGCGCCGCGCGCTGCCGCGCGACGGGGTGCTGTCGTTCGACGTCGGCGCCCACACCCACCAGATCGCCAGCCAGTGGACCGCGCACGCGCCGAAATCGTTCCATGTGACCAACGGCTGGTCGTCGATGGGCTTCGGCATTCCCGGCGCGATCGCCGCCAAGCTCGCGCAGCCCGATCGTCCGGTGGTCTGCCTGATCGGCGACGGCTGCTTCCAGATGACCTGCGGCGAGGTCGCGGTGGCGAAGCGCCACGGACTCGCGCTGCCCATTGTCGTTCTGGACGACAAGTGGCTCGCACTGATCAAGGTGAAGCAGATCCGCCGCCAGTTCCCGCTCTACGGCACCGAGCTGCAGGAGGAAGATTACACCGAACCGCCGCAGCACTATTTCGGCGTGCCCGCGGTCGGCGTGCGCGACGCCGCGGCACTCGAGGCCGCGGTAAAGACGGCGTTCGCGGCGAAGGGCCCAACGGTGATCGAGGCGGTGGTGGACTCAGATCACTACGTGGATACGGTGTACGACTGACCTCGTCATTCCGGGGCCGGAATGACGGCGGCGCGCTACTCGTTCCCCCGGCGCCAGTTCGGACCGGGCGGCAGGCCCCACATGTCGCGCTGCTTCTGCGGATCCCAGACCTTCGGCTTCTGCGGACGGTCCTTGTGCCACGGCCGCGGATCGTAATAGCAGCCCTCCTCGTCCGTCATGCGGTCGAGATCGGTGAAGAACTCCACCATCAGGTCGTCGGTGTTGCGGTGATAGACCGCGATGTTGTGCCCCGGACCATGACGCACCGGCCCCCACACGATCTCCAGATTCTTGCGGCCAAGCATGTCGCAGGCCGCCGTGAGCTGGGCGGTGTCCTTCACCTCGAAAGCAAAATGGTGCATCCGCGTGTTGGGTCCGCGAATGAAGTTTACGGTGTGGTGATCGGGACCGCAGCGCAGGAACACGAAATAGTCGCCGATCCAGTCCGAAAGCCGGAAACCGAGGACCTTCGCATAGAACTCGAACACCGCCTGTGGGTCTTCCACGACATAGGCGAGATGGCCGAGCTTGACCGGCATCAGGCTGCCGGCCGCCGGCGGTTCGGCATCGAGGAATTTCCAGTCCTGGAACAGCTCGATGGTGGTACCTTTGGAATCGGTGAACGACAGCGACTTGGGCGTGCCCGGAAGGGCGTCGCTGCGTTCCTCGCTCTTCAGCCCGTCGGCCTGCAGCCGTTTTGCCATCTCGGCCACGCTGAGCTCCGGCGAAACCTCGAACGCGATCCGCACGCAACCGGAATCGTGCCCCTGCTCCAGAACCACGGCAAGCTGCCCGGTGGGTGTCGCGAGATACGCGCGACGCCCCTCACGGGCCACCAGGCCAAGTCCGATCACCTGCCGGTAGTAGTCGATCTGGCGTTCGATGTCGGGCGTGGTGAAGGTCGCGTGCCCGATCCGCTTGGCCTGAATCATGGTGTGCCTCGTAAAAATATACTGCGCGCGTTTTCCCACCGGCGCCCGCCGAACTCAAGCGCGCCGCTCCTCCCCGAATTCATGGCATCCATGAACGGCACGCGGCCCGGCACGCAACGCACCGGGCCGCTTGTTGTTTTGCGCGCGATCCTTTCCGGAAACCGGTCCCACTTTTCGGAATAACGCGCCAACGTCAACGGTCGTCAATCGATGTAGATCTTGCGTGCCTTGACCACCGGCTCCCAGGTGTCGAGGCTCTGCTTGATGATATCGCGCATCTGCTCCGGCGTGCTGCCGAGCGGATCGGCCTGGAGCTTGCGGATGCGAGCCTGCAGGTCCGCCTCCTTGAAGCCCTTTCCGATCGCGTCGGAAATCTTCCTGGTGATGTCCTTCGGCGTACCGGGAGGGGCGGCGACCGCCATCCAGGTGATCGACGTGACGCCCGGTAGCGTTTCGGAAACCGTCTCGACGTTCGGATAGTCCTTGAGCCGCTGCGCGCTCGCGGTCGCGATGAACTTCAGCTTGCCCACGTCGATGTTCTGCTTGTTGGCGAGCAGATAGTCGGGGACCATATCAATCGTGCCGGCGAGCAGATCGTTGATCGCTGGCGCGCTGCCGCGATAGGGGATTTCCGTTATCTTGAAATCGCCCTTCATCATCATCAGTTCGGCGAGCAGGTGGCCGGTGTTGGCCTTGCCCTGATGTCCGTAGTTGAGCTTGCCGGGATTGGCCTTCGCGTAGGCGATGAACTCCTTCAGGTTGTTCACCGGCAGCGCCGCCTTGGTGATGATGATCAGCGGGTAGGTCGCGAGCACGCTGATCGGCTCCATCGACCGCCCGTCAGCCTTCGACTTGGTGAAGACCAGGTGCGTGATGCTGAACATGAGCTGGGTGCCACAAAGCAGCGTGTAGCCATCGGGCGCCGCGCGCATCACCTGGTCCATGCCGACCCGCCCGCCGGCGCCGCCCGGCCGGTTCTCGACCACCACCTGCTGGCCAAGCCCGGCGGTCGCCTTCTCCGCGGCGAAGCGGCAGAGCAGATCGGCCGTGCCGCCGGCCGGAAGCGGAACCACCAGCGTGATCGGACGTGACGGGAAGCTCTCCTGCGCCGGCGCCGGCGCGGCGAAAAGCGCGCAGATCGCTGCGCTGACAAAGACGGCACCATTCTTCACGGCTGAGCGCATGGGATTCCCTTTTCCTCTCCTGAACATTGTCGAGGGATCATATCAGGCCCGCCCCGCGCTGGAATCGCAAAACGCAGGCAGACGGCAGCGGCATGGGGCAGCAGCGGGATGGGGCAGCAGAGGGATGGGGCAGCAGAAGCGCGATCAGCCCCGCAGAAATCCGGTCAGCACCGCATTGAACCCGGCGGGATTCTGCAGATTGCAGATGTGCGCGGCGTCCGGCACCGAGACATGGCGGGCGCCCGGCACCCGGTCGGCAAGGCCCTGCATGATCGGAGGGGGCCCGCCAAGGTGGTCATCGGCTCCACTGGCGAAGAGCGTCGGCGACTTGATGCGGCCGAGCCGGTCGCCGAATTGGAGCGTCAGGAAGGCGGCAATCAGCCCGTAGTAGCCGATCGGGTCAGTGCCGCGGATCATGCGCCGCACGCCTTCGATGATTTCCGGGTTGGCCTCGCGGAAATCCGCGGTGAACCAGCGCTGCACGGTCGGCTCGACCATGCCCTCCATGCCGTGCTGCTTCACCGTCTCCACGAACTTCGGCCACATCGCCGCGAAATCGGGCACCATGTCGGCCCGGCAGCACACCGGCATCAGCTTGAGCACCCTCTCGGGATGGTCTGCGGCCAGTCCGAGGATCATGGCGCCGCCGAGCCCCAACCCCACGAGATGGGTCTGCCTGATGCCGAGCGCGTCCCACAGCGCCAGCAGATCGCCGATCAGCATCGGGAAGGCGTAGTCGCCCGGCGTCGCTTCGCTGCCGCCGTGGCCGCGGAAGTCGTAGCGCAGGATGCGGAAATCGTCGGCCAGCGGCGGCACCTGGCCGTCCCACATGGTCAGATCGTTGGCGATGCCGGTGACGAAGGTCACCCAGGGGCGCCCGTCGCGGCCGTCCAGCGCATAGTTGATCCGCACACCGTTGGCGGTGACTTGCATGGCAGCTCCCCCGGCAGAACAAACTAGTTGATGACCACCACCCGCGTGTCCACGGGTGCTCGCTCGTAAAGGTGTATCACATCGTCGTTGGTCAACCGGAAGCAGCCGATCGAACCGGGACGACCGATCGTCGACGGCGCATTGGTGCCGTGGACGCGGCCCTCCTTGTCGAGATAGAGCGCGCGGGCGCCGTACGGGCTCTTTTTGCGCACATCCTCGGACTGGGTCTGGCCGCCGCCGCTCTTCAGGCCCGGCCATTCCTCCTTGCGGACGATCTGATAAAGCCCGGCGGCCGTCGAGCACTCCGGACCGACGCCGATGCCGTAGCGCAGTGCGCTGACGCTGGGACGAACCACGTAGAGAAAGCTCTGCTGCTTGTCGACCACGATGGTGCCGACCGGATGGGTGGTCCGGTAATACACCGGCTGACGCAGATAGACGTACGGAGCTGCACCGGCCGCATCGGGCGTGTTCGCGGCGGTGCCACGCTGTGCCGGCGGCGTCGCCGAGCTCGGCCAGAACGTATAGATGCCGGCGCCCATCAGGATGACACCCAGCACCGCCAGCGAGGCCGCAATCAGGGTCCACGGCTTGCGCCCGTCGTCGCCGAGCGGAGGACGGTCGGGATATTCTGCCGATCCCGGCTCGTCGTATGGCTCGGACGAATCCACCGGCGGCGGAGGTGGAGGCACGGCGGCCCGGGCTGCGGCAGGCTGCGGTGTGGCTGGCTGCGGCCTTGCGTGCGGACTGGCCATGGCCACACGGGGAGGCTCACGCCGCGGCGGCGGCGCAGCGGACGGCGGGACCGGCGGCGTGGGCACGGCCTCGCCGCCGGCAATTTCCGCCTCGACGCGGCGGATCGCCGCCTCGAGAGCCATGGTCTGGGTCTTCAGATCGGTCTCGGACAGCGTCGGGTCGCTGGCGCGCAGACCGTCAACCAGCGCCCGCCGGGCGCGGTCGTACACGTCGCGGCGCGCCTCCCTGGTGTTGGGCTTCAGCGCGGCAACCGCGCGCTCCAAGACCGGGAAGTAGTCAACCATTGCGATTTGTGAACCTGTCAATCACCGGATCGGCGGAGCATACTGGATGCCGCCGACGTTCCAGAGCTGGTTGATGCCACGGGGAATGCCGAGCTTCGAGCCCACGCCGACGTTGCGCTCGAACACCTCTCCGTAGTTTCCGACGTGGCGGACGATACGGACCGCCCAGTCCCTGGTGAGGCCGATCTGCTCGCCGTAGGCGCCGTCCTTTCCGACCAGCCGTCTGACGTCAGGCTTCTCGGAGTTGACCGCCTCGGAGATATTCTGGGAATTCACTCCGAGCTCCTCGGCGTTGAGCATCGCGAAGTGGACCCACTTCACGAGGTTGAACCACTGCATGTCGCCGGTCTTCACGGCGGGGCCGAGCGGCTCCTTGGAGATGACATCCGGCAGGATGACGTGATCGTCCGGCTTGGCCAGCCGCAGCCGGATCGCATGAAGCTGCGATACGTCGGCGGTGAACACGTTGCACTTTCCGGAATCGTAGCTCTTGGTGGCTTCGTCCGCGGTCTGCGTAGCCACGGCCTCGAACTTCATCTTGTTGGCGGAGAAGTGATCCCTCATGTTCAGCTCGGTCGTGGTGCCGGTCTGCACGCAAACCCTGGTTCCGTCGAGATCGAGCGCAGAATCCTTCTTCAACGACCGCGGCACCATGAAGCCCTGCCCGTCGTAGTAGGACACGCCGACCCACGACAGCCCGAGGTCGGACTCGCGCGACATCGTCCAGGTCGAATTGCGCGACAACACGTCGATCTTGCCGGACCGCAACGCCTCGAACCGGGCGCTGGCGTCGAGCGGCGTGTAGGTCACCTTGCTCGGATCGTCGAAGATGGCGGCCGCGAGCGCACGGCACATATCGACATCGAAGCCGCTCCACACCCCTTTGTCGTCGCGCGACGAAAAGCCGTAAAGGCCCTCGCTGACGCCGCAATTCAGGGTGCCGCGGTCCTTGACCGCCTTGAGCGTCTGGGCCGACGCAGGCGCGGCGACCAGCGCCGCCGCGAGACAGGTCAGACCGGTTGCGACGGCGGAAAACCTTACGTATCGGATCATTTGATGGTCTCGTTTCTGCAATGCAGTTGGCGTGTGCCGATTGTCGTTAAAGCTTGGCGGCGTGACGGATCACCACCTTGGTGCCGACCGGAACGCGTTCGTACAAATCGATCACATCGTTGTTGACGAGCCGGAAGCAACCTGACGACACCGCGTGCCCGATGGTGTGCGGCTGATTGGTGCCGTGAATGCGATACACCGTGGAGCCGAGGTAGAGCGCGCGCGCGCCCATCGGATTGCCCGGGCCGCCGGCCATGAAGCGCGGCAGGTACGGCTGGCGCTGCAGCATCTCCTGCGGCGGGGTCCAGTCCGGCCACTCGGCCTTGCGCGAGATCTTCACCAGGCCTTGCCACTGAAACCCTTCACGGCCGACACCGATGCCGTAACGAAGCGCGCGGTTGTTGCCTTGCACCAGGTACATGAACCGCTCGCTGGTGTGGACGATGAGCGTGCCCGGCGGCTCGTTGGTGCGGAAGAACACCATGGTGCGGCGGAATTGGGCCGGAGCTTCGTCGCTCTCCGGGACGTAGCCCGGCTGGTCCTGGACATTCATTTCCTTGTAGCGCCCGGTACGGGGATCGTAGTCCTGCGCCTGCACAGCGGGACCGACCAGGATTCCAGCCAGCAAGAGGGCAACGAGGCGAGGCGAAGTTGTCTTCATAATTGCTCCTGAGAATGAGCTTGCGAAACTGGCCGCAAAGTCGCCTTGGATTGTGGCAGACCCGCGACACTCAGTTCCCCGCAGGATAACCGAGCGACCGGCCGATTGGTAGACGGTTGCTCGCCGTCCGCCGCTCTCGATCTCTCTGAAATCACGCAAGAAACCGGCTGTGGCCAGGGGCGGAGGCGGCCGGTGTACGCGCTTGTGGCTCTCGCGCCGGAATACCGCAGCCGACCCGATTGTTGATTGGAAGTGATCTAATTACAGTCTCAACATCAAAACATCAAATCCGCCGACACACAGTCGACAGGAAAACAGGGAGGACGAGCATGGTGCGGCTCACCGTCAACGGCAAAGTCCACGAAGTCGATGTCGAACCCGATACCCCCCTGCTCTGGGTGCTGCGCGAGAGCATCGGCCTGACCGGCACGAAGTTCGGCTGCGGCATCGCCCAGTGTGGCGCCTGCACGGTGCACATCGACGGCGTAGCCACAAGGTCGTGCTCGTTTCCCGTGAGCGGAGCGGCCGGCACACAGATCACCACCATCGAGGGGCTGGCCCAGAACGGCGTGCTGCACAAGGTGCAGAAGGCCTGGCTCGACAACGAAGTGCCCCAGTGCGGCTACTGCCAGGCCGGCATGATCATGGCGGTGGCTGAGCTTCTGAAGAACAAGCCCAAGCCGACCGACGCCGACATCGACCGGGAGATCACCAACATCTGTCGGTGCGGCACCTTCCAGCAAGTGCGCGCGGCGATCCACGCCGCGGCGAACGCGTGATCGGGGAGGCCGACATGAATTTCGTCCCGAAGATGAACCGCCGTTCGTTCATGGTCAGCAGCGCCGCTGCGGGCGGCCTTGCGCTGACGTTCGACCTGCCGTTCGGCCCCAAAGCCGTCGGCGCCAGCAGCGAAGTCACCGAGCTTGGCATCTGGGTCGCGGTGAAGCCCGACGATACCGTCGTGGTTCGCATCGCGCGCTCCGAGATGGGCCAGGGCTCGCTCACCGGCCTCGCCCAGATGGTCGCCGAAGAACTGGAGTGCGACTGGTCGAAGGTAACGACCGAATTCCCCTCCCCGCAGGAAAACCTGCGGCGCAAGCGCGCCTGGGGCAATTTCAACTCCACCGGCAGCCGCAGCATCCGCGAGTCGCACCAGTATGTCCGCGAGGGCGGTGCGGCGGCACGGATGATGCTCATCCAGGCCGCCGCCAACGAATGGAAGGTCCCGGTCGAGCAATGCTCGGCAGCCAACAGCGTCATCACCGGTCCCGACGGCCGCAGCACCACCTTCGGCAAGGTCGCGAATGCCGCTGCCAAGCTGCCGGTGCCGCAGAAACCGGCGCTCAAGGATCCGAAGGACTGGAAGCTGATCGGCAAGCCGGTCAAGCGGCTCGACACCGCGGACAAGCTGACCGGCAAGCTGGTCTACTCGATCGACTTCAAGCTGCCGAACATGCTCAACGCGGCGATCAAGGATTGCCCGGTGTTTGGCGGCAAGGTGAAGTCCTTCGACGGCGCCGCCGCCGAGAAAATGAAAGGCGTCAAGAAGGTCATGCAGGTCGGAGACCAGGCAGTGGCCGTGGTCGCCGACACCTGGTGGCACGCCAGGAAGGCGCTCGAGGCGGTCAAGATCGAATGGGACACCGGCGGCAACGCCTCCGTGTCCAGCGAATCGATCGCGCGATGGCTGGCCGAGGGGCTTGAGGCCGAGACGCCGCTCATCGGCACCAAGACAGGCGACATCGACGCCGCCATCAAGAGCGCGGCCAAGACGGTGGAGGCGGTCTACGCCTATCCGTTCCAGAACCACTCCTGCATGGAGCCGATGAACGCGACCGCGCTCGTCACCAAGGAGAAGTGCGACGTCTGGACCTCGACCCAGAACGGCGAAGCCGCCCTTGCTGCCGCGATCAAGGCGTCCGGACTGCCGGGCGACCGCTGCGACGTGCACAAGCTCCTGCTCGGCGGCGGATTCGGCCGCCGCGCCCGCAGCGAGTACGTGACCGAGGCGGTGCTGATCGCCAAGGAGTTCCCCGGCACGCCGGTGAAGCTTCTGAAGTCGCGCGAAGACGACATGGCGAACGCCGTCTATCACCCGATCACGCAATGCAAGCTGGTCGGCGCGCTCGACAAGGACAACAACCTGGTCGGCTTGCGGGTTCGCATCTCCGGTCAGTCGATCCTGTCGTCAGTGCGTCCGGAAGCGATGACGGGCGGACGCGATCCGATCGTGTTCCAGGGCATGTTCCCCGGCGGCACAGAAGGCGCGATCGGCTACACCATTCCGAACGTGCTGATCGACCATTCGATGCGCAACCCGCACGTTCCGCCGTGGTTCTGGCGCGGCGTGAACAACAACCAGAACGCCATCTATCTGGAATGCTTCATGGACGAACTGGCCCATGCAGCAGGTCAGGATCCGCTGGCGTTCCGGCGGAAGATGATGTCGAAGCATCCGAAGCACCTCGGCGTGCTCAACGCCGTGGCAGAGCGCATCGGCTGGGACAAACCGCCACCGCAGGGCGTGTACCGCGGGATCGCGCAGCAGATGGGCTACGGCAGCTACGTGGCGGCCGCAGCCGAAATCTCGGTGACCGGTGGCAACAAGATCAAGATGCACCGCATCGTGGCCGCGACCGACTGCGGGCACGCCGTCAATCCGGCACAAATCGAGCGCCAGATCGCGGGCTCGTTCGTGTACGGCCTGTCGGCTCTGTTCTATGGCGGCATCACGATCAAGAACGGCGCCGTTGTCGAAACTAATTTCGACACGCAAGATTCGCTACGGATCGCGGAAATGCCGAAAGTCGAGTCCATCATCGTCCCGAGCGGCGGCTTCTGGGGAGGCGTCGGCGAGCCGACCATCTTCGTGGCTGCGCCCGCGGTGCTGAACGCGTTCTTCGCAGCAACCGGCAAACGCATCCGGACGGTGCCGCTGAGGCATCACAACATCACGGTTGCCTGAGTTCTACGGGCGGCGGTCCGCGACCGGGGCCGCCGCCCGCCCTTTTCCGGGGAGGGATGACATGAAACCGGCGTCCTTGCTGCTCGCCGCCCTCCTCGCGCTCGCGACCGGATCGTCGCTTGCCAGGGATGCACCCGCAGGCGCCTCGTCCTGCTCCGGCTGCCACACCACAAGCTCCGCTGTCGAAACACCTGTGCCCAGAATCAGCGGCACACCGGCGGCGCAAACGATCGCAGCGATGGAGCAATTCCGCTCCGACAAGCGGCCTTCGACCGTGATGGGCCATATCGCCAGGGGATTCTCCGAAAACGAAACGCGCGCCATCGCCGAATGGCTTGCGTCGCAGAAGTAGGAGGCCGCGGTGACAAAGCCCCGCACGCGCAGATCGTTCACCCGCAGATCGGTGCTGGCACATTCCGCGGCGCTGGCATCCGCCGCGCTGCTCCCCGTCCCCGCCATCGCGCAGGCGGCGCCGCGCGTGGTCGTGGTGGGCGGCGGTTTTGGCGGTGCGTCGGCCGCACGCGCCATCAAGTCGCTCAATCCGAAAGCGGCGGTAACGCTGGTTGAATCCGGCACAACATTCACCGCCTGCCCGTTCAGCAATCTGGTGATCGGCGGCCTGCGCGATCTCAAG
>CAZGSW010000001.1:48135-57936 GCA_964528635.1 uncultured Rhodoplanes sp. | reverse complement strand
CTCGAGGCGATGGACGACGGCGGCCTGGTGGCGATGGCCGTTCCCGCCAACCCGTTCCGCTGCCCGCCGGGTCCGTACGAGCGCGCCAGCCTGATCGCGCATTACCTGAAAACGAAAAAACCGAAATCGAAGCTGCTGGTGCTGGATGCGAAGGACGCGTTCTCCAAGCAGCGGCTGTTTCAGAGCGCGTGGAAGGCGCTCTACCCAAACCATCTCGAATGGATGTCGCTGTCTTCGGGCGGCAAGGTCAATGCGGTCGATCCATCGGCTATGACGCTCAGCACGGACTTTGAGAAATACACCGCCAAGGTGGCCAACGTGATCCCGCCGCAGCGGGCCGGCCGGATTGCAGCGATAGCCGGTGTCGCCAACCAGAGCGGCTGGTGTCCGATCGATCCGGTCACGTTCGAATCGCCGCTGGTGCCGGGCATTCACGTGATCGGAGATGCCGCCATCGCCGGCGCGATGCCGAAGTCGGCGTTCGCCGCCAACGCCCAGGCCAAGGTCTGCGCGGCAGCCGTCGTCAGACTGCTGGCCGGGGAGAAACCGGACGAGCCGAAGCTGATCAACACCTGCTACAGCGTGGTAGCGCCCGATTACGGCATCAGCGTCGCGGGCGTCTACCAGCAGTCCGGCGGAAGGCTGGTCGAGATCAAGGGCGCGGCCGGCGTCAGCCCGCTCGATGCGCCGGCAGACTTCCGCAGGACCGAGGCGATCTACGCCGAGGCATGGTTCCGCACCATCACCACCGAGGTGTTCGGGTGAGCGGCGTTCCCGCAACATGGCCGGCGGTGCTGGCGGCGGCGTTTGCGCTGGTCGTCGCCCAGCCTGTATTCGCCGACGAAACGTTGCCGCCGTATCGTGTGACCGAAAGCAGCATCCCGGATTCGCTGACCGGGCGCCCGGGCGATCCGGCAGCGGGCCGGGCCGCTGTGGTGGACCGGCAGAACGCCTGCCTGCTCTGTCATTCCGGACCGTTTCCGGAGCAGCGTCACCAAGGCAATCTCTCGCCCGACCTCAACGGAACCGGCAACCGCTGGAGCCCGGCCGAGTTGCGGTTGCGGATTGTCGACGCAAGCCGCCTCAATGCCGCAACGATCATGCCGTCCTACTATAAGGTCGATGGCCTGGTCCGGGTCGGCAAGCCCTGGCAGGGCAAACCGATCCTGACCGCGCAGCAGGTCGAGGACGTGGTCGCCTACCTGACAATTCTGCGAGGCCCACCATGAAACGGAAATCCCATCGTACCACGCGCCGCGACGTTCTCGCCGGTGCGGGCGCGCTGGCCGGCGGTTTGACAATCGGCGCAGGCCCCGCGCCTGCGCAGAACGAGAGCAGTCCTGCGGAGCTGGAGGCGGCCGTGCGCGCCATCATCGGCCAGTCCCAAATCAACGACGGCAAGGTCCGGCTCGAAGTGCCGCCACTGGTCGAGAACGGCAATGCGGTGCCGATGAAGATCACGGTGGACAGCCCCATGACCGAGAAGGATCACGTCAAGGCAATCCACGTGTTCGCCGGGAAGAACAAGCAGCCCAACGTGATCAGCGTCAGGCTCGGTCCGCGATCCGGCAAGCCGGAAATGCAGACGCGGATCCGGCTGGCGGACACCCAGGACATTCTCGCTCTCGCCGAGTTGAGCGACGGCACGATCTGGCGCGGCACCGCCAACGTGATCATCACGCTCAGCGCCTGCCTGGAGGACGTTGGCTGATGGCACGCGTCCTGATCAACGTACCGTCGAAAGCCAGGCGCGGCGAAGTGATCGCAATCAAGACGCTGATCTCGCATGCGATGGAGACCGGCTTTCGTCACACCACAATGGGCGTGCGCGTGCCGCGCAACATCATCGACACGTTCGTTTGCCGCTACAACGGCGAGGAGGTGTTCCGCGCCACGCTCTATCCGGCGATCGCGGCCAATCCGTTCCTCACCTTCCATACGGTGGCGACTGAAAGCGGAACACTGAGCTTCGAATGGTCCGGCGACGGCGGCTTCTCGCAAACCGAGACCGCCAGCATCACGGTCGAATGACGGGCCGCAAGCACCCGCTTCCGTGGGTCGCGGGCGCCCTGCTCTTGGCGTTCAGTCTGCCGGCATCCACAGACATTCTGCTCGGCGAGCGCCGCTCCGGTTATGACGATCTCAGCCGCGAAACGCAGGCCATGCAGGACGACGACACGGCCAATCCCGCCATGCTGTCCGTGCTAGACGGCGAAGCGCTGTGGGACCGGAAATCCGGACCGGAGGCACGCTCGTGCAGCGACTGCCACGGCGACGCCCGCAGCAGCATGAAAGGCGTGGCCGCACGCTATCCCGCTTTCGACCCGGGACGCGGCCGGCCGGTCAATCTCGAACAACGCATCAACATCTGCCAGGCAGAACACCAGAAGGCGAGACCGTCAGCCTACGAGAGCAAGGATCTGCTGGCGTTGAGCGCCTTCGTCGCGCTGCAGTCGCGCGGCCAGCCGATTGCACCACCGGACGATTCCAGGCTCGAGCCGTTCCGCGAAACAGGGCGCGCGCTGTACTTCCGTCGCCAGGGACAGCTCAACCTCGGCTGCAACCATTGTCATGACGACAACTGGAGCAAGCGGCTCGGCGGGAACCTGATTCCGCAGGGCCATCCCAACCCTTATCCTATCTACCGCCTGGAATGGCAGAGCATCGGTTCACTGCAGCGGCGGCTGCGAAACTGCATGACGGGACTGCGGGCGGAACCCTACGCGTTTGGAGCGCCGGAGAACGTCGATCTCGAGCTTTATCTGATGTGGCGGGCCCGCAATATGCCGATGGAGGCTCCCGGCGTGCGGCCCTGACATCACGAATGCCCTCGCACCGCGAGGCCACATCCGCTATAGGCCGCTCGCAATTCCGCGACACGGTCTCCCTTCGGATGCACGAAACGCTGGTTCAATGGGCCTCGTACTGGGATGGCGCCCCGGCATGGGCTGCCATCATTGCCCTTCTCGTTGCCGGCGGGCTTGTGTTCGTGCCGCGGCCGGCGGTCTGCATCGTCGCCGGACTGACCTTCGGGATTGCGGCATTCCCGATCGCACTTGCCGCCTCCACGGCAGGCTCCATCGTGGGGTTTCTGCTCGCGCGGTATTTCTTCCGAGAGCGGTTCCAGCGGATGATCGAACGGCGTCCCAAGGCAAAGCTCATCGCCGACGCAATCGACTCGGAAGGCTGGCAACTCCTGCTGTTGCTGCGGCTCGCCTCTCCCGTGCCGGGACCGGTTTCCAACTACGCGTTCGGGCTGAGCCGGATGGGACTTTCGCCGTTCGCAGTCGTGACCGCAGTCGGTCTTGCACCGCAAGTGCTGGCGTTCGTCTATCTCGGCACCGTCGGGAAGGTGGCACTCGACGATCGGTCGGTTTCATCGATCCGCCTGATGTTCGGGATCGCGGGTGTCGTCGTCACGCTGCTCGTGATCGCGATGGTGACGCGGCGGGTCAAGCAGATGCTGCGCAGGAAACTGCCCATCCAGGGCTGAGTTCAAGCCGCCTCGATGGCGATCGGCTGCGCGCCCTCCCACAAGGTCATCGTTCCGAGCTTCGCCAGATTTTCGTGTCCCGATGTGACGGTGATGAAATGATTGCCGGCAAGCTGGCCGACTTTGCTGGCGAAACGCACGCCGCCGTAGGCGAGCAGGATCTCGGTCTCGCTGATGCCGCCGGGATAGAGGATCATCTGACCGGGGGCCGGATAACTGGTCTGGTTTTCGGACGGGACGCCGAGGTCGGTATCGCCGAGCGGGACCCACACGGCCTCACCGCTCCAGCGCACATGGATGACCCGCTCGCGATACGGCAGCAGGCGCTGGAAGATCGCGCAGGTCTTCGGCGCCAGCGCGGTCTCGAACCGGGCCTCGAATACGAACGGGCCTGCGGTGATACGCAGCTTTGACATGATACACTCCACGGGTGCCAGCCTGCCAGACAAGGGCAGAAAAGCCGCGTAAACTCAAGGACGAGCGGCGGTCATCGATCGTCGAGTGCAGGCCACGACCTGTCGCGCTCCGACATGACCCGCGGTTCGCCCGGCCACTGGATTCCCAGCGCGGGATCGTTCCAGGGCACACCACGCCCCGATTCGGGGACGTAAGGATGCCCCACCGCGTATGCGACATCGGATCCGGGTTCGAGCGTCAGGTATCCGTGGGCGCAGCCTTCGGGGACGTAGAGCATGCGCCGCAGTTCGGGCGCCAACTCGACGCCGAACCAGCCGCGATAGGTCGGCGATTGCGGCCGCAGGTCGACGGCGACATCGAACACGCGGCCTCGCACGCACTGCACGACCTTGCTTTCGGCATGGGGCGCCGCCTGGTAATGCAGGCCGCGTAACGTCAACGCATCGCGGTTGTGCGACGCATTCATCTGCCGCACCTGCATGACGATGCCGGCGCGGGCGAACTCCTCCGCGCAGAACGTGCGGGCAAAGAAGCCGCGTTCGTCTTCCACTGCGTCGAGTTCGATCAACAGAACGTCGTCAATGGCAGTCCGAGTAAAACGCATCGGCTACTCCGTCATGCCGCCAACGCCTGGTAACGACGCAACTGCTCCACGCTCAGGGCGCGGGCGTCGGCGCCACCGGCGACCGCGCCGTACCATTCAGCGGTCCATTGCAGGGCCTGCATCGGGTCAAGCCGTGGCCGCCAGCCCAGCGACAAAGCGGCCAGCGACGGATCGAGCGCCAGATACCCGGACTCCTTTGGCTGAGGCGCATCGAAGGAGGCCGGTTGCCAGCCGTGCGGTGACCGGATCGCCGCCAGCATTGCCTCCGCCACCTGCGCAACCGTCAGGGTCTGTTCCGGCGGCGGCCCGAAGTTGAGTGCGCCTGGCACCCGCTCGCCGCGCGCCAGCCGCTCGATATAGGCGAGATAGCCGGACAACGGCTCGATCACATGCTGCCACGGCCGGACCGCGTCGGGATTGCGAAGCCGCAGCGGCTCGCCCGCCTGCACCGCGCGCCACAGGTCGGGAACAAGACGATCCTCCGCCCAGTCGCCGCCGCCGATGACGTTGCCGGCACGCGCTGTCGCGATCGCTACGCCCATGGGGGCGAAGTAGCTTGCGGCATAACTCTGCACCACGAATTCGGTGGCGACCTTGGATGCGGCATAAGGGTCGTGACCGCCGAGTGGATCGTTCTCCGTGAAAGAAACCCGGCCCTCTCCGGTGCGATAAACCTTGTCGGTGGTGACGACCAGGATCGCCTTCAGGCCGGCAACGGCGCGCACCGCATCGAGCAGATGCGCAGTCCCCATCACATTGGTGCCGTAGGTCTCAAGCGGTTCGCGGAAGGAGCGCCGCACCAGAGGCTGCGCCGCCATGTGGATGACAACCTCGGGCTCCGCCTGCCGCACGGCGCGGGCGACCGCGTCCGGATCGCGGATGTCGCCGATCAGGGAAACCTGCCGGTCAAGAGGCTGGAGCATCGCGAACATCGACGGCTCGGTTTGCGGCGCCAGCGCCAGTCCGTAGACTTGTGCGCCCAGTTGCTCCAGCCAGAGCGACAGCCAGGTGCCCTTGAACCCGGTGTGGCCGGTGACAAGCACACGGCAATCCTGCCAGAACGCGCGGTCGATCATGACCACACCTTCCACGGCGGCGAGCCCGAGGCCCAAAACCCTTCAAGCTGATGCTTGTCGCGAAGCGTGTCCATCGGCTGCCAGAAGCCGCGATGAAGATGGACGCCGAGTTGTCCCATCCGCGCCAGCCGCTCCAGTGGCGCACGCTCCCAGACCGTGTCGTCCCCCTCAAGGAGTTCGCCGATCTTCGGCGACAGCACGAAGAAGCCGGCGTTGACCCAGCCGCGCTGGTCGGCCGGCTTCTCCTTGAAACTGGTGATGCGGCGGCCATCATGCTCGACCACACCGAACCGCTCGGCGTGCTGGGTCGCCGTCACGGTGGCGAGCAATCCCTCGCTGCGATGCTGGGCGATCACCGCACCGATGTTCACGTCGGCGACACCGTCACCGTAGGCGAGGCAGAACTCCGGATCGTTCTGAACGTAGGGCAGGACGCGCCTGATCCGGCCGCCGGTCTGGGTGTCGGCACCGGTATCGACCAGCGTGACCCGCCAGGGCTCCGAGCGCGTCGCATGGACCTCCATCAGATTCTTTTCCAGATCGATGGTGACGTCCGAGCGGTGCAGGAAGTAGTTCGCGAAATACTCCTTAATGACGTAGCCCTTGTAGCCGAGGCATACGACGAACTCGCGCACACCATGGGCGCTGTAGATCTTCATGATGTGCCAGAGCACGGGATAGCCGCCGATCTCCGCCATCGGCTTGGGGCGGACGGAGGTTTCCTCCGCCAGTCGCGTGCCCAGCCCTCCGGCCAGGATGACGGCTTTCATATCAAGGCGGCTCCGGGAGGCCGCAGCATATTCGATTCGGAGGCTGTGCTACTGCCCGGCGGCGCGCTTCGGCTGACCGGCGGCTGCGCCCCGGGCGAGCGTCGCATCCCAGTATTGGAAGAACTTGTCGGCGTTTTCCTTCGACGAAAGCGCCATGAAGTTCGAAATGTCGGCCAGCATGTCGTGAAACGAAAGCCGGCCGGCCGAGCCCCGCCACCTGTCGCACAGGAGGTCGGCGTCCCGCGAGAAACGCGAGCCGAACGCATCGCGGCAGCTGTTGGCGAAACGCATGAACATGGTGGCGAACCAGCGGTCTGCCATCGTCTGGCGCTGCGCCAGCGGGTAATCTGGAAACATGTCCGAGTTGCGGATCAGCACCGCACCCTCGAACGCACAGATGAACCAGTGCAGCTTGTTGACCGCAGGATCGAGATTTCCGACGTTGAGAAAGTGAAGATCACGCCTCTGCGCCGATTCCGGCTTCTCCCATTCGCCGACATCATAGAGATACATCAGGCGCCGGATGCGGGCGAACCTGCCGTTGAGCAGGTAGAGGAGGCAGGTGATCTGGTCGTGGAACGAGAACGGAAACGGCATCGCGAGACCGAAATCGAATATCCGCCGGAACGTCTCCCTGCGCACCGGCGCATAGAACAGCACGTTGACGCCGTTGTGGGCCAGATATCCGTTCAGCCGCGCAGCCACATCGGTCGCGTCGAGATTGTCGTAGCCGACGATCGACGAGCCCTGGCTGTGCTCCACGGCATACATGCCGGTGAGGCCCACCACCGAAGTATCCCCGGCGTGCTGGGCGATCAGCGCGGGCAGCGACGTCATGGCGCGATCGAAAGCGAAATCGTCGTCGGCGACAACGAAGATGTATTCGCCGCGCGCCAGCTTGACGAGTTCCTGGTGATTCTCGATCACGCCGCACTCTTCAACCGTCTCGATCCGGCAATGCTCGTTCCGGATCTGACGCAGGAGATTGCGTTTGTCCTCGTTGGCGGAATTGTCGCGCACGATCACTTCAAGGTCCGGCCCGGCCCAGGAGCAGGCCTGAACGATGCGCGCGCAGGTCTGAAGATCGCTGCGATGGGTGGGGATGAGAATGGAAAGGAGCATGACGGTCCTATGCGGCTGCGCCGGTCGTGCCGTCGCGGGCGGACATGAGCAGAGACAGGGATTGATCGTCCGGGAACTCGCGCCGGAAGTGGGCCAGCGTCCCCTTGGTCGCAGCCTGACGCTGCCAGTGGACGGCCGGCAGCCACGGCTCGCCGGGCAGTCGCTGCGTCGCAAGGAACCAGTCGGCCGGACTATCACCCACCACGGCACGAAAATCCGGGACCTGCTTCGGTTCGTTCCGCAGTTCTCGCCACAGCTCGGAAAATGCCTGCGCCGACAACTCGGGGGCGCGGCTTTGGCTCACCGCGCGACGCGCACTGCCACCGACCACGTGGCGAAGGCGCGGCGACTGCATCAGCATATACAACCACTCCACACATTCGCTGATGGAGCCTGCGACAAAGCCGGTCGCACAATGGTTGACGATCGTCCGTTCGGCGGGATTGTCCATCACGACCGGGACAAGCCCGAGCGACATGGCCTCGATCAGCGCATTCTCTGCGGTGCCATAGTGATCGGGCTGCAGCGGATAGAAGAAGATGTCGGCCGCAGCCATTGCCGAAAACGGATCGTCGGTGTGGCCGCGGAAACGGATACGGCCGGGGTGGCGCATGGCGGCAGCGCAGCGTGCGACCTCGCCATCCGGCTCCAGTGCACCCCAGACATCGACTTCGATCCCCTCGCCGTCCAGCCGGTCGATCGCATCGAAGAACCCCGGATGCATCTTCACGAAATCGACGGTGCCGAGGTAAGCGATGCGGACCTTGCCACCGGCGGTCCTGCCCGGCGCCGCCCGCGCGAAACCGAATCCGCTGTTGATCACGGCGACGTTATGCAGCGCCGCGCCATCACGCTCGAACAGGCATGGAATCACCAGCGAGGCTTCGCTCGAAAACACGAAACGGCCGGCTCCGCCGATCAGGTCCGGCTGGATCACCGGCCGTCCAAGTCCGGAAATATGCGACCAGAACACCGTCCGGATCGCAGGCCATGGGCAACGGGCCAGACACTCGAACAGCCGGGGGTGGTTCCAGAGCTCGAACTGGACCACGTCAGCCTCGGCGGCGAGGCGAGCAATGCGGTCAAAATCGCGGACCACGGTGACAGATGCTCCCGCCGCCTCGACGGCCGCGACATAGCGGCGATCGCGCGGCTCCTCCAGCAGGACAAACGATTGCTCCATGGGCGCGACGCGCGCCGCCGTCATTGCCGCATGGGCCTTGCCCACGCCTCCGCCGAGATGCGGCGTGATGTGCAGAATTCTCATTCGGCAGCTTCGATCGCGAAGTTGGGGTTGTCGCCACCGGGCGCGGCCACGTCCGGATCGTGCGGCACCAGCGTCCGGAACCTCGCGAGCAGCAAGGTGCGGTAAGGGTCGATGTTGTCGGGCAGGCAATGGCTGAGCTGGCCGCAGTTGCCGCATACACCGTTCTGACGGCGGCGCCCCTCCAGATGCTGCAGCCGCAGCGCGTTCATCAGGTCCGAGTTCCATATTTCCTTCATCGACTGCTTGCGCACGTCGCCGATCACGAGCTTGCGGCCCCAGTCGAGAAAGCAGGAGCTGACGAGACCGTCGGCGTTCACCGAGTAGCCGTAGAAGATATACGGACAGGTGTCGGTGTCGCCGACCTCCTGCTGGTAGATGCCCTTCGAAATCGTCACACCGGTGTGCTTCTCGATGTCGAACCCAGGCCAGCACGGCGCGAAATTCTCCACGAAGATGCGGTCGCAGTGGTCGCCGAAGGTGTCGAAGAACTGCTGACGTTGCGTCTCGGTGATGAGTTCGCCGGGAATCTTGACGACGATCTCGCAGCCGCCCTTGTTGGCGTAGAGCCACTTCACGCCGTCGACGAATTTGTCGAAATCGAACTTGAAACCGGTGAAACGGAGGTAGCCCTCCTGGTCCATGCCATCGACGGAGACGTTGATCTTGTCGATGCCAGCCTCGAGCACAGGCCCCATCCGCTCCGGAGTGAGAAACGTGCCGTTCGTCGTGGTGTCGATGTATTCGATGTGGCCGGCCCGCTTCGCATATGCGACCATGTCGGCGAGCCGCTTGTTCAGGAACGGCTCACCGTCCTTGTACATGCGCAGCACCTTGATCGGCTTGTCGAACTCGCCGAGGTCGTCCACCACCTTCTGGAACACCTCGTATTTCATGGCACCCTGAAAGCGGCCTGTCTCCGCGATCATGTCGCGATGGCCGGTCGGACAGAACGTGCACTTGAAATTGCAGGAGCTGGCCGGGTCCGCGAACACCACGAACGGCGTCGAGAGCGGGATCACCGTCTCCAGCGGCGTGCGATCTTCGAGATTGAT
>CAZGSW010000001.1:46075-48035 GCA_964528635.1 uncultured Rhodoplanes sp. | reverse complement strand
CGCAACGCCGGCACTGTTGGGAAGGAGCCTGCGTGGTCCGGTTTGCCGGTGTATCGCCCGGACGAGGTCAATGAGCGCGACAGACACGAGTTGATGCTCGCTATCAGCGTCGCGACCTCGCCCTATGTTCCGCTGGAACGCTCACTCCGGCAGGCGGGTTTCCAGCATATCGCTCCGTTCTACGACTGGGCGGAGAACTTCAGGGGCCGGCATCCACTGTCGAACGGCTGGTTCGCGCCGCCGTTCTCCCCGGAAGACGAAGAAAACACCCGGAAGGTGCTGGCGACATGGGGGGACGACCTGTCGCGGGCTCATCATCTTCAATTCCTCGCATGGCGCAGACTGCGGGAGGAATGGACCTTCGACCCGGCGCGGGTGCAGGGCGGCAACCGCTTCTTCATTCCCGAGGTCACACGGTCGCTTGGCCGGCACGAGGTGCTTCTGGACGCCGGCGCGCACCATGGCAGCGTCGCGCGCGCCTTCATGGAGCGAACCGGCAACGCGTTCCGGCAAATCGTCGCGGTGGAACCTGACCCGGCGAACCGCGCGGTGCTGGCCGCCGCCCTGCCCAACCGGGCCTGCATCGACCTGCTCGATTGCGCGCTGGGAGAACATCCCGGAGAGGCGCAGTTCCACGACGGGCTGGACTATGCGTCGCAGATTGCACCGACCGGACGACGGACGGTCACGGTCCGCCCGGTCGATACACTCGGTGTTGCGCCAACGCTTTTCAAGCTGCATCTGGAAGGGCACGAGTTTCCTGCTTTGAAGGGAGCGCGCAACACGCTGCTCGCACATCGGCCAATCGTGGCCGCGACCGTCTATCACAACGCCGACGGAATCTGGCGGACCGCCCTGTGGCTGATGCAGACCATGCCGCGCTACCGCTTCCTGTTCCGCACGCACTCCTGGTGCGGCACCGGCGCGGTGATTTACGCCATTCCGACCGAGCGCATGACGTGATGATCCCGAGCCTCGGCGCGCTGGAATCCGCGGCAGACGATGTACTGCGCACGGTGCCATCGGCGATAACGCGCGGTGAAATGGCTGCTGGCCTCTACGGAATGGGGTTTCTCGGCCGCTGGGCGCTGCCGCAACTCAGGACGAGCGGCATCCGGCTCACCTCCTGCCACGACGCCAATCCCGCCCTGCAAGGCCGGAGCGCAGGCGGACTACCGATCCGGTCGGCGAACGATCTTGCGAACGAGCGACCCCACTTCCTGTTCGTCAGTGCGAGGCATGCGATCCGGCCCGTGTCGGAGATGCTGTCAAAGCTCTCGATCCCGCATGTCTCATACGATGCCTGGCACGTGGCCTCCCGCCTCGCCGACTTCCGCGCGATCCATCACATGCTGGACGACGAGCGATCCCGAACGGTGCTGCGCGCGGTTCTGATGGCGATGCTGAGCGGCCACGCCGCGCATTGCGAAGCGGTCTGCGAACCGGATCAGTACTTCTGCCTGCCACCGTTCCGTGAGGCACGCGACGACATCTACATCGATGCCGGCGCCTTCGATGGCGACAGCGTGGAGGGGTTTATCGCCGCGCACGACGGCGCATTCGCACGTATCCATGCTTTCGAGCCAGGCCCCGAGCAATTCACGCAGTTGCAGGCGCGCGCCGCGCGCCTCTCATCCGAATGGGCTCTGCCGCAAAACAGCATCGTAACGGTCAACGCGGCGGTCGGGGAAACCAACGGAATGGCGCGCGGATCGACCGCCAACGGCGGGCTTACCAGCTTCGCCATCGGTGATGACGACGACGGCGTTCCGGTCCCCGTCGTCAACCTGGACAGCTATCTCGAAGGCCGCGCCGTCACTTTCCTGAAGGCGGACGTCGAGGGCATGGAAATGGCGCTGCTGCGCGGCGCGCAGGCCTCCATACGCCGTCACCGGCCCAGGATCGCCGTCTGCGTCTATCACTATCCGGCAGACATTCCCGAGATAACGAACTATCTTGC
>CAZGSW010000001.1:15171-45975 GCA_964528635.1 uncultured Rhodoplanes sp. | reverse complement strand
GACCTCATCATCGAAACCGGCATCGCGCACGGCGGCTCGCTGGTGCTGAGCGCCTCAATGCTCGCACTGATGGACTACTGCGATGCGGCAACTGCGGGCGTTGTACTCGATCCAAAGGCAAGCCGCCGCAAGGTGATTGGCATCGACATCGACATCCGCGCCCACAACCGCGCCGCCATCGACGCGCACCCCCTGCGTCACAAGATAAATACCATTCAGGGCTCGTCGATTGCGCCCGAAATCGCCGCGCAGGTCGCAGCACATGCCGAGGGCTACGACCAGGTGATGGTGTTCCTCGATTCCAACCACACAAACGACCATGTGCTTGAGGAACTGGAACTCTACGCGCCCTACGTCAGCAAGGGATCATACTGCGTCGTCTGGGACACCGGCGTCGAAGATCTGCCGGCCGACATGTGCAGCGACCGCCCCTGGGGCAAAGGCGACAATCCAAAGACGGCCGTGTGGGAATACATGAAGCGCCTCGACGGCGAAGGGCGCAAGGCGCGCGACGGCGAGCCGCTGCGGTTCGCATATGACCGCACCATCGAGCACAAGATCGCGATCACCGCCTCGCCGGACGGCTTTCTGCGGCGGGTGTGAGGCCGCTTCCGACTTAGGCGACGGCCGTTTCGATCTGAGGCACGACGGGTAGAAAGCCTGACGCCGCACCGGCTCCGACACCGTACTTCTCAGCCATGCCGCGCCACCAATCGTCACCGGCACAGATTCCAGAGAAGCGCTCCAGATGCTCAGCCGCGAGAGCCGTCTCACCCGTTCGCCGGTAGCATTCGGCCAAGAAGTAATGGCCGAACGCATGCTCCGGATATTTCGTCACCACGTTTTTCATGTAGTCGATCGGCACATCGTAACGGCCGATCTTCATGTTGTGGTTCTCGATGAAATTCACCCGAATCTGCATCTCGTATGCGAACGCTTCGAGCTTCATCGGATCCACGCCGGGCGCACGGATCACGGACTTCGTGGCGACGAAGTCCTGCGAATTGACGTTCTCGATGTAACCGTTTTCGACGCAGATATCGTAAAGGCGGCTGCCGAAGATCGGCATGGCCAGATAAACGTGGATCCAGTCGAATCCTGAATCCAACAGCATCTGCAGTGTTTCGGAGCGGTGCTCATCCTGCTCGCCGGGAAGGCCGATGACGATAAAGACGTGCGAGCGCACGTTGAATTTGCGCAACGCCTCGACTGCCGGCCGGATCAATCGCTTCTTGAGCGGCTTGCGGATGATGTTATTGAGCACATGGTCGGAACCGGATTCGACCGCCAGCGCTACCGCCGACACACCGGCGAGCGCGAACAGGCCGGCCACCTCGTCGTCGATGGCATAGACGGCGACGCCGTTGGGAAACTCGACCCGGATATCAAGCGCGGCCAGTTCACGCAGGATCGCTTTGGCACGCTCCTTGTCGTTGAAGAAATGATCGTCCTCCAGAAGGAGAACGGTCATGCCGAATTGCTCCTTCATCCGGCGCACGTCCGCCACCACACGTTCGACCGACATAGTGCGGACCTTGCGGCCATGCAGCGAGGGATTGGAGCAGAATACGCACAGGAACGGGCAGCCTCGCGAGGTGTGGATCGCCATCTCGCGCTTCGGCATGCCGGCGTACTGCTTGTCGATGCTGCGGTTGTTGTAGAACGCGAGGTCAATGCTGCTGTAGTCGAAGGGGGGTATTTCGTCGAGGTCGTCGATGAAGGTGTGCTGCGGCACCTTTTTCCGGGCCAGCCCTTCGCGGGCGATCCAGGACGGATGCGACGCGATCAATTCCATGGGATCGTCGGCTTCGAGCAGCGCCCGTAGCGGCAGTTCGCCCTCTCCCTTGCAGATGGCATCGAGTTCCGGGCAGGCTTCCAGCATCAGTTTATAGGCCGCCGACGGCAGTCCGCCGCCCGCGAGCGTCATGACCGACGGATCATGGTCCTTGCAGGTTCTGACGATGTTGCCGATGTAGCGGTTCGACGAATTGAACAGCGCCGACACGCCGACGAATTGCGGCGCGAACTCGCGCAACGCCATCTCGATCTCGGCACGGAACACCGACACGTAGTCGCCGGAGAAGTCCTGCTCCACCAGCGTCTGAAGCGCAATGTTGAGATCGAGGGTACGCATCCCGACCGGAGCCCGACAATTGGCCTTGAGGTAGGCCTCAAGCGACAGGATGCCGTAGGGCACGGTGAATGCGGGAAGCACCGCCGAACGGCTCTTGTTCAGGTAGTCGTCGGCGTTGAAGTAGGGGGGAATGATGAAGAGGATGGTCTTCACGGAATGCTCCGCCGTTAACCAAGTTTCCCCCGATAAACTCTAAGATCGCGTAAATGCGCGCAAAGGCCGGTAACGATTGGGAAAGCAAGGACCGCCGCCCCTTTGCTCACCAGGTTTCGGCTCCCGCGATTCGCAGGGCTACGCCCCGGCCCCGCCCTGGTTGCCCAGCACTTCACGAAGGCGGCTGCTGTCGCCCCAGAACGCGAACGGCTCATGTGCCGGATAGGGCAGGACGCCGAGCCTTAGCTCAAGACCCGGGGCCATTTCAGAACGCCAGCGCTCGACGAGGCTGCGAACCGTCGCCGGCTCCCCCGAGCACACGTTGAGCAGCGCCGGCGGATGCGGCGCCCTGGCTACCGCGACGATGGCGGCGGCGGCGTCCTCCACTCGCATGAAGTCCCGCACCTGATCGCCGCGCGACATGTCGAACGATCGGTCTCCGCGCCGGACCGCTGCCGCGAAAAGCGAATAGAGCGAGCCAGCCCCCTGCCCTGCGCCATACAGATAGAAGAGACGCAGCCAGTGGAGATCGAAAGGAAGCTGCGTTTTCAGTGCTTCCAACTCTTGCCGCAGGCGATCCTTGGCCAGGCCGTAAGGGTTTGACGGCGCCGTCACCGTATCCTCGCCGAGGCAGCCCGACTGCATTCCGTATTCAAAGCAGGTGCCTGACACCACGAGCCGCTTCAATCCGGCCGCCGCGAGCGAACGAAGGAAATTCAGTTGACGCGGCAGCTCGGCATCGACATGCCGGGCCGACTGGTAGTTGGGCAACCCCTCCCAGGCGAGGTGAATGACGATATCCGGCCTGCCGAGGAGATCGAAAGGATCGCGGACATCCGCCAGATCGAAACAGGCCCAGCGGGTGCCCGGGACCTCGCGTGTTCTCTCCGGCGAGCGGGCGTGGGCCACCACATCCGCACCGGCACGCCGCAGCGCGGCAACCACATGCCGCCCCACGAAACCCGATGCGCCCGTGACGGCGATTGTGCCCATGCACCCCTGCCCGAGCCACGGCTGTGCCGCAGGCTCCCGTTGGCAGGGATGATAGTGGCCCCGCCGCCAACCTCAAAAAAGGGGCCGCCCGAAGACAGCTCCGATCAAACTGTTCGGAAGAATGGCGATTGCTTCTTGACGTTGAGGTCGCCGAGCACCTTGGCCCGGAGCGCCACCTCGTCAGGCCGACATGCTCGAAATCGGCCGGCTTGTAGGGCAGATTGTTGTGCAGGAACTCTCGGCGGCCGCGTGGGTGCCGGAGATCGACCGCAGCTTCAGAAATCACGGAGACCGGAATGCAGAGCCAGGAATGGCAACCGACCAGGGAGATCGAACTCGTCGCCGGGACGCCGCCGGGTGGCGGCCAGGACCGGCCCGCCCGGGCACTGATCGCTGTGCTGGAGGCACGGAGCCTCATCGGCCAGCCGATCCGGCTTTCCAACATGCCGGGGCGCGGAGGCGGCAACGCGTGGGACTATCTCGCCACGAAATCCGGCGATGCCCATGTGCTCGCGATCAACTCGCCGACCATCATCAGCAACCGGCTGCTTGGTGTCAGCAAGCTGCGCTATTCGGATCTGACGCCCGTCGCCAATCTCTATACCGAGTACCCGATCTTCATCGTCCGCTCCGATTCCGCGATCGCCTCGATCGACGATCTCAAGGCGCGGCTGAAGGATCCCGCCAGGCTCCCGATCGCTCTGGCGACAGCGACCGGCAATCCGAACCACATCGCACTGGCGCGACTGACGCGCCACGCCGGCGGCGAGGTGAAGGCGCTCAAGATCGAGGTGTTCGACTCTGCCCGCTACGCGATCGCTCATGTCATCGAGGGCAAGGCCGATCTCGGCGTGATTACCGCGGTCAGCGCGGTGCCTGAACTGACAGCGGGCAAGCTGCGCACGATCACCCTTTCCGCTCCCAAGCGGCTCAACGGCATCTTCGAATCGGTGCCGACGCTGCGCGATGGCGGCGTCGACTGCACCGTCGGCATGTGGCGCGGATTGATTGCAGCGCCCGGCATCGGCGCGGCGGAGACTGCATTCTGGGAGCGCACGCTTGCTGCCGCGACCGCCACGCCCGAATGGAGGGCGGAACTCGACAAGAAGTATTGGGCCAACACCTTTCTCTCGGGAAGTTCCGAGCGCGCATTTCTCGATCAGGAGGAGACGGTGATGACCGAGGCGCTCGGCGACCTCGGCCTGCTGCCCGCGAAAAAGGGCAGTGACGAATGAGCGAGCACACCAGCGCTCGCGGCCGAGCATCCGCCGATCAGGATGCCCGAACGTGGCTTTCACCCCTCACCTCGACAACGTCGAACGCGATATCTACGGGGGCCTGTCCACGACCGCGATCGACCAGGTGCTGGCGCACGGCCGCGGGCAAGCCGATCAACGTCATCCCGTCAGCGGCCTTGCCGTCAGGGGCGGTGCATCACGTCGAGGGCCTCCGTCGCGCCACCCCAGGATGCGGGCTGGCCTCAGTTGACGTAGCGCAAGGCCAGTCCGGTCACACCGGCCGCAAGGTTCAGCCCGACGTTACCGACGAACGCGACCGGCTGAAGCATGGTCGAGCGCCGCGATCCACCGAGCAGCACCTTTGCGCCCGCGCCAAGCCCGAGCGACGCGTCGGCGCTGACACCGACATAGTGTCCGGCGATCGAGCCGGGACCGATGCTGCGCGTCCGCGCCAGCACCCGCCATGTCATGATGCCGCCCGCCGTCACGCCGATGTCGAGACCGAAGCGGGTGATCGAGCCCCGGTAATGCCGCGTCGCTCCCGACACCGGATTGAAGTGACAGGTCAGACTGCGGCGGGAGCCAATGAGAGCACCGATGCCCGGCCCTGCCGTGCAGATCAGGGTGCCCACGTCGACACGGGCTTGCGCTGTCGCAGGTGTCCACGACAATGTCACGGCAAGCAATGTCACGCCGAGATACGCACCGACCGGTCCGGCGGTCCAGCGCCGGCGTTCACCCGCTCGCAAAATCCTGAAGACGTCATGGCGCATATGCAGATTTCCAGTTCAAGACGATGGTATCGATACCGGCCAGACTTGCATTTTGCATGACGGCCGACAATCGCCACCGCCTGCCTTGTCGCCGGTTATGCGTTGGCCGACGGACTGCCAGTTCAGGTCTTCGCCACCGCCTCACGAGGCATCCGGAAATTGATGCACGCGACCGCAATCACCAGCAGCGGGCTCGCAAAATTGAAAACCGCATAAGGCAGATAACTGAATGTCGCGACGCCCAATGTCGCCGCCATGTAAGCCCCGCAACTGTTCCAGGGCACCAGAGCCGATGTCGGCGTCGCCGACGCCCCTACCGTCCGGGACAGGACGACCGGAGAGAATCCCCGTCGGGCAAACGCACTCTTGAACATGCGCGCCGGCAGGACGATCGCCATGTATTGATCGGCCGTCACGATGCTGGTGGTCAGCACCGCCGAGACCAGCGACGCCACCAGCGCACCTGCCGATTTCGCGAAATTGATGATCGGTGTGATGATTTTCTCCAGCATGCCGGCCTTCTCGACCACGCCGCCGAATGCCAGTGCCGCGATGATCAGCCAGATGGTCGACAGCATGCTCGCCATGCCGCCGCGCGACGCGATCTCGTCGATGGGACCGAAGCCGGAGGTCGACTTGTAGCCGCCGCCCAGCGCAAGCCAGATCCCCTTCAGCAGAGCAAGCCCGGACGGCAACCCCTCGCCTCCGGCAAAGTTGATCACCCGTTCCGGCGCTATGAACATCGCCAATACGCCGCCGGTAAGAGCGCCGACGAAAATCGCCGAGAACGGTGGGAATTTCATCAGCGCCATGCCGACGACGACGACAAGCGGCAGAAAAAGAAGAGGCGATACGTGGACCGCACTCTCGATGGCAGCCAGCTTGGCGCTGGCATCGAATTCACCGGGCCGGCCGAACAGCCAGAACACAAAAAGGGCTATCGCCAGAGCAATCGAAGAAACCACCAGGGTTTCGCGAATGTGGGTGTAGAGATCGACGCCGGCCGTTCCGGCTGCGAGATTTGTGGAATCCGACAACGGCGAGGTGGTGTCTCCGAAGTAGGCACCGGAAATGATCGCGGCCGCACTGATCGCGGGGTTCATTTCCATGTTCTGGGAGATTCCCATGAGACCGACGCCGATCGTCCCGACCGTGGTCCAGGAGCTGCCGATACTCACCGAGACGAAGGCACAGATGATGGCGGCAGTCATGTAGAAGTAGTTCGGACTCAGGATCTGCATGCCATAGTAGACCATCGCGACAAGCGTGCCGCTCAACGCCCAGGTGCCGATCAGGGCGCCTACCGCCAGCAGGATGAAGATCGCCCCCAACGCCGAACTGACGCTGGCCACGGCGGCATCGTGAAGTTCCGCAAGCGTGAAGCCGCGACGCCACGCCACGAACACCGCGATCATGGTCGCAACGACGAGGGCGACCTGGTTCGGACCGTCGGCGCCCGCTTCGCCGAACAGATAGAAAGACAGCGCGACAAGCAGAATCAGGCTGACGATCGGAAGCGCCGCCTCTGCAAATGTCAGCGAATGCGCCTGCGCCGGCTCACTCATCCGCCAAACGTCCCTGGTGGTCCCCTGCCAAAATCACATGCAATTCAGTTCGGCTTGGGCTTCCGCGTGTCAGGCTTGGGTTTTTCGCCCGGACCGGGTTGAAACAGATACTGCCGGGTTTGCGGATAGGCCGGCTTCTTCAACTGATCCTGCAACATGTCGTTGCGAAACGCATCGGAATCGAGCCGCTGCCCGCGGTCGGCACGATCCGCGGCATCACGCTGCGCCATGGCCGTGTTCGCCGTGGCCAGGGGGACAATTGCACAGACAGCCAGCACAAACATCCGTCTCATGTTCGTCCTCATCTTCGTCCTCATCGTGAGGCCGGGTCAGAAGGCAAAATTCAGTTTAGGGCCGACATCAAGGCTCCGATAGCGCCGAATGTCCACATTGGAGAAGCGCTCTTCGTAGGACACCATCGTCACCAGCGATATGTTTGGGGCAATATTGTATTTCAGACCGAGCGATACCGAATAGATCTGGTCGACGCGGCTTGAGTTAGCACCGCCGGTAAACCAGTACACTTCGTAAAACGGCTCCGAAACGATCGACCAGCGCTCGTTGAGCCTGGCCTCAATGCCAAGCGCCAGGTCCAGCCGGTAATATTCCGCCTCCGCCAGGTCAGAGAAGCGGTACCGGCCCTGCGCGAACGGCGCCAGAATGAACCAGCCGAGACTGTACACGCTGGACACCGCGCCCTTGATGTCATGGGCGGTGAACAGGTGCGTCTGATAGATACCGGCAAACTGGTAGCGGTTTTCGTAGATGCCGCTGATCCGCCAGTTCCCGATGTCGTGGTTGATGCGCCCGCCCCACAGCGCAAATGCGGCGTCCCCATCGCGGACGCGCCCGAACTTTTCAAGTTCGGTGCGGGCATAGACACGGTAGGACCAATCCGGTGCAAACCGGCCGTCCATCCGCAACGAGATATCCGGCTCTATGAAGACGTCGCTGCGACGGTTGTCTCGGCTGAACAAGGCGTTGTCCGTCCAGGTCGCGGACAGCGTGCCGACCACGCTGAAAACGGGGGCGTAGGATATCGGTGGCGCCTGATACGGCGGGCTTTTCAATATCGATTGGTCCGCCGCCGAGACCGTGCCGGTCGCAAAGAGCAGCCACGGAATCGCGAGCAACCCACGAACAGCACCCATTGCAACCCCCTTACGCGCGCCTCCAAAGACCGGTCGCTCGATCTCTCAGAAGTCCACCGCATCACGCGCAATGGGACAGGTCATGCAGTGACCGCCACCGCGGCCGCGGCCGAGCTCCGCGCCGGTGATGGTGATGACCTCGATACCCTGCTTGCGCAGCAGCGTGTTGGTGTAGGTGTTGCGGTCGTAGGCAAACACGACGCCCGGCGACGCACAAACAAGATTTGCGCCGCTGTCCCATTGCGTGCGCTCGCGCATATAGGCGGTGCCGCCGGTCTCGACGATGCGCATCTTCTTGATGCCCAGCGCATCGGCCACCGTATCCACGAACGGCTTCTCGTCCTTGCGCAACTCCACGCCGCTCGGATTGTTGGCCGGCCGATAGGAATAGGCATGGATGTTGTTGACAATGTCGGGATAGAGCAGCACGCAATCCCGGTCCGCAAAGGTGAAAATCGTGTCGAGATGCATCGCCGCGCGCAGCTTCGGCATGGCGGCGACGATCACCCGCTCGGCAGCACCCTTCTTGAACAGCGCGGCTGCGACCTGACTGATGGCCTGTCGCGAGGTGCGCTCGCTCATCCCGACCAGCACATTGCCCTTGCCGATCGGCATCACGTCGCCGCCTTCGAAGGTCGCGAGTCCGTGATCCTGGGTCGGGTCGCCCCACCACACGTTCACCTTGCCGGCGAAGTCGGGGTGGAATTTGTAGATCGCGGTGGTGAGGATGGTTTCCTCGTGGCGGGCGGGCCAGTAAAGCGAATTGAGCGTGACGCCGCCGTAAATCCAGCAAGTCGTATCGCGCGTGTAGAGCGTGTTCGGCAATGGCGGCAGCAGGTATTCGGTGACGCCAGCGGCCTCCCGGACCATCTCGAGCATCGGGCCGCCGATCTTCTCCGGAAACTCCTCGGTCGACAGGCCGCCGATCAGGGTCTCAGCCAGTTCGCGGTTCGACAGGCCGTTGAGGTAGCTCTTGATCTCATCGACAAGGCCAAGGCCGACCTGGTTCGGCACGACCTGATTGTCGATGATCCACTTCTTCCCTTCCGGGACAGCCACCGTCTCGGTCAGCAAATTATGCATCTCGACAACGTCGATGTCGCGGTCGCGCATCTTCTGGACGAAATCGAAGTGGTCGCGCTTGGCATTATCCACCCAGAGCACGTCGTCGAACAGCAGCGCATCGCAGTTGCTGGGCGTAAGACGCTGATGGGCGCGACCGGGTGCGCATACCATCACCTTGCGCAGTTGGCCTACTTCCGAATGAACGCCGTACTTGATCTCAGCCATAACGATACGCCTCCGCACTCAAATTGTGATGTAGCCCGTCACCAGCCCGTGAATGCCGATGCCGCACAGGATCATGGTCACAATGAAGATGATCCATTCGACCGGCGTGAAGATCGGCTGGCCCTGTTCGCGCCGGGCCCAGAAGTAAAGGAGCGTCCCCGGACCATAGAGAATGGCGGACAGGACCAGGAACTTCATGCCTGCCGCATAGATCAGGAACAACGTATAGATCGTCGCCAGACTCGCGAAGATCAGGTCTCGCGTGCGTTCTTGCGGACGCTTGTCGTAGGTTTCGCCGCGTCGGTTCATGAGCACCGCGTATCCCGCCACCAGCAGGAACGGGATCAGCGCCATCACGCTGGTCAGGTTGAGCATCAGCGAGAACGCGTCGTTCGACCAGTACGTGCTGATGACAAAGAGCTGCACGACGATGTTGGTGAGCCATAGCGCTGCCGCCGGCACCCGGTTCTCGTTCTCGGTGGCAAACACCTTTGGCATGTCCCTGGTGCGCGCCGCCGCAGAAAGAACTTCGGCACAGATCAGCGACCAGGCGAGATAGGCGCCGAGCACCGATACCAGCAGTCCGACACTGATGAAGATCGCGCCCCAGTGGCCAACCACCGCTTCGAGCACGGTGGCCATGGAAGGCTGCCGCATTCCTGCAATGTCCGCCCGCGCCAGCGCGCCGTAGGGCAGCATGGTGACCAGCACCATGAGCGTCGTCACGCCGAGGAAGCCGACGATGGTCGCAATACCGATGTGCACCCGCTCCTTGGCATAGCGCGAATAGACGCTGGCGCCTTCGATACCGAGGAATACGAACACCGTGACCAGCATGGTAGCGCGTATCTGATCGAACAGGCCGGCTTCGGGCATACCGACGCCGCCCCAGAAATTGGCGCGGAACACGTCGAACTTGAACGCGAAGATCAGGATCAGGATGAACACCAGGATCGGCACGATCTTGGCGATCGTCACCACGGTGTTGATGAAGGCAGCCTGCTGCACGCCGCGCAGAATCGTGAAGTGAAACGCCCAGATGCCGACCGACGCGACCAGAATGGCGATCACCGTATTGCCGTCGCCAAACACCGGAAAGAAGGCCCCGAGGGTCGACTTGATCAGCACCCAGTACGACACGTTTCCGATGCAACTTCCGACCCAGTAGCCGAGTGCCGACAGGAAGCCTGGATAGTTGCCAAATCCCGCCTTGGCGTAGGCGTAGACACCGGCGTCAAGATCGGGCTTGCGCTCGCCGAGCGCCTGAAACACGCGCGCCAGCGTGTACATTCCGCCGGCGGCAATCGTCCAGGCGATAGCCGCGCCGAACGGCCCCGTTGCGATACCGAATGTACGAGGGAGCGAGAAAATGCCGGATCCGACCATCGATCCGACGACCATTCCGATCAGGGCAAACAGCGACAGCTTCTGCACGGAGCTTGAAGCCATTGGCAATTCCTCCTCCGCTCGGAATGAATTTTTCCTTCGACGGCGGCGTCGAATAAAAAAGCATCAAGAATTCGTCTGTTACTATCGACGAGAACATCTGCGAGTGCAAGCGGGCACCCGCGCGGGAAGCCGGCGTATCACATCCACTGTTTTGCGCTCACTTGCGAACAGGCGCACGTGACGAAAGGGCCGACTTCCGGTCGAAGCGATTTATTTTTGCAAGATTTGATGAGAATCGATCAGCGCAACGCAATTGTGGCCGAGCCTGCACTGACGATGCATAACAAGAGGAAATAGTAGACCACGTACAAACTGTAGGTCTGCCCATCACCAGTGTAGAGCCGCCGCGCCTGTCCTGCGCAAACCATCGTCAGTCTGGACAGACCGCTCCAGAACGCGCTGGCGCATGGCGGCATCAACATGGTGCACACCCGCCGGCAGAAGGCATGGAAGCCACCCCCCAACGGTTGTCGCGCAACGCGTTGAAGCCACCAGACAGCCAGAAAAAGGGCCGCCGCAACCGCCATTGCAAAGATCATGACGGGGATCGGATTCCAGTAGCCGTAGATCATCTCCAGGGACATGCCTTGCCACCGCAGCGTCGAGGCAAAATGCGGATCGATCGCATTGGAAATCAGCTCGATCAGCAGTTTTGGAGAAAAAGACATGACGAGTATGCCGCCAATCAATAAATACTGCGGGACCAGCAATGCCAACGGCGCCTCCGTGGCGGCGCGATGCCGGTTGTCTGGCTCTCCCAGAAATATCGCCTGGATGAATCGCGCCATGTAAACGAAGCCGACGAAGGTCGCCAGCAGGCCGAGCATCATCGGTCCGTACCAGCCCTTCTCGATCACTGCGCTCAGCAGCAACCATTTGCCGCCGAATCCAGCGAGCGGCGGCAGGCCGGACATCGAAACGATTGCGATCGCCGAGACAACGAAAGTGACGGGCATCGTCCGCGCCAGCCCGCCCATGTCGGCAAACTCCCGGCTGCCGAGCCGCAGGATGATGGCTGCGGCCGCCAGAAACAGAATTCCCTTGACCATCAGGTGATTGGCCACGAGGTACAGGGCGGTGACCCACCCAAGGTGGCTCATCAGCGCAATGGCGGTCACGATGTAGCCGATCTGACTCATGCTCGAATAGGCGAGCATGCGTTTGACGTCGGTCTGCGCCACCGCCATCACGGCGCCGGCCAGCGTCGTCAGTCCACCGATCCATCCGAGCAGATGGGCCATGTTGAGCCCGACATCGGAGCGGATCGCAACGTAGGCGCCGACCAGCAGGCCGAACATCGCGACCTTGCTCAGGACGGCGGACAGCATCGCTGATACGTCGTCATCCGATTCCGCATAGGTGCCCGGCAGCCAGACATGCAGACCGATCGCGCCCGCCTTGATGAGAAGACCGGCGGCCAGCAGCAGGAATGCCATCGTGCTGTCCGGCCCAGCCCCACGCAGGGCCGCGAGTTCGCCAGTGCCGTTGACGACCTGTGCTGACGCGAACCCGGTCAGGATGAAAAATGCGGCAACCAGCGAGAACAGCAGGTAGCGGAGTGCATCGGTCTCTGCACTGCGGCTTCGCACCACCAGAAAGTACGACGAGAGCGTGATCAGCTCCCACACAAAGAAGAATTCGAGACTGGTCGATGTGCGGGGCAGCGCCGGCAGCGACAGCAGCAGCACGACCAGCACCGGATAGAAGCCCGGACGAGCATCACCGCGGTAGAGAGTGCCAATCGATACGACGATACCGCCTGCCCACAACAGGAGAGCAAAAAGCTGGCTGATGCCCGAAAGGCCACCGGTCAGCCAGAAGCCGCCTGCAGCGGCAACGGCGATGGCAACGGCACCCCTCACGCGTGCCGGCATCGTCTCGAACGCGCAGAGCAGCAGCCCGCCGGCCAGCGGCAGAACGACCCAAAGTGCCGTTACACCGGCAGCGGTGGCAGCCCACCATCCGCTGATCGCAAGACACAGCGCCGCACCGGCGACCGGCAGCCAATGGATGGCATGCCACTGCGGCCTGTCTGTCGGGCCCGCCCCCCCGATACACCGTCCGAACCACCGGAACATGTAGGCGGCCTCGAGCAGCGAGCCGAGCAGCACCACCCCGATCCAGACGTAATGTTCCGCGGACGCCAGACCGACCACAAGATGCCACTTGGCCCAGAAGCCGGGAAAAGGCGGCAGACCCGCGATGGCGACCAGCAGTATGCCGAACAGCGCAATCGGGACCGGTCGTCCGGCAAGCACCGACCATTGCTGCAGACGCTCTTTCCCCACCAGCCCGGCCAGCCAGAACAATCCCGCCTTGGCGAACAGGTGATTGACGAACAGCCCGCCGATGACGAGCGGGATCGCCGATTGCGCGTCAATTTTCTGGAGCAGTGCGAGTGCCATCGTAAGCAACCCCATCTGCCCGATGGAGGAGTAGCCCAGCAGACGCTGCGCGTTGTCCTGCTGCAGGCCGATCAGGTTGGAGAACAAGAACGTCACGCCGCCCAGAACCGCAATGATCTCAAGCTGACCGCTGAACAGCGGCAGCAGCTTTACCAGAACAAAAAACACCCCGGCCGAGACGCCGACCGCGACCATCGCAGCAACGCCGCCACGGGCGGTCTCGTACACATCGAGGCCCCAGCCGTTCGCGGGAAACGGTTTGAGTTCCAGCAGGACACACGCCAGCAACAACAGCAGCGCGGCAAATCTGATCGGACCCGCGATTGCTCCACTGCCGTCGACGAGATCGTCAATGTTCAGCTTTCCGGTCACCGAATAGAGCAGCGCGGTGCCGAGCAGGAAGAACGCCGAAGCGATGACAGTCGCCATCAGGTATTTGAACGCCGCCGAAAACGCCTTTGACGTGCCGCCCAGGCTGAGCAGCCCGTAAGTCGCGATGGAAACGATCTCCAGAAACACGAAAAGATTGAACAGGTCGCGGGTCATCACCATGCCCTGGATGCCCATGACCAGGATCAGGTAGAGCAGCATCACCGCATATTTTTCGCGAACGAAGTACACCGCGCCGAACAGCGCCACCAGATTGATGCTGAAGCAGAAGAATGCCTCCGGCAGGCCGAGCCGCAAATTGATCGAGTAAGGAGGCTTCGATCCGCCGGTCAGGATCTCCACGGGCGGCGAGCCGTGGAACGACTCCCACAATCCGACCCCCGATATCAGCGTCATCCCGGCAAGGCCCAGCAGGAAAATGCCCTGAACCCAGATCGGCCCAAGCCGATTCAACAACGGAATCAGAAAGCCGATACCAAGCCCGAGGATGTAGATGTTCAGCGGATGAAGAATGGCGGCTACCATTTCGACTCCGTGAAAGCATCGATAGACAGCGTCTTCGTCGATTCATAGAGCCGGATCGCATACGCCAGCATCACCGCGGTGACTGACAGGCCGATAACGATTGCGGTCACCACCAGCGCCGACGGTATCGGATCGACGGCGCGCGTCGGCGCGTCCGCAGGACTGAGCGCCGCGTCCATGATCGGCGCGGTGCCGTTTGACACGTAGCCGATGGCGACGATCACGATATGAATGCCGGTGTCGAGCAGCGAAAAGCCGATCACGATCCGCATGATATTGCGATGCGTAAGCAGGCCCCACAAACCGACAAGGATCAGAAGAAATCCGGTCGCAAGGACCACGCTGGAGATCGGCACGGCGTTCACGGAAGTCCCCCGGCGATTGCCAGTTCAGCTACGGAAGCGGTCGACGATCACACTGAGTTCGCAACCGACCTTGATGCCGAGAAAAACGGACAGCACCGGAATGGCTCCAGCGCTGAAAAAGGCGCCGAACTCACCCAGCGACAAGATGCGGTTGTCGAGAAACCCGTCGGCCAGAAAGAGTCCCGCTATGCCGACAAGCACAAACAGCACGCCTGCAACCGACTCCGTGATGCTGAGAAACGCGAGATTGAGCGGATGGCCGGCCCTGGCGAGCATCAACAGCGCGACGCCGGAGGCGACCACCGCACCGCCCTGAAATCCACCACCCGCTGACAGGTGTCCGTTCATGATGATGTAGGCCGCGAAAACAGAAATCAGCGGCAGCAACAATTTCGTGCCGTTCTGTACAAGTTCGGAAGACGGTTTCGCGGGCGGCAGCGCATCCGCTCCGGCTTCCGTTGCGCTCCGCCCTCCGAGCAAGAGCCCGACGCCGGCGGCGACCATGAACAGCACCGCCACTTCGCCCAGCGTATCGAATGCGCGGTACGTCAGCAGAATACCGGTGATGACGTTCGGCGCGCCGAGCTCCTGCGGCACCATCCTGACGTAGCCCTCGGCGAGTGGCCAAAGACCCGTCCTTTCAGTGTGGCTGAAAACGATCGCGGCAAACACCATCCCGACAAGGGCGACCGCCAGCGCAACCGATCCATGGCGGGCTGCCGATTTCATGATGCTTCGCCCCCGCGCTCGTTGCCGGCTTCGCGCAATGCGTCCACCATGGTCGTGCCCGTCATCGGAACACCAATGGCATAGGCGGCGCGCGCCAGCGCGTGGGACGAAATCGGATTCGTCATCAGCACGAAATAGGCGACAATCACCAGCTTCAACGTCCAGCCCGGGTGATAGAAGGCAATACCCGCCAGGACCAGCATGTTACCGAGCGTCGACGCCTTCGTGCCGGCCTGAATGCGAGTGTACGCGTCCGGCATCCGGAAGATGCCAAGGCCCGCCGAAAACAGGAACACGGCACCGAGCAAAATCAGGATGCTCCCGATCATTTCAGCCATGCTTCACTCCCTCACGTATCCCGTCTTGCGCAGAGCGTAGAGAATAATGATGGTCGACAACCCGGACCCAATCGCGGCCTCGGCCATCGCAACATCCGGAGCGGCAAGCAGCACGTAACAGACCGCTGCGAACAGGCTGGAAAGTCCCGCGCTGATTGCGGCGGCGATAAGGTTTCGCAGACAAACCGCCAGAACGCCGCTTGCCAGAATGCTCCCGCAGATCAGCCAGACCAGAAGATCGAGCATACCTAGAGCCCCCTCTCCAGATAGCGAGCCACCGCCAGTACAGACAGGAAGCTCAGCACACCGTAAACCAGCGCAACGTCCACGTAGATGAAACGGCCGGAGACATGCGCGTAGAGGCCGACCATCGCTATCGAAACGATGGTCAGCATGTCGATCGCAGCCACGCGATCCACTGCCGTCGGCCCGATCACGAGCCGTATCACGCCAAACACGATGCTGAAGAAAATCAGAACGCCCGCTATCAGCAGAATCACGTCAGTCAAAGGTCTTCTCCAGATGATCGGCAAATGGACCGGCGATGATCCGCGTCGCTTCGCCCTCGTCGGTTGTCTGCACGTCGAGCCAGTGCACGAACATGGCGTCGTCCTTGATGTCGATCACGAGTGACCCGGGCGTCAGCGCGATGGAGTTGGCGAGAGAAAGACGGCCCACGGCCGATTTCAGGCCGACCCGGATTTTGACGATCCCGGGTTTGATGTCGATGCGCGGCGCGTAGACGTACCTCATCATGTTGAGGTTGGCGCGCACCAGTTCGACCGCGAATATGCCGGTGTAACAGATGAAATGGTAGAGACGGGACGGCGATATCTGCAGACCGTTCCAGACGCTGTCCGTCCGCGAAAAGACAAAAGCCAGCACACCCGACAGAACGATGCCGGTTGCGACGGAATCAACCGCGAGGGATGAGTTCGCCGCAATCCAGATGAAGGCGAGAAGCAGCCAAAGCCCGAAAAAACCCGCGGGGGCAAACGCGCCGACCTTTGGCTTTTCCGGCTTCAAGATCAGCGCTCCTTAGAACCGATCGTTCAAGGGGCATGTTCGCTCGCGGCCCTCGCATGAAAATGCTATTCGCAGTGCGCTCCGGTTGTCTAGCGTCGTGGCGGTCCGGCCTGGACCGGCGGTCAGATCGAATGTCCCGCCCATGCAATGTTCAGCATCCATGTTGGTGGTTCGTATTTCGTATAAGGCAGATCGATGAAATTTGGGAAGCCGCTCATTCTGTTGCTTTTGTCGTCTTGCAAATGAACCCTCAATGGGGTTCGATGATATTCCGCACTCCAATCAAAAATACGCAATGCCAACCGCCCAGCCCGACACAGCGACCGGGACCGGTCGCGATTCCGTTTTAATCGATCTTGCCCTTCAGGGCGGTGGCTCCCATGGCGCATTCACCTGGGGCGTACTCGACCGCCTGCTGGAAGAGCCATGGCTGCGTATCGAAGCTATCTCGGGGACTTCGGCCGGAGCGATGAACGCCGCGGTGCTCGCCGACGGCTGGATCGAGGGCGGCGCTGCGGGCGCCCGCGCGGCGCTGAAGACCTACTGGGGTCGCGTGGCGCAGGCCGCCCGGTTCAGCCCTCTCCAGCGGACGCCGCTCGATCGCATGATGGGGCGCTGGACGCTCGACCATTCGCCGGTCTTTGTCGGCTTCGAGATGATGGCGCGGCTGTTCTCGCCATACGACCTCAATCCGCGCGGCACCAATCCGCTGGAATCGATCCTCAGCGAGGTCATCGACTTCGAACGCTTGTCACAATCGCCAATCAAGCTCTTCATCACGGCCACCAATGTTCGCACCGGACGCGGCCGGATATTCCGGAACAGCGAGATCACGCCCGATGTGCTGCTCGCCTCCGCATGCCTGCCGACGCTGTTTCAGGCCATCGAGATCGACGGCGATCCGTACTGGGATGGCGGCTACGCGGGCAACCCGACCATCACGCCGCTGATCCGCGAAAGCGACGCCCAGGATACAATCCTCGTACAGATCAACCCGCGCGAGCGTCCGGGTACGCCGCGAACCGCCAGCGAGATCCTCAATCGTCTGAACGAAGTCTCGTTCAACGCCGCGCTGATGAAAGAATTGCGGATGATCGCGCTGCTGCGGCAGGTCAGCGACCCCGGGTCCGGCGAGGGCAAACGTTGGGCCCGCATGAGGACCCACCGGATCATGACCGACATGATGGTCGAACTGGGCTACTCCTCGAAGATGCTCGCCGAGGAAGCCTTCCTGGACATGCTGTTCGAGGAAGGACGCAAGACTGCCAGTGCATTCCTTGCCGAGCATGCCGACGACATCGGAAAGCGCTCGACCGCGGACCTCGATGTGCTGCTGACGGAGTGCTGAGCATGGGCCTGCTGGGCATTCTGGTTGCGCTCGGCTTCCTGATCTGGCTCGCCTATCGAGGCTGGAGCGTATTGCTGCTCGCTCCGGTCGCCGCGCTGCTTGCGGCCGCGGTGGCGCGCGAGCCGCTGCTGGCGCACTGGACACAGACCTTCATGGGCAGCGCCGCGCAGTTTCTGGCGCAGTTCTTTCCCCTGTTTCTGCTCGGCGCGCTGTTCGGCAAGCTGATGGACGACAGCGGCTCGGTGACGTCGATCGCGCGCTACATGACCGAACGGCTTGGAACGCAGCGGGCGGTCCTGGCCGTCGTACTGGCGGGCGCGATCGTGACTTACGGCGGCGTCAGCGTGTTCGTCGCCTTCTTCGTGCTCGGTCCGATGGCGCTTGCGCTGTTTCGATCCGCCAACATTCCGAGGCGGCTGGCGCCCGCGGCCGTCGGTCTTGGCACGCTTACTTTCACCATGACCGCACTGCCCGGTACGCCCGCAATCCAGAACGCGATCCCGATGCCGTTCTTCGGCACCACGCCGTTCGCCGCTCCGGGACTGGGCATCACCGCCTCGGCGATCATGCTCGGCTTCGGCCTGTGGTGGCTCGCCCGCGAGGAAGCGAAGGCCCGCCGGGCCGGCGAGAACTACGACGGTACAGACCCCCTCCCCGCCACCGTCGCCAGCGACTCGAAAATCCGCGAACAGGCCACGCTTGCGCGCGAATTCGACCCCGCCGAAATCAACCAGGGCCACCAGAGCAAGTCCCTGCCACCGATCGCGCTCGCCGTCCTGCCGCTGTTCGTGGTGATCGGGGTCAATCTGGTGATGTCGCTGATCGTGCTGCCGCGGCTCGATTTCTCGTTCCTGGCCGAGGAGCGCTGGGGCGGCACCAGCCTGTCCGCCGTGGCCGGCGTCTGGGCCGTCGCAATTGCACTCGCCGCCGCTATTCTGACGCTGGTTCTGGTCAACCTCAGCCGGCTTCCCCAACTGCGGAAGAGCATGGATGCCGGCGCCAACGCCTCGGTGCTGCCGGCGCTCACGGTCGCGAGCCTGGTCGGGTTTGGCGCAGTCATTGCCGCACTGCCCGCCTTCGCCATGGTTCGGGAATGGGTCTTATCCATTGAAGGTGGCCCGCTGGTCTCGCTGGCCATTGCAACGAATATCCTGGCCGCCCTCACCGGCTCGGCCTCCGGCGGCATGACCATCGCGCTCGACGCGCTTGGCAGCACCTACATGCAACTGGCCGCCGAGCAGGGCATCGATCCGGCACTTTTGCACCGCGTGGCGGTCATCGGATCGGGCACGCTCGATACGCTGCCGCACAACGGCGCGATCGTCACCTTGCTCGCCGTTTGCGGCTCCACCCATCGCGAGAGCTATTTCGATATCGTGATGGTCGCGATCGTCGGCGCAATCATATCGCTCGTGGCCGTTATTGCGCTCGGCAGCACATTCGGATCGTTCTGAGCGATCTGCATTGTCCTGACGTGCGGTGGAGGCAGGCCGGGACATCGCCTTTCCCGCCATGTTATCCTGCACGCCATTTTGCACACATGCGTTTTACCTGAGGCTTGATCCAGATGTTTCAGAGACTGAAGAGCGCGCTGGGATCCTCCAAAGGCACAAGCATCGCGGAATCGTTTTCCCGCATTGGCTGGACCGGCTTCTGGCTGCAGGTCGTGATCGGTGCCATACCGGTGACATTCGTGGTCTATGCCTGGGTGTTCAACCGCATGGCCGGAGGCGGCACGCGAAGCGGCTTTGCGGTGATCGAATATCTGACCATCGCCAGCCTTCTGGTGCTCGCCTTCACCACCGCATGGTTCTACCGCTACACCCGACTTGCCGTGCGCATCGCAGACGCTGAACGCCGTCCGCCCGAATCCGTCATCCAGCGAGCCGCATGGACGGGCGTGGCCGCGAGTACAACCGGCATCGTGTTTTCCATCCTGGTGATGCTGTTCGAGGTGACTCAACTGCTGATCTACTTCCTGCGCGCGCCGCAGGCCGGCGTCCCCGTGATTCAAACCACCACCGCCGGCGCCGCGACCTGGATCTCGGCCGCGGATATCGTCAGCCTGCTGTCGCTGACCGTGACGACGCTGGTCGAAGTCGCAGTTCTCGCGCTCAGTCTATGGCTGCTGTTTCGGTCCATGGTCGCGTCCGAGGAGTATCCATACGCCGGCGTACCGACCGGCGATGACGGCCCAGAGAGCAGGTCCTGAAAAAGAACCTTCATGACACACAACAGCACGATCCAGACCTCTCTTGTGCTGTGCGCGCTGATCCTTGTTCTCACTGCCGTGCATTTTGCCAGCGCGATCGTGACACCGGTTGCGTTCGCGATCTTCATTATCGCGATTGTCTGGCCGATCCAGAGCGGCCTGCAGGCCCGGATGCCGAAGCTGCTGGCGCTGACGCTCACCACGCTCGCCACGCTCGCCATCATGGCGGCGCTGGTATACCTCGTGGTCTGGGCATTCGGCCTTGTCCTGCAGTGGCTTCTGATCAACACCGGCCGCTTCCAGTCGCTCTACATGCAGGCAACCGGATGGCTCCGGGAGCACGGCATCTCGCTATCGACCATGATGATCGAGGGCTACAACCCAAGCTGGCTCATCACCGCGGCCCGCGAGGTTGGCGGGCGCAGCTACCAGCTGATTTCCTTCACCACCATCACATTTGCGTTTGCAGTGCTGGGATTGCTCGAGGTCGACATCGTTCGCACGAACATGAAACGTCTGGGCGACCAGCCGTTCAGGCAATCCCTGCTCAGGGCCAGCGAGAGAATCGCCGTCAAATTCCAGAAATACATGCTGGTCCGGACCGTGATGAGCGTTGTGACCGGGATCATCGTCTGGAGCTTCGCACTGGTCGCCGGCATAGAGCTTGCCACCGCATGGGGCGTCATCGCGTTTGTCTTCAATTATGTGCCGTTTATCGGCCCGCTGTTCGCAACCATGTTTCCGACGTTGTTCGCGCTCGTACAGACGGAATCGTGGGAGCTCGCGCTGTTCGTCTTTATCTGCCTCAACGTCATCCAGTTCGTCACCGGCAGCTACATCGAACCGAAGATCGCGGGCGCCACGCTGTCAATCTCACCGTTCATGGTGTTGTTCGCAGTATTTTTCTGGGCCTTCCTGTGGGGACTGCCCGGTGCATTCATAGGTGTGCCCATCGCGATCGCAGTCCTCACGATCTGCGAGGAGCACGGCTCGACGCGATGGCTGGCCATTTTGCTGTCGGGAGACGACAAAAAGCCGGGCTGACCGCCGCGGGAGGCTCAAGGCCGTGAACCCGCACTGGTCTGGCTTGTCGGCGAATTGGGGGACAGCCGGCGCAAACCAGTCCTGGAGCGGACCACCTGCCGTTGTCCGAACCACGCAAACACGCATTTTGCACGAATCGAGCGATTTGGTCTCAAGCTGATGATGCGCACATCGTGCCACGACGCGTTGCGGTGCGTGTATTGACTAGGAACTCCTGTCCGGGTTTCCTAACTTGAATTGCCTTTCGGCGGCGACACGGAATCTTTGATACCGACAACTGATCGGGGCATGTCGGCACCAAGCTGTATTTGAGAAGGAATACGATGATGGCCGAGGCCTTTCATCCAACCGCGTCATACCGGCGAATTTGCGTGCCTCTGGCCATGATGGCTTTTGCCCCGATGCTGGCCGCATGCGGACAGGAGGCAACAACCGCGGCGCCTGAACCGCGCCCGGTGCGCACTTTGACAGTCGAGAAGCGGCAGGCCGGCGCACCCATTCTGCTGACAGGTCGCATCGAGGCTGAGGATGAGGTCACTTTGTCGTTCCGCATAGCGGGGCGTATCCTGCAAAGCGATCTCAAGCTTGGTGATCGCGTGACACCTGGCCAGGTCGTGGCGCGGCTTGAATCTCAAAACGAAATGAACACCTTGCGGGCTGCGAAGGCCGGTCTTGCAGCCGCACAGGGACAGTTGACGCAGGCTCGCAACCATTTCGAGCGTCAGGATACGCTGCTCCATCAGGGCTGGACGACGCGGGCGAACCACGATCAGGCCAAACAGGCACAGCAGACCGCACAGTCCCAGGTGGATGCCGCGGATGCGCAATTGAAAACAGCTCACGATCTTGTGAGCTTCACCGAGTTGAAGGCCGATGCGCCCGGCGTTGTGACGGCGGTCGGCCCCGGCAGCGGCGAGGTGGTGCAAGCCGGGCAGATGATCCTCCGTCTCGCCCGCCACGACGGACGCGATGCGGTATTCGACGTGCCGGCGCAGGTAATCCGCACCGCACCGGCCGACCCGAGGGTTACGGTGACGCTCGCCGACGATCCCAGAGTCTCTGCGATCGGACGCGTGCGCGAGGTTGCGCCGCAAGCCAATCCCCAGACGAGAACCTTCGAGGTCAAGGTTGGACTGACCGATCCGCCCACCGCCATGCGGCTCGGCGCAACCGTAACCGGCCGGGTCGAGACCGAGGCTTCTGCCATCATCGAAATTCCGGCCGCGGCCTTGACCAACTCCAACCAGCAGCCCGCCGTCTGGATCGTGGACACCGACAACCGAACCGTATCCTTGCGCAACGTGGACGTGCTCCGGTTCGATCAGGCCTCGGTCGCCGTTTCGGGCGGCCTCGACACCGGAGAGGTAATCGTCACGGCCGGAGTGCAGGCGCTTCACCAGGGACAAAAGGTACGACTGCTCGGGTCGGAGCGGTAAAATGGGAATCAACCTTTCCGAGTGGGCGCTCAGGAACCGCTCCCTGACCGTTTACCTGATGGTCATTGCCGTTGTCGCCGGTCTGTTCGCCTATCAACGTCTCGGCCGCAACGAAGACCCGTCGTTCGTCATCAAGACGATGGTGGTGCAGGCCGCATGGCCCGGTTCCAGCATCGAGGATATGCTCAAGCAGGTTACCGAGCGTCTCGAGCGCAAGCTTCAGGAAACTCCCAAGCTCGACTTCCTGCGCAGCTTCACACGCGATGGCGTGACCACCATCTTCGTCAACCTCAAGGGCAGCGCGACGGCGAAGGAAATTCCGGACATCTGGTATCACGTCCGCAAGAGCATCGGCGATATCCAGCACACGCTTCCGGCCGGCGTGGTCGGGCCCGGCTTCAACGACGATTTCGGCGACACGTTCGGCATCATCTACGGTTTCACCGCGGACGGGTTCACGCACCGCGAGCTTCGAGACTATGTCGAAGACATCCGTTCCAAGCTGCTCACGGTACCCGACGTTTCCAAGATCGAGATCCTCGGCGCCCAGGACGAGCGCATCTTCGTCGAATTCAACATGGACGAGCTTGCCACGCTCGGCATCGACCGCTCGGCCCTGGTCGCGGCCCTGCAGGCGCAGAACGTCGTTCTGCCCGCGGGCACGATCCAGACCGGAAACGAGACGCTTTCCATCAGGGTGTCCGGCGCCTTCCGCTCTGAACAGGACATCCTCGACGTCAACTTCGCGGTCGGTGGACGCATGCTGCGCCTCAGCGACATCGCGCGCGTCCGGCGCGGCTTTGCCGATCCGCCGCAGCCCATGTTCCGCGTCAACGGCCAGCCTGCGATCGGACTGGCCGTCGCGATGCGCGACGGCGGAGACATCCTGGCGGTAGGCAAGAACATCAAAACCGCCATCGATGAGGCCCAAGCAAACCTCCCGGTCGGCATCGAGCCCAGGCTGGTGGCAGATCAGGCCGTCACCGTCGAAAGCGCGATTTCCGAGTTCATGACGTCGCTTTGGCAGGCGGTCGCCATCATCCTCGTCGTCAGCTTCATCAGTCTCGGCGTACGACCCGGCCTTGTGATTGCCTTCGCCATTCCCATGACGCTCGTCGTCGTCTTTTCGGTGATGCAGATCACCGGCATCGACATGCAACGCATCTCGCTGGGTGCGCTCATCATCGCGCTGGCGCTGATGGTGGACGACGCCATGACCACGACGGACGCGATGCTCAGCCGTCTGGCCGTGGGTGACGACAAGGTTGAAGCGGCCACCTTCGCCTACCGCACCTATGCCTACGCGATGCTGGCCGGCACGCTGGTGACAATCGCCGGCTTCGTTCCGGTCGGCTTCGCAGCAAGCTCGGCCGGCGAATACACGTTCTCGCTGTTCGCGGTCGTCGGCATTGCTCTGATCGCGTCCTGGTTCATAGCGGTCCTGTTCGCTCCATTGCTTGGCATCGCGATCCTCAAACCGCCAAAGGCCGCGAAATCGTCCGAACCGGGGTTTGTGTTCCGGACCTACCGTTCGTTCCTGACCGGCGCGCTACGCGTCAAATGGCTGACTCTTGCCGTAACGGTCGGCATGTTCGCGGCGTCGATCCTTGCCCTGCCCCTGATTTCGCGACAGTTCTTCCCGTCCTCCGACCGTCCGGAGCTTCTCGTCGACCTCACGATGCCGCAAAACGCGTCGATTTTCGCCAGCGACACCACCGTCCGCCGCTTCGATGACATGCTTCGCAACGATCCGGATGTGGAGCGCTGGAGCACCTATGTCGGCCGCGGCGCGATAAGGTTCTATCTGCCACTCAACGTACAGCTTCCGAACAGCTTCTTCAGCCAGGCCGTGATCGTCGCCAAGGACGTCGCGGCCAGAGAGCGATTGCGCAAGAAGCTTGAACGGGCACTGGCCGAAGATTTCCCGAATCTCATCAGCCGCGTCTCCCCGCTCGAACTTGGACCGCCGGTCGGCTGGCCTGTGCAGTACCGAGTCAGCGGTCCGGACATCGCGCAGGTGCGGGAAATCGCTCTCAACCTTGCGCGAACGGTGGCCACCAACCCGCAGGCTGCGCATATCAATTTCGACTGGTTCGAGCCGGCCCGGCAGGTCCGCATCCGGATCGACCAGAACGAAGCACGTCTGCTCGGGCTGAGCACGGCCGCGATCGCCAGCGTGCTCAACACCGTGATCTCCGGCAGTGCCGTGACCCAGGTCAGGGACGACATCTACCTGATCAACGTTGTGCTCCGCGCCACCGACGAACAACGGGTGTCCATCGAGACGCTGCGCTCCCTGAGAATTCCACTCCCGAACGGACGGACGGTACCGCTCAATCAGTTCGCGATCTTCGAGTACGATCAGGAGCAACCACTGATCTGGCGGCGCGACCGAATCCCGACGCTCACCGTCCAGGCGGACGTCACCCAGGGCGTGCTGCCGGAATCGGTGGTGTCCGCGCTCGACCCTTCGATCGAGGAACTGAGAAAGAGCCTTCCCCCGGGTTACCGGATCGTGGTGGGCGGCACGGTTGAGGAAAGCGCAAAATCGATGGCGTCTGTGATCGCGGTCGTACCGGCCATGCTGCTCATCATGTTTACCGTGCTGATGGTTCAGCTCGGCAGCTTCCAGCGCCTGCTGATCGTGCTCAGCGTCGGCCCGCTCGGCCTGATCGGCGTGGTGGCGGCGCTGCTGTTGTCGGGCAAGCCGCTGGGATTCGTCGCTATTCTGGGAATCCTCGCGCTGCTCGGCATGATCACCAAGAACGCCGTCATCCTGATCGGACAGATCGATGCAGAACGAAGTCAGGGCAAGTCCATCCAGCAAGCGGCTATCGATGCCAGCGCAGCCCGCTTCCGCCCGATCATGCTCACCGCCATTTCGACGGTGCTCGGCATGATCCCGATCGCTCCGACGGTTTTCTGGGGGCCCATGGCATTCTCCATCATGGGCGGGCTGCTCGTCGGAACAATCCTGACGTTGATCTTCCTGCCGACGCTTTATGTCACGTGGTTCTCGATCAGGGAGGGACGCACCGAATTGAAGGCCACTCCCGCAACGTAACGCCTGACCTGATTGGAGCATGATTCTGCGCCACCACTGAGTGGTGCCTGCACACGGAGAGACATCTCATGTGTCGTTGGATCGCATATTCCGGCGCGCCGATCTATTTGGAGGAGCTGCTCTTCAAGCCCCAGCATTCTTTGATTGACCAGAGCCTGGCGGCGCGGAGCGGTTCACACACCACGAACGGCGACGGGTTCGGCGTCGGATGGTACGGCACGGGCGCCGAGCCCGGAATCTACAAGGGCATACAACCCGCCTGGAGCGACGAGAACCTCCTGGACCTCGCATCGCAAATCAAGTCGCCAATGTTCATGGCGCACGTGCGCGCCACCACCGGAACGGCGGTGCAGCGCACCAATTGCCATCCTTTCCGCTACGGACGCTGGCTATTTCAACACAATGGCCTCATCCACGATTTTCCGCGCGTCAAGCGCGATCTCATGCTCGCCATTTCGCCGCACCTGTTTCCGAACATCTCGGGAAGCACGGACTCGGAGATCATGTTCTTCCTGGCGCTGACGTTCGGATTGCAGGACGATCCGGTCGCAGGCGTCGAACGGATGGCCGGCTTTGTCGAGGATGTCGGACGCAGGCACGGTGTCACCCACCCGCTGCAGATGACCTTGGCGCTCCTGGACGGGCAGACGCTTTACGCTTTCCGTTATTCGAGCGAAGGGGAATCCCGCACCCTTTTCTACAATGCAAGCATCGCGACGCTGCGGGCGCATTTCCCCAACGTGGGCTCGTTTTCCGACGATGCACGGGCCGTGGTTTCGGAGCCGCTCGGAGCGGTCGAGCACGCCAGCCGGATCTGGATGGAAGTTCCGGAACGGAGCGTGGTGATCGTAGCGGGCGGCGACGTCAAAGTCGTTCCGATGGAACCTCGCCTGCCGGCCTGACGCGACCGGAATACTTGTCGATCCAACGATGCGGGACGAAACGATATGATCGAAAGCGCCACGCGATTCATCGCACCGGATTTTCTGGCCCTTACGATCGGGATCGTTGTCTATTTCGTCGGTGTATTGATAACGCAGCGCGTGGAAATTCTGCGAAACTTCAATATCCCGGAGCCGGTGACCGGCGGCTTCATTGCCGCCGTCGCAATCTGGCTGATCTACATGCTCTTCAATTTCGAGGTCGGCTTCGAGCTGACGACCCGCGACCGGCTGCTGGTGATCTTCTTCGCAACCGTCGGCGTGAACGCGCGGCTTGCCGATCTCGCCGCGGGCGGACGCGTTCTGCTGGTCTTGTGCGTCATCACGGTGGTTTATGTGTTCGTGCAGAACGCCGTCGGCACGGCGGGCGCGCTGGCCTTCGGCCTGCCGTCCGCAGCCGGCGTGATGATCGGCTCGGTCGCCCTGGTCGGCGGTCACGGGACCACCATCGCCTGGGCTCCGGCCATCGCCGCGCAACACGGCTTTCCCGCCGCCATGGAAACCGGCATTGCAGTGGCGACGCTCGGGCTGATCATCGCCAGCGTGCTCGGCGGGCCGATCGCGAAATATCTCATCGAGACGCGCGGTCTGCGCCCCGCTGCCGCAGACGCCGTGCCGGGCGAACTTCCGCCGGAATCGGACAAGGCTCCGATCGACAAGATGGGCGTGATGCGGGCTCTGCTCGTGGTCAACGTCGCGGTGATCCTCGGCTATCTGGTGCACGACTGGATCTCCAACGTCAGCACGATCAAGCTGCCGCTTTTCGTGCCCTGCCTGATCATGGGCATCGTGCTATCCAACACGGTCCCGCTGATCTTTCCCCGCCTGGCCTGGCCGGCGCGCACAGCGTCGCTCGATCTGATTTCCGGCTATTCGCTGTCCATTTTTCTTGCGATGTCGCTGATGAGCATGCAGCTCTGGACTCTGGCGCAGGTTGCCGGGCCTCTGTTGGTCATCGTCGCCGCGCAGACCCTGGTGGCGGCGGCTTACATCCTGCTGGTGGTGTTTCCGTCGCTTGGGAAAGACTATCAGGCCGCAGTGCTCAGCGGCGGCTTCACCGGCCTATCGCTAGGCGCGACCCCGACGGCAATCGCCAACATGACAGCGATCACCAAGCACTACGGGCCTTCGCCCAACGTGTTCATCATCCTGCCGCTGGTTTCCGCATTCTTCGTCGACATCGTCAACGTCGCAGCAATTACCCTGTTCCTGTCATTCTGACCTTGCGATCGCTGTACGCGTGTCCATGCTGCCGGAAACGCGTGCTCGCAAGAACGACCCCCCGTCTCCTCAAGCCCACCGCGTCAGGGTATCGCACGGCTGCCGCCGGCCGTCGCACACAGCAGCTTGCTCAACTCGCGCAGCCACAGCACCGAGCTTGCAACGGCCGCGCAGAGGAACCAGTCGCTGGCGCTCAGGCTGACGGTCGAGAACGCCTCCTGCAGGAACGGCGTGTAGATCACCAGCGCGTGCAGCAGCAGTGAAACCGAGACCGCGACCCAGAGCCAGCCGTTGCGGAACAGGCCGTGGAATGCGCTGCGCTCGTCCGAGCGCGCATTGAAGACATTGAAGAACTGGAACAGCACGAGCGTCGTGAAAGCCATGGTCTGGCCATAAGCGACCGTGCCGGAGCCTTCGATCAGCCCGCCCGGCAGTGATGCGTCGAGCACGAGCAGCGTGCCGGCCGCCATGACCGTTCCAACAAAGAAAATCCCGCCCCACATCCGGACCGTGACGACGCCTTCACCGCGCGGGCGCGGCGGCCGGCGCATCACGTCGGAATCCGCGGGGTCGATTCCGATGGCAAGCGCGGGCGCGCCGTCGGTGACGAGGTTGATCCACAGAATCTGCGTCGCCAGAAGAGGAAGCACAAGGCCGCCTGTCGGCGTTGACAGGCCGATCAAATCGGCCAGGACGACGCCAAAGAACATCGTCAGCACCTCACCGATGTTCGACGACAGCAGGTAGCGCAGGAATTTCCTGATGTTGGAGAAGATCGCTCGTCCCTCTTCGACGGCGGCGACGATGGTGGCGAAATTGTCGTCCGCCAGAACCATGTCGGCGGCCTCCTTGGAAACGTCGGTGCCGGTCACGCCCATGGCGATACCGATGTCGGCGGCCTTGAGCGCCGGCGCGTCGTTGACGCCATCGCCCGTCATCGCGACGGTTTCGCCGGCGCGCTGCAGCGCCTTTACGATCCGCAACTTGTGCTCGGGGTTGACGCGCGCATAGACCGAAATCTCCTGTACGGTCCGGTCAAGCTCGTCCTCCGTCATGGCTTCGAGCTCCGCGCCAGTGACGGCACGGAGCTCCGGCCCGATGCCGAGTTCAGCGGCAATGACCGTCGCGGTCTTGGGATGATCGCCGGTGATCATGACGGAGCGGATGCCCGCGGCATGCGCCCGTGCCACCGCGTCGCGCGCCTCGTGCCGCGGCGGATCGATCATGCCGATCAGCCCGAGGAAGACGAGGTCCTGCTCCAGACCCTCGTCAAAGCCGTCACGGCCCTGCCGCTCCGCCGGTAGCGAACGGAAGGCGACTCCGAGCGTGCGTAGCGCCTCCGCGGCGAGCGCCTCGTTGCCTGCCATGATCTCGGCGCGGCGCACATCGGTGAGCGCGACCGCGTCCTTCCCGACCAGTTCATGGCTGCACCGCGCGAGCAGAACGTCGGGCGCACCCTTGGTCACGACGACCAGGCGCTCCCGCCGCTCCGCGTCGGTGTGCACCGTGGTCATCAATTTGCGTTCCGACGAGAACGGAACTTCGGCAATCCTTGCGAAGCGCGTTTCGAGTGCTTCCTGCAGGAGGCCGACCTTGCGAGCGGCGACGATCAGCGCGCCCTCCGTCGGGTCCCCGTGAACGGACCAGGTTCCATCGTGCTCCTGCAGCACCGCGTTGTTGGCGCGGTCGGCTGCCCTGAGCGCGCGGACCAGTTCATATTGCAGCACCTCGCCGGCCGCCGAGTCGCCGACAGGATTCACGTCGCCTTGCGGGGCATATCCGGTGCCGGACAGATTCGTGCAGCCGCTCGCCGTCGCGATCCGGCGCACGGTCATCTCGTTCCTGGTCAGGGTGCCGGTCTTGTCAGACGCGATGACGGTGGCCGAGCCGAGCGTCTCCACCGCCGCCAAGCGCCGGACGATGGCGTGCTTCTTCGCCATGCGCTGCATGCCGAGCGAAAGCACGGCGGTGATGATGGCCGGCAGTCCCTCCGGAACCGCGGCGACGGCAAGCGCCACGCCGAGGATCAGAAGGTGGAAAAATTCAGCGAAGCCGCGAACCTCGCTGACAAGAAGGATCGTCCCTATCATCGCCACGGCGATGAGCACGACTGAAACCGCGAGCACCTTGCCGACGCGGTCCAGCTCCCTTTGCAGGGGCGTGACATCGGCCGGCGCCTTTTCCAGAAGGCCGGCGATCCGGCCCATCTCGGTCTGCATGCCGGTTGCCGTCACCACGGCCCGGCCGTGCCCGTAAACGGCCGCAGTGCCGCTGAAGACCACATTGCGCCGGTCGCCCACCTCGGCCGCGCCCACGATCGGGGCAACGGTCTTGGAAACCGGTACGCTCTCTCCGGTGAGCACCGCCTCGGCGGTCTGCAGCGCGACGGACTGGATCAGCCGCGCATCGGCCGGGATGGTGTCGCCTTCAGCGACCACGATGACGTCGCCGGGGACAAGCTCAGCCGCCGGGACACTCCGCCGGTCTCCGTCGCGGACGACAACAGCGCGCGCCGCCGACATTTCCCGTAGAGCCGCGGCAGCCCGCTCCGCACGAGCCTCCTGGATGTAGCCCATCAGCGCGTTGAGGGTCACGATGGCGGCGATGGCGATGGCTTCGTAAGGCAGCGCGGTGCCGCGCTCATACAACCAAATCGCGGCCGAGATCGCTGCGGCGACGATCAGCAGAACAACCAGAACGTGGGTGAATTGATCGAGGAACTTCAGCCACCCGGGCCGCGGCACCGCCGCATCGAGCTCGTTTCTGCCATGCTGAGCCAGGCGCCGTTCCGCCTCCGTCTGGCTCAGTCCCTGCTCCGCATGCGTGCGCAGCGCCGCCATGACCTCCTCGGCGGTCTGCTGGTGGGGCTCGCGCATCATCGGGCTGGCCGATCTGCTGTCCACATTTCAAAATACGACCGATGAAGATCTTCCAATAAAGAAGATATGAGCCGACGAAGGTATTCCAACAATGGGCGGCTCGGCCATGCAGATGATCCATGTCAAATCTGCAAT
>CAZGSW010000001.1:0-15071 GCA_964528635.1 uncultured Rhodoplanes sp. | reverse complement strand
TCCACGGGCACGATGAACGCCAGTCCGTGGCCAGGCGCCGTCAATTCCGCGGCGCGCACGACTTCCTGAAGGATACGACTCTTGAGGTCCGACGGAATGACCGTCAGGACGATTTCCTTTTCCGGCTCGATCTGGATGCCGAAGACGCGCTGCTGCTCGTTTCGGCCGATGCCGCGCCCGGACAGAATGGTGCCACCGTGCGCGCCGGCGTTCATCGTGGCTTCCAGGACGGTGTTGCCCCACCCCTTGCGTACGATGCTCACGATCAGGCACGGGTTCTGCATCGTCGTTACCATGTCACTTCTCCGGTTGGCCGATCTTCGGCCGAAAGAGGAAACCCAACATCATGACGGAGATGATCGGTGCGAGCGCGATCAGCGCCACGAAACCGAGCCCGTGGATGAAAGGGTCCTGATCCCCCATGGCGGCGGACACGCCCAGCGCGAGGGCCAGCAGGAACGTATTGGCAAGCGGCCCGGTGGCAACGCCGCCGGCGTCGACCGCGATCGCGACGAAATCCCTGTCGCTGAACTGCATCAGGCCGATCACGAGAACATAGCCGGGCACGACCAGATAGAGCAGCGGGATGCCGTAGGCGATCTTGAGCATGCCGATGCCGACCCACAGCGCGACCCCGATACAGACCGCGTACAGAACCAACGGTCCGCGAATGGAGCCGTTTGACGCCTCCTCGACCTGATCCGCCAGGATTCGAACCGCAGGCTCGCCCCAGGTGGTGAAAAAGCCGAGCAGCAAGCCAAGGACGAACAGCCAGGTCCGATCCAGCGTGCCGAGCGCCTCGCCCATGACCCGGCCCAACGGCAGAAAACCTACGCCGATCCCCAAAAGAAAGAGGAACAGGCCCGCCGCGGCGATGACCGTGCCCTTGAGAATGTTGGCGACCTCCCGCCGCGGCAGCCTCAGCAGGAAGACCTGAAAAAGCAGAAAAAGCATGGCCAGCGGCACGACCGCCACGGTCACGCTCCAGGCGATTGCCGCCATCTCGTCGGTCCATGTTCCGATCACGAGAGCAACAGTCCCATCAGCAGAACGGCGATGATCGGACCGATGGAGGCAAACCCCAGAAGTCCAAAGCCGTCGGAGACCGCAGAGCGTCCCGCCAGAACCGAGCTCAGTCCGAGCGCAAGAGCAATGACGACGGGAGCCGACAGAACCCCCGTCGTGACGCTACCGGCGTCAAACGCCAGCGGCGCGAATTGCGCCGGCGTGACAAAGGCGAGCACGATCACCAGCGCATAAGCGAGCGTCAGAAGAACGCGCATCGGCCAGCCGAATATGATGCGCGCCATGGCCACGGCGACGAAAACCGCAACGCCCAGCGCCACGACATACAGGACCGCCCGTCCGGACACCGCACCCCGCGAGATCGTGTCGATCTGGCCCGAAAGCACCAGCACATCGGGCTCTGCGACGGTGATCGCAAAGCCGAGGGCAAATGCCACGGCGACGATCAGCGTGATGGATCCCTTCCGCGGCAGCTCGGCGCCGATAAAGCGCCCCATCGGCAATATGCCGAGATCGATGCCGGCAAAGAGCAACAGCATACCGAGTATGGTGAGAACCGATCCGGCGAGAAACTGGAGAAACAGCTCGATTGGCGCGTGAACGACAGTCACCTGAAGCAGGACGATGATTCCGATGAGCGGCGCCACGGCCTTGAGCACCTCAGGCAGCTTCTCTCGCAGCAAAGTCCACATGTTCGGAGGACACCGTTGACATGGTGAAATCGGTCACGCGCGCGGGTGACGATTGCTAAAGAAACGACGCGTTCGCCGCCCGTTCCATTTGATCTTCCTCAAGGCGCCAGCGGCAGCAAGGCCAAATATAGAGAACCCTCAAGACAAAATGGAAAAGCTCTTTGATTCCAGCGTTATAGTTTGGCGTTCGATGTTCGCGGTCCAATGGCGCTGTCCCGATCCGACAAATTGATCGGGTCGCACCTTTTGGCCGGGCGACCACGGCGCGCAAGCAACGAAGCCGGGGCTTGGCACGCGCCAATCCCAAGTTCAGGATGGGGCAAGTGCCGTGCATCCAGCCAGACCGCCACTTGCAGAAGCATGTTCTCGTTCCCTCTCCAGAACAGGAGCGCGAATGTCAAAGCTCAGAAGCCTGTCAGTCCTTCTGGTCACGACCTGGGCTTTCACGGTTTGCTTCGCCGTATGGATGATGTTCGGCGTGACCGGAATTCCGATCCGCGCCCAACTCGACCTTGATTCCACGCAATTCGGCCTCCTGACGGCGACGCCGGTTCTCACCGGTGCGCTGTTCCGCCTGCCGCTCGGCATCTGGACCGACCGTTTCGGCGGCCGCCGCATCATGCTCATCCTGCTGCTCGGCTGCGCGGTTCCGGTCTGGATGTCCGCCTATGCGGAAACGCTCTGGCAATTCCTTCTTCTGGGCCTTGCCCTGGGCCTGGTCGGCGCCTCATTCTCGGTCGGAACGCCCTATGTCGCGCGCTTCTTCCCGAAGGAACGCCGCGGGTTCGCCATGGGCTTCTTCGGTGCCGGCACGGTCGGCGCCGCGCTCAACATGTTCGTGGCGCCGCCCCTCATCGATGCCTACGGCTGGCAGGTCGTGCCAAAGATATACGCGGCGGCGCTGGTCGCCACTGCGGCGCTGTTCTGGATATTCTCGGCGCCGGATCCGGCGCGCACCACCACCACGGCCCCGCCTTCGATGATGCAGCAACTGACCGTGCTGCGCGATCCGCGCGTCTGGAAATACTGCCAGTACTACTCGATCGTATTCGGGGGCTTCACCGCGCTGGCGATCTGGATGCCGCAATATTTCAAGTCGGAATACGGCCTCTCGATCAAGCAGGCGGCGCTGCTGGCCGCATGCTTCGCGCTTCCCGCCGGGGCGTTCCGCGCCGTCGGCGGCTGGCTGTCGGACCGCTTCGGCGCCCATGCGGTGACCTGGTGGGTGCTGTGGGTGGCGTGGGTCTGCCTGTTCCTTCTGTCCTATCCCAAGACCGACCTGATCGTGCACACCATCAACGGACCGCTGGGCTTCTCGATCGCGTGGCCGAGCTGGCTGTTCACCGCCTTGCTATTCATCCTGGGCATGGCCTTCGCCTTCGGCATGGCCTCGACCTTCAAATATATCGGCGACGATTTTCCGGAGAACATGGGCGTGGTCTCGGGCATCGTCGGCATGGCCGGCGGTCTCGGCGGCTTTCTTCTGCCGATCATGTTCGGCGCCATGCTGGATTGGTTGTTCGGCATCAACTCGAGCTGCTTCATGCTGCTCTACGGCATCGTCTGGGTGTCGCTCATTCTCATCTATTTCACCGAAGTCCGTCAGGCCCCGGCCATGGGAAAGGCGCCTCACCATCCGCCAAGCCAACCCGTCGGCGCCGCGAGCGGCATGACAGGAGCTGCGACATGAGTCATTTCCTCGAACGGATGACATACCTGACAAGACAGCGTGAATCCTTCGCCGGCGGCCATGGCGAGCTTCGCGACGAAGACCGGATGTGGGAGGAAGGCTACCGGCAGCGCTGGCAGCACGACAAGATCGTGCGCTCGACGCACGGCGTGAACTGCACCGGCTCGTGCAGTTGGAAGATTTACGTCAAAAGCGGCGTGGTCACCTGGGAGACGCAGCAGACCGACTATCCGCGCACCCGCGCCGGGATGCCCAATCACGAACCGCGCGGCTGCTCGCGCGGCGCGTCCTATAGCTGGTATCTCTATAGCGCGAGCCGCATCAAGTATCCGATGGTGCGCGGCCGCCTCGCCAGGGCCTGGCGCGAGGCGCGAAAGACGCTCGCGCCGGTCGATGCCTGGGCCTCGATCGCCGGCGATCCGGAGACGGCCCGGTCCTACAAGGAAATGCGCGGACGCGGCGGCTTCGTGCGTTCGACCTGGGAGGAAGCGAACGAGATCATCGCGGCCGCCAACATCTACACGATCAAGACCTTCGGCCCCGACCGCATCGTCGGCTTCTCGCCGATTCCCGCGATGTCGATGGTGTCCTACGCCTCCGGAGCACGCTATCTCAGCCTGATCGGGGGTACGCTGCTGTCGTTCTACGACTGGTATTGCGACCTGCCGCCATCGAGCCCGCAGACCTGGGGCGAACAGACGGACGTGCCGGAATCGGCCGACTGGTACAATTCCGGATACATCATCGCCTGGGGCTCGAACGTCCCGCAGACGCGCACGCCGGACGCTCATTTCTTCGTTGAGGCGCGCTACAATGGCACACGGGTTGTCGCTGTAACACCGGACTACGCCGAGGTCGCCAAACTTTCCGATCTCTGGCTGCATCCCAAGCAGGGCACCGACGCCGCGCTCGCCATGGCGATGGGGCACGTCATCCTGAAGGAATTCTTCATCGACCGGCAGGCGCCCTATTTCCAGGACTATTGCCGACGCTACACCGACATGCCGATGCTGGTGCGGCTGCGCAAGGATGGCGAACGGTTCGTGCCGGATCGCTACGTGCGGCAGAGCGACCTGCCCGCCGCCCCGACCTCCGACCGCGCAGCCTGGAAGACCGTGGCGATCAGCGAGGAGACCCACGCACCGGTCGTGCCGCAGGGCTCGATCGGCTACCGCTGGCCGGCCGAAAGCGAGCCGAAGGGGCGCTGGAACATCGAGGAAAAGGACGGCGAGACCGGCGAGACCGTGCGTCTCGCGCTGTCGCTTATCGACAATCGCGATGCGGTCGCCGCTGTCGCCTTCCCGTATTTCGGCGGCAAGCCGCACGAGCATTTCCGCAGCAACGACCAGGGCGGCGACGTGCTCATGCGCAACGTGCCGGTCCGGCAGCTTAAGCTCGCCGACGGCGAGACGCTCGTGGCAACGGTGTTCGACCTGCTCTGTGCCAACTACGGGCTCGACCGCGGTCTCGGCGGCGCCTGCGCCAGGAGCTTCGAGGACAACGTGCCGTACACACCGGCCTGGCAGGAGCAGATCACCGGCGTTTCCGCCGCGCATGCGATCAGCGTCGCGCGCGGCTTCGCCGAGAACGCGGAGAAGACGAAGGGCCGCTCGATGGTGATCATCGGCGCCGGCATGAACCACTGGTACCACCAGGACATGGGCTATCGCTCCATCATCAACATGCTGATGATGTGCGGCACAGTCGGCATCTCCGGCGGCGGCTGGGCGCATTACGTCGGACAGGAGAAGCTCAGGCCGCAGACCGGCTGGACCATGCTGGCCTTCGCTCTCGATTGGGTACGGCCGCCGCGCCACATGAACGGCACGTCGTTCTTCTACGCGCACAGCGACCAATGGCGCTATGAGAAGATCGATGTGGCTGACCTGCTGTCGCCGCTCGCCGATCCTGCGCCATATCGCGGCAGCATGATCGACCTCAATGCCAAGGCCGAGCGCATGGGCTGGCTGCCCTCCGCCCCGCAGCTTGCCTGCAACCCGCTGCATCTCGCGGCGGAGGCCGAGGAGGCTGGCATCCCGGTCAAGGAGCACGTCGTCGCCGGCCTCAAGTCCGGCCGGATTACGATGTCCTGCGAGGACCCGGACAATCCCGTCAACTTCCCACGCAACCTGTTCATCTGGCGTTCAAACCTGTTCGGCTCGTCCGGCAAGGGTCACGAGTATTTCCTGCGCCATTTCCTTGGCACACGGCACGGCCTGCAAGGCAAGGATCTCGGCGAAATGAACGCCGACAAGCCGCGCGACGTGGCGTGGCGCGATCCGGCACCGGAGGGCAAGCTCGATCTCGTCACCACGCTCGACTTCCGCATGTCGACGAGTTGCCTCTATTCCGACATCGTGCTGCCGACCGCAACCTGGTACGAAAAGAACGACCTCAACACCTCGGACATGCATCCCTTCATCCATCCGCTGTCGGCGGCGGTGGATCCGGTCTGGGAGGCCCGCAGCGACTGGGACATCTACAAGACCATCGCCCGGCGCTTTTCAGAGCTTGCCAAGGACCATCTGGGCGTCGAGCGCGACGTCGTGCTCACGCCGATCCAGCACGATACGCCGGGCGAACTGGCGCAGCCATTCGGCGTCAAGGACTGGAAGAAAGGCGAGTGCGACCTCGTTCCCGGCGTCACCGCACCGCAGATTGCGGTCGTCGAGCGCGACTATCCGAACACCTATCGCCGCTTCACGGCGCTCGGGCCGCTCGCCGACAAGCTCGGCAACGGCGGCAAGGGCATCTCCTGGAACACGCAGGACGAAGTGAATGGGCTTGGCGCGCTCAACTATCGCGTCGACGACGGCGGCCCGACCCACGGACGTCCCCGCATCGAGAGCGATATCGATGCCGCCGAGACCATCCTTTATCTCGCGCCCGAGACCAACGGCGAGGTTGCGGTCAAGGCATGGCAGTCTCTCGGCAAGATCACAGGCCGCGACCACACGCATCTCGCCGAAACCCGCGAGGACGAGAAGATCCGGTTCCGCGACATTCAGGCGCAGCCACGCAAGATCGTCTCGTCACCGACATGGTCCGGCATCGAAAGCGAGCATGTCAGCTACACCGCGGGCTACACCAATGTCCACGAGTTGATCCCCTGGCGTACGCTGTCGGGACGCCAGCAATTCTATCAAGATCACCGCTGGCTCCTCGATTTCGGCGAAGGATTTGCCGTCTATCGGCCGCCGATCGACACCCGGACCGTCGGCGACATGCTGCAGACCCGCAGCAACGGCGAAAAGGAGATCGTTCTCAATTTCATCACGCCGCACCAGAAATGGGGCATCCATTCGACCTACACCGACAACCTCATCATGCTCACGCTTTCCCGCGGTGGGCCGATCGTGTGGCTGTCGGAGACCGACGCTAAAGCGGCGGGGATCGTCGACAACGACTGGATCGAGCTCTTCAACGCCAACGGCGCCATCGCCGCCCGCGCCGTGGTCAGCCAGCGCGTGCAGGCCGGGATGTGCATGATGTATCACGCGCAGGAAAAGATCGTGAACGTGCCGGCGTCCCAGATCACCGGCCAGCGCGGCGGCATCCACAACTCGGTGACGCGCGCAGTGCTGAAACCGACGCACATGGTCGGCGGCTACGCACAGCTATCCTACGGCTTCAACTATTACGGAACCGTCGGTTCGAACCGCGATGAATTCGTCATCGTGCGCAAGCTCGTCAAGATCGACTGGCTTGACCATTCCAATCCTGTCGATCGCGCCGTTGCAGGAGCTGCATCATGAAAATCCGTGCTCAGGTGGCGATGGTTCTCAACCTCGACAAGTGCATCGGCTGCCACACCTGCTCGGTTACCTGCAAGCAGGTGTGGACCTCACGTCAGGGCATGGAATACGCGTGGTTCAACAACGTCGAGACCAAGCCCGGCATCGGTTATCCCAAGGACTGGGAAAATCAGAAGCGCTGGCGCGGCGGCTGGGAGCGCAAGAAAAGCGGCAAGATCGTGCCCAGGCAGGGTGGACGGCTTGCCGTGCTGGCGAAGATCTTCGCCAACCCGCACCTGCCGGAAATCGACGACTACTACGAGCCGTTCACCTTCGACTACGAACACCTTCAGAAAGCGCCCGAACTTCCGACCTCGCCGGTGGCGCGTCCGCTGTCGCTCATCACCGGGCGGCCCATGGAGAAGATCGAGTGGGGCCCGAACTGGGAGGAAATTCTCGGCGGCGAGTTCGACAAGCGCTCGCAAGACTACAATTTCGAGGCCGTGCAGAAGGACATCTACGGCCAGTTCGAGAACACCTTCATGATGTATCTGCCGCGGCTGTGCGAGCATTGCCTCAATCCGAGTTGCGTCGCCTCCTGTCCGTCCGGCTCGATCTACAAACGCGAGGAGGACGGCATCGTTCTGATCGACCAGGACAAATGTCGCGGCTGGCGCATGTGCGTGTCGGGCTGTCCCTACAAGAAGATTTATTACAATTGGACCTCAGGCAAGGCGGAGAAATGCATCTTCTGTTATCCGCGCATCGAAGCCGGCCAGCCGACAGTCTGCTCCGAGACCTGCGTGGGCCGCATCCGCTATCTCGGCGTTCTCCTCTATGACGCCGACGGCATCGAGCAGGCCGCCGCCGTCGAGGATGAGAAGGACCTCTATCAGGCCCAACTCAAGCTATTCCTCAATCCCAACGATCCGGCCGTGGAGGCGCAGGCGCGCGCCGACGGCGTGCCTGACGCCTGGATCGAGGCGGCCAAGCGTTCGCCAGCCTACAAGATGGCGGTCGACTGGAAGATCGCTTTCCCGCTGCATCCGGAATACCGCACACTGCCAATGGTCTGGTACGTGCCGCCGCTGTCGCCGATCCAGTCGCACGCCAATGCCGGCGCGATCGAGTCCGTCGGTGACCTGCCCGACGTACGCTCGCTGCGCATTCCGGTGCGCTATCTCGCCAACCTGCTAACCGCAGGAGCGGAAGAACCGATCGTGAGCGCGCTCGAGCGGATGCTTGCCATGCGCATCTACTTCCGCCGGCGACAGCTTGGTGAAGACGAAGGCGATGCCGTGCTGGCGCAGGCTGGATTGTCGCGGATGGAGGTCGAGGAGATGCACCGCTATCTCGCCATCGCCAACTACGAGGACCGTTTCGTCATTCCGACCAGCCACCGCGAGCAGGCCGAGGATGCCTATGGGCTGAAGAACGCCTGCGGCTTCACGTTCGGCAACGGCTGCGATTTCGGACCGCCACATTCGACCCTGTTCGGCGGCAAGATGGGGCGGCGAAAGCTGACCCCGATCCGCCACCTGGACACCTGAGGAAACCGCCGATGCTGACGTTCAAGGCATTAAGCGCGCTGCTGTCCTATCCGACCGACGAGATGCACGCCGCTCTTCCGGAAATCGCCGACGTCATCCGCAACTCGCCGCTGATCCCCCCGCCGCAGCAGCGCGACTTGCTGCACCTGATCGACGAGATCGGCCGCGGCGATCGCCTTGCGGCAGAGGAGCGCTACGTCGACCTGTTCGACCGCGGCCGCGCGCTGTCGCTGCATCTATTCGAGCACCTGCACGGCGACAGCCGGGATCGCGGCAACGCGATGGTCGAGCTCAAGCAACTCTATAAGAGCGCGGGTTTCGAGCTGACGGCCCCGGAGCTGCCGGATTATCTGCCGGTCATCCTCGAATACCTGAGCTGTCGCGATATGACCGAAGCGCACGACATGCTCTCCGACTGCGCGCACATCCTGGCCGGGATCGGCCGCTCGCTGCTGGCGCGGCAAAGCTCCTACGCCGCGGTGCTCCAGGCCCTGATCGTCATAGCCGGCGAAACGCCACTCGATCCCGGGAAGATCCCCGCCGTGAAAGAACGGCTGGAAGCGATCGATCACAACTGGGCCGAGCGCCCCGCCTTCGAGGATGTGGGCGCAGCGCGGCCTGACGTCACGAAAGCGGAGGCTCGATCATGTTGACGAACCCTTATGTCAACACGCTCCTGTTCGGGGTCTATCCCTATGTCTGCCTCGTCGTGCTCCTGATCGGCAGCCTGATCCGCTTCGACCGCGAACCCTACACCTGGAAAAGCGATTCCTCGCAGATGCTTCGCAAGCGCCAGCTTCGGCTCGGCTCGAATCTTTTCCATTATGGCGTCATCGTTGTCATCCTCGGCCATTTCGTCGGCTTCCTGGCGCCACATTGGGCGATCGACTGGGCTTTCACGCCGGTCGCGCATCAACTGCTGGCAATGGTCATTGGCGGCCTCGCCGGCCTCGTCGCCATCGTCGGGATGACGATCCTGCTCGCACGCCGGCTCGGCGACGCGCGCATTCGCCTCAACAGTCGCAAATGGGATATCGCGGTCTCGCTCATGCTGTGGGTACAACTGGCGCTCGGCCTGCTCACGGTGCCGCTGTCCGCCTTCCACATGGACGGCGTCCTGTTTGAAACCCTGACCAGCTATGTCAAAGGCATCGTGACGTTCGATAGCAGCGTGGCGGCGACCATGGTCGACGTGCCGCTCACCTACAAGCTGCATATCCTGCTCGGCTTCACGCTGTTCCTGGTCTCGCCCTTCACCCGCATGATCCACATCTGGAGCGGCGTGGGGACGCTCTCCTACCTGTTCCGGCCCTATCAGATCGTGCGTACACCGAAGACGCGCGCCAAGGAGCCGGTTCGTTCATGAGCGTCACCGTCAACGGCATCGCCGTCGAGGTCGGCGACGACACCACGCCTGCGTTCGCGGCCACCCGCGAGCTGCTGCGACAGCGGGCAGTTGCGCTGGAGCTGCTCCGCCGGGACGACACCAACCGGACCACCATCGACGACGCCATCGAAAGGATGCTGGCGCAGGAGGTGGTCACGCCCGAGCCGACCGAGGCGGAATGCCGCCGCTATTACGAACAGCACCCGGACGCATCCGACAATGGCGATCTGGTCCACGCGCGTCACATCCTTTTCCAGGTGACGCCCCGGGTGAACATTCCCGAGATCAGGGCTCGCGCCGAAAGCACGCTGAACACGTTGCTGCGTGAGCCGGAGCGGTTCGCTGCCTTCGCCGCCGAACTGTCCAACTGCCCTTCGGGCCTGCAGGGCGGCAACCTTGGCCAGATCGGCCGAGGCGACACCGTTCCCGAGTTTGAGGAGGCGCTGTTCAGGCTCGGCCCTACTGGCCTGCTGCGCGAGGTCGTCAAGACGCGCCATGGCTTTCACATCGTCGCCGTGGACCAGCACATCCCCGGCACCAAACTGCCATTCGAACTGGTACGCGAGCAGATCGCCGAGCGTCTGCGCGTGGCCGTCGAGCAGAAGGCGCTTCATCAATATGTCCGCATCCTGGCCGGGAAAGCCGATGTTCAAGGCGCCGATCTTGACGGCACCGCAATTCCGCTCGTTCAATGAGGTCCGGCGTCGCCCCTGGCCTTCAAGGCTGATCAACAGACAGAAGACATCGACGGACTATTGCGGGAATGCGTGGTCGCGGACGCCCTCCTCCGCCCCCAGCCGATGCGCACGCTATGACAACATGATACCTGCCGACGATGTACACGATGCCGTTGTCCAGCGAATTCAACTTTCCAATTTTTGATCCTAATATGACCTGCACAGCAGGTTAAAAGGCATCAATCTTGGCCCCCAGCGAAGAAGACCGCCCCCTTACGTGGATGCTGGAGGATTTGCCGCCGACAGCACGGCAAACACGTTCGGCAATCCTCGTGGCTGCAATTGCGATCCTGAGCTTCCTTGCCGTTGCTCCGTTTTCCGCCGTGCCATTGGTAGAGCTCAATGCATTCTTTCCCTCCTTGAATGCCATCGTGTTCGTCACGGATCTGGTCACCGCAATCCTGCTGTACGCTCAATTCTCGATCTCCCGTTCACGCTCGCTCTTGGTGCTCGCGACCGGATATTTGTTTACGGCGATCATAGTTATTCCTCATTCACTTACCTTTGCCGGCGCATTCTCGGCTGCCGGTCTTCTAGGCGCCAATATTCAAACCGGATCATGGCTGTTTATCTTCTGGCATCTCGGTTTTGCCGCCGCGCTGCTCGGCTACGCAGTCCTCAAGGATCGCAAACCGGAAGATGCCAATTCCGGCCCCTCCGTGCTGAGCACGATCGGCTGGACGACAGTCGCGGTCATCGTCCTCGTGTGCGCCCTGACCTGGCTTGCCACCGCAGGATCAACGCTGCTTCCGCCGATCATTCTCGATAAGACTCGCTTGAGTCCGATCGTGATCTATCCTGTTTCGTTTGTCATTCTCATTTGCGCGGCTGCATTTGTGATTTTATTTTCCCGCCGCCGTTCGGTGCTTGATCAATGGCTCATGGTCGTCTCGGTCGTGTTCATTGGCGAACTGGTCTTCAGCGGCTTGCTGCCCAGTGTCCGTTTCAGCATCGGCTTTTATGCGGGGCGTATATTTTCGATCATCACGTCGAGCATTGTTCTTGTTGTCCTTTTGATCGAAACGACGCGATTGTATGTACGTCTCGCGCGGCTCAACGAAACATTGCGACGCGAGCAAAGCAACAAACTCATGAATCTGGAAGCAGTCGTATCGGCAATTGCGCATGAGGTAAGACAACCGCTGACGGGCGTTACGTCCTCCGGACGTGCGGCTCTGCGCTTTCTTCGTCAACAACCTCTCGAGCTTGAACGAATTGAAAGTGTCGTGGAGAGAATGGTTGAAGCCAGCTATCGAACAAGTCAGGTGTTCGACAATGTTCGAGAGCTGTTCGGAAGGACGGAGGCAACAAGGTCGGAAATTGACCTCAATAGTTTGATAGTTGAGGTCTTGCGCAATTTTGACACTGAATTGGAGATGCAAAAGATTGAAACAGTCGTGGTGATGGCACCCGCGTTGCCGCCGATCATGGGCAACAGGGGCCAATTGCAGGAGGTCATCATAAATCTGGTGCAGAACGCAATGGAGGCCATGACCGCCGTCAACGGCCCCCGAAGGTTGAAGATCAAGACGGTGCCGATCGAGTCCGGAGCAATCGCCATCGAAATCGAGGACACGGGCTCTGGATTCACCGAAGAACACGATGGCAAAACGATATTCGAGCCGTTCGTTACGACAAAGCCTCGAGGAATGGGTCTGGGATTGTCTATTTGCCGGATGATCGTTGAACGCCACCAGGGCCAGCTTACGGCCTCGGCCTCCAGGCCGCAGGGAGCAATCTTCCGGATCGTCCTGCCTCAATCTGAAGTGCACCAAGACAGATCTTCGAATCTATAGACGTGCTGTGGAGTCGGCTCACCCACTGCACAGAGCCGGCAGCCCGATGGGGTGCTGCCGCTGGGGAAATTTAGTGCCCGCTGAAGACCAGTGTCTTGATCGGCAGCAGTAACGCCTGGATGCGCAACAGCATCGCATGCACGACGCCGACCGCGTCGATCGCATGCAGGCCGAGCCAGCGGAAAAAGCCGATATCCTTGGACGCCAGCTTGTCGTGGTTGCTCGTGTAGGCGTTTGCGATGCAACTGCTGCCCGGTACCACGTTATCAAGACCGCCCGGGTAAAGCGCTTCCATATACGCGAGGATCGTACCCGGTCGTACGACCTGCGCAGGATCGATGAGCTGTTCTCCGCCGCGAAACTGGCCTGTGGCAATGAAGTCCTGCACGGACGTAACCACCAGCGGGATCACCGTCCACGGATTGGAGATGCAGGTCACCTCCGCCAGCATGCCGGGCTTTATGACCTGCCCCTCGATCTGCCCGAACCCGGCATGCAGCACGCGGCGCCCGGGGCCGTCGGCAATCAGGACACCGGCTGCCCGCATGAATGGATTGACGATGTCTCCGACCTGAAGGGCAAACTGCTCGACCCGGCCGGAAATTCCTGCCCGGATCACCGTTTTCTCCAAATCCACATTTGCCTGGGCCAGCGCGGCCTGGGCACTGGCTTTCTGCGCGGGAAGGACCGTCGAGATACGCGTTTCGACAGCCTGCTTCGACGAAATGGCCGAATCCACCGCCCCCACCCGCGTCGCGACCAGGTTTTCGAGGCGCTCGATCTCGCGCCGCGCCACGATGTCGGCGCCGCGACGGTTGAGCTCCTGCTTGGTTTCCAGTTCGTCCACGGCCTGTTTGTGAGTTCCTCTCGCTTGCTGCAACTGGCCCTCGGCAACCGCGAGTTCGTTCTGCGCCAGGGTGATCTGCGCATCGATTTCGGCGACGCGGCGCCGGGCGGTCTCGGCTTCGGCGCGCTGCCTGGAATCGTCGAGCCTGAAGATCGGCTGGTCTTTTTCGACCCGCTGGCTGACTTTCACGAACACCTCCGCCACGCGCCCGTTCGTCTCGGAGATAATGGGCACGGTCCGGAAGAATGAGACGACCGAGGTCGTGGACGGATGGAAGTAGAAAATCGTCGTGATCAGCCCGACGGTGAGCATCAGGCATCCGACGATACCCCATCGCAACTCGAACCAGACCGAATACAGCGTGATTTCGCGGCCGATCCGCTTGCCCTGAACATAGCGGCGATAGAGATAGTCCGGCACCAGCGTGAAAAGCGAGCACAGCATGAGCTCAAGCATGGGCGGCGCGATCCTCGTGCTTGTCGGACGTGCTCTGACGGTTCCGCTCGGATTCGTCCGCTGCGGCCGCTCCTTCGCCCGGTGCGATGCCGGCCATGCTTTCCACGGAGCCCGCGATGCGGCGCAGCGGCGTTCCGAAATCGGGCAGATCGACCAACGCCAGCAGCAAGCCGGCCACCCAGAACACATGCTGGTGCGTAAAGAGCGCCAGCAAACCGAGGACTGCAACCACTTCGAACTGCAACTTCTGCGATCGGTGCGCCATCCGCTCCGGCAGCGTGTGCAGCCGGAGAAAAAGGTTGCCGACGCCCAGCACCGCCGCCATCAGAACGACGGCCATTGCGATCATCAGAACATCGCTCTCCCCCGGCGCGGTGACGAAGGCCGGAAGATGGTGCGGAGCAGCAGGATGAACAGCCGAACTCATCGATGACCTTGCCTGACTGACATGTTTGTACGCGTGGTACGGCCGAGACTCTTTATGGAATAATGGAAATTGTGCCCCTTTTGGCGGAAACTATAGCAGAACGATCGCAATCAAGGCGATCATGACCGCGAGCACCGCGCTGATCGACGCAATGCGCAGATGCAGTGAAACGTGATCAGTATCTTTGGAAGCGTGTTTCACCGCCATCTCTGGAATCTGTACGTTGCGCCGGACACCGGCGCGAACAAATCTCGCTGCAATCATGCACGCGGCAGGCCAACGATTTTGATTTATGTCAAGAGAGTACAGGCGGTTGAGTAGAGCCTGACCCTGTCTCAGGATCTGCATTCCGACAGGTCCTGCAGCCGATCGATGCAGAGAGGTACGGGCACGTTTTTGGCTTACGTCAAAGGGACAATGAGGCCTATCGTCCAAGAAATAAACGGAGGACAGGCGGGTGTTGTCGTGGATTTCTGAAGCCATCTTTCACATCCTCTCGTGGATACCGAACTGGCTCTATGCGGACGACACACCGCGTTACCTCATCGTTCGCGGCATGCTCGGCCTTCTTCTGACCGTCGTCGTCATCCTGGTCTTCGCGCTCTGGCGTAACAGGCGGCAGCGCGATCAGATGCGGGAGAACAACTGACCTCAGCGACGGTATCCGGATGCGTCTAGTAAACCTCCCGAACGAACTTTCGTCCTCGCAGGGACGCGTGGTCGTCGTAT